>JAILHI010000078.1 GCA_024695865.1 Candidatus Gastranaerophilales bacterium
TCTTATATTCCAGATGAAATTAGGAATGCAGAACATAGCATAAAACATTAACGAGATAATAAAAATATCATATCTCTTGGTCTTTTTTGCAAGGATATAGTTTGCGAGAATTAATAACAAATGCACTATGAAATATGATAAGGAAAAGTATTCAACGTAATAAATTATCGGGTTTGGGGGATTGAACAATTTAATTATCAAATTGAAAATAACCGATGCAGACAATAAACAAATATTGCGTCCCGTAATATCCGAAAAGAAGATAAAATCAGAGTTATCGGAATAAGATTTAAAAAACAGAGCAGGAACATCAAAAAAAACGCCCGCCAAATTATTAAGATGAAAAATTAAATATATAAGGAACACCGCAAAAAAGATTGTCAGGAATATCTTATGTTTGATATTGAGTTCCATGATGATTAACCTTATCGTGAATGCCCTGTTTTACATTTGTATTATAAAATCAGATATAAAAATAGGCAAATATGCCATCATAAAACTTTATTATACGACTTTATTCTTTTGTAAAAATATGTTAAAATAGTACTGAAAAATAGCAAAATTTTCAATGTTTTGGGTATGAAAATATTGGAAGGATTATAGTAACGTGCAGGAATATCTTCAAAAGTTAAAAAATTTTCTTCAGTTTGCGCAGTCTTATCTGGCAAGAAACAATCCGATTAAGAATTTTACGGAAATAATTATGTCTCAGATAAGAGATTTTTTAACGTTTGATAAGAAAATGAAAATGGCCAAATACCGTGTAAATTACCAAAAGTATAAGTTAGACCAGATGCAGAAACTTATAGCACAAAACAACGAACACGTATTTTTGAAGGGCAGAACACTGAACGAAACAAGGTAGGTTGTGTATGGGTTATCTTTTATCTTTTATGAGAAGCATGCAGGTAAGTGCGAAAAAAAACCAATTATCTTTAGAACAAATATTAATTCAAAATCAGCAGGAAAGAATTACAAGCAAACTCGGTTTGCTTACACAGATGGCTGCTAATATACCGAAGGATGATGAAGGCAGTTTGCAGATGATTGAATTCCAAAAGCAAATGCTGACAATGATGAGTAACAATTTAGAAGCACGATTAAAGGTAATTCAGACACAAATGCAGGTTGCGGCATCGGAAGAGGCAAAACTTAATGAAGTTCTTCCGAATCAGATAGCGGCTTCTACTCCGAAATATATGTAAAAAATGACCGAAAGGTCATTTTTTTTGCAAAATTTTAATACTTTTGACAAAAGAAGAAGAAAATAAATACAATAATAAAATGTTAGTTTTGCTTGATGATTTAGAACAAAGTAAAGACGGTTCTCTTGACTTTGAATTTGAAGACAGCCCCGAGGGTATTGATTTGGCTGAACCTGCCAAAGCGGAATTTACCGTAAAAAAAATCGGGGGCGGTTTTATTGAGGTTACAGGCAGTGTTTATGCGAAAATAAATGCCGTCTGCGATAACTGTTTAAAAAAGTTTATATATGAAACGGAAGTTGACGTTGATGAAACTTATGCCGAAAAAGCCTTATATGACGAGTATAAAGAGGAAACGGAGATAAAAGATAACTTTTTTGCGGTAGATTTGAACGGGGCACGTGAAATTGATTTGACGGATTTAATGTATCAAACTTTAATTTTATCTTTACCAAATAAGTTTGTTTGTGATATAAATTGTAATGGGGATGAAGCGATAAATAAATTTATTAAAAATGAACTTCAAGACCCGAGATTAGAAATATTTAAGACAATAAAAACAGAAAAGGACAATTAAAATGGCAGTTCCAAAGAAGAGAACGGGAGCATCCTCCCAAGGACACAGAAGAGCAAACTGGAAAGCAACTGTTCCCGCAGTTACTACTTGTAAAAATTGCGGCGCAACAATTCCGACACATACAGTATGCCCCGAATGCGGACAATACAAAGGTGTAAATGCAAGCAAAAAAGTTGTTGCCGCTGAAAATAAAGAAAACTAATACAACAGGAAAATAAAGAATGACGAGAATAGCAGTAGATGCCATGGGTGGCGATTACGCACCGAAAGCGATTGTTGAGGGTGCCGTATGGGGCGCTTATGAATATAATGTCCCCATAGAGTTGGTCGGAAAAGAAGACAAAATTAATGCAGAACTGGACCGAATTAAACAGGAAGGCATTGTTTATTCGGGTAACGGTCTTATGAAACCCAAAAGAATTAAGATTGACCCTGACAAACTCGATATAAAAATCACGCATGCGAGTGAAACAATAGAGATGGGCGAGGCTCCCGGACAGGCAATCAGAAAAAAGAAAAATTCATCGATTGTATTGTCGGTAGCGGCAGTTGCAAAAGGCAGTTCTGATGCTGTCGTTGCGGCAGGTTCTACGGGTGCCGCCATGGCTTCAAGTTTATTCGGTCTGGGAAGATTGCCCGGTATTGAAAGACCTGCTATTTGTCTGACTTTACCGTCAATGAAAAAACCTGTTGTTTTAATTGATGCGGGTGCAAACGCAAACAGTACACCCGAAATGCTCTATCAATTCGGCATAATGGGTTCAACTTTTTCAAAGAACATTTTAGGTGTTGAAAACCCCAGAATAGGCGTTTTGAACATCGGCGAAGAACGTGGAAAAGGTAATGAACTCGTTCAGGCGGCATACAGAATGTTTGAGCAGAAGAAAGAGCATCTTAACTTTATCGGTAACGTTGAGGGAAAAGAAGTTTTCTTGGGTAATTGCGACGTAATTGTTTGTGACGGTTTTGTCGGCAACGTTGCGTTAAAAACAATTGAGGGGGCTTCTTCAATGCTTTTCTTTATGATTAAAAATCAGTTTAAAGAAAATATTTTTTCAAAAGTAATCGGCTTACTTGCTAAACCTTTTATGAAGAAAATATATACGAAAATTAATTATGAAGAATTTGGCGGTGCTTTACTTCTCGGTGTAAAGGGTATAACGGTTATTTGTCATGGCCGTTCGACACCTTATGCCATTAAAAATGCAATTCGTGTTGCAAAAGATGCGGTTGAAAAAGAGGTTAACAAGAAAATCGAAGAATTTTACCAAACCTCTTTGAATGCGTAGAAAATTAAAAATTTGATACTATAATTAAGACCGCAGCGAAGTTATTTCAGTTGCGGTTTTTTAGATAAAAAAGGACAATTCAATGAAAAAAACAGCATTTATTTTCCCGGGGCAAGGTTCGCAGATTGTCGGAATGGGCAGAGATATATATGAGAATTATGAGGAAGCCAAAAAGGTTTACGATACTGCTGATAACGCATTAGGTTACAAGATTTCGGAAATATGTTTTAATGGCCCCGAAGAAGTTTTAAAACAGACAAAAAATACCCAGCCCGCCATACTTACGACATCTCTGGCATGCCTTGCGGCTTTGCAAAAGGAAACAGATTTACAGCCCGCCGCTGTTGCGGGACACAGCCTCGGTGAATACGGTGCCTTATACACGGCAGGCGTTTTAAATCTTGAAGATGCCATAAAAATCACGGGCATAAGGGCTTCGTTAATGGACGAAGCGGCAAATCAAACAAATGGTTCTATGGCCGCCGTTATCGGTTTATCGGAAGATGTTATAAAAGAAACCCTGACGGAACTTTCAAAAGACGGTAAAATATCCGTTGCGAATTATAACTGTCCCGGACAAATTGTAATTACGGGTGAAAAGCACCTTATTGAAAAATCCGTTGATATTTTAAAGGAAAAAGGGGCAAAAAGAGTACTTGAACTCGCAGTTTCGGGAGCTTTTCATTCTGAACTGATGAAAGGCGCTGCCGAAAAATTTGCCGAAAAAATTAAAACTTATGATTTTAAAAACGGCAAAATCGCAGTTTACGAAAACACCGATGCAAAATCCGTCACAAACGGAAGTGATTTAAAGGACAGAGTTGTTAAACAAATTTATTCTTCTGTCTGCTGGACGGCAACAATTCAAAATATGCTTAAAGACGGCATTGAACAATTTATCGAAATCGGAACGGGCAAAGTGCTTGCAGGTTTAAATAAAAAAATTGATGCAAATATAAAGACGTACAATATTTATGATTCAGAATCATTAAGAGCGGTAATAAACGAATTAAAAGGAGAATAAACATGGGTGATAAACAGGTAGCCGTTGTAACGGGCGGTTCAAGAGGAATCGGAAAAGCATGCGCAAAGGAACTTGCAAAAGCGGGTTTTGATGTTGCTATCGTATATGCGGGAAATGATGCCGCCGCAAGTCAGACCATCGAAGAATTAAAGGCAATGGGTTCGGACGCTTCGGCATATAAATTCAGCATTGCGGAAGAAGAAGCCGTAAATGACGGTATTGCAAAAATTATTGAAAAATACGGCAGAATAGATGTATTAATTAACAATGCGGGTATTACACGTGACGGTCTTTTTGTAAGAATGAATTCAGAGGACTGGAAGGCCGTTATCAACACTAATTTGACGGGCGCATATTATGTTTCAAAACCTGTTGTAAAACTTATGATGAAACAGCGTTCGGGCAGCATAATCAATATTTCAAGTATTGTCGGTATATTGGGAAATGCGGGACAGGCTAATTATTCAGCCGCAAAGGCAGGTTTAATCGGCTTTACAAAATCGCTTGCAAAAGAACTCGGCGCAAGAAATATTAGGGTGAATGCAATCGCTCCCGGTTTCATACAGACAGACATGACAAAAGATTTGGATACCGAAAAAATGTCTGAACACATTCCTCTGAAACGCCTCGGTGAAGCGGAAGATATTGCCGTAACGGCAAAATTCTTGGCTGTTGACGGAAAGTATATTACAGGTCAGGTTATCGGTGTTGACGGCGGTCTTGTATTTTAATCTTTTAAATTTTGTAAACATCATTGCATGATTAAAATCATTGAGTATAATAATAATATAAACGTAGATTATTCAATTCAAAAGAAGGAAATAAAACATGAGTACAGTTTTTGACAGAGTAAAAAAAGTAGTAGTAGAACAATTAAGCGTTGAAGAAAGCCTCGTTACTCCCGAAGCAAGCTTTACTGCTGATCTCGGCGCTGATTCGTTAGATACGGTTGAATTAGTTATGGCATTTGAAGAAGAATTCGGTTGCGAAATTCCTGATGAAGATGCAGAAAAAATTGCAACAGTTCAAGATGCTGTAAATTACATTGAATCTAATTCATAGTTTTTTAAAATGTAGATAAATACAATACGAGGGGTGGAAATAGATAATATTTTGCTCCTCGTTTTTTAATTTATAGGTGATTAAAATGGAAAAAAGACGAGTAGTAGTTACGGGCATGGGTGTTGTTTCACCGTTCGGTGTCGGAATGGAAAAATTCTGGTCAAACCTTATTGCAGGTAACAGTGGTGTTAGAACATTACAAAGTGTTGATATCGATAAACATTTGGTTAAAATCGGTGCAGAAGTTCCCGATTTTAATCCCGAAGAATACATTGATGCAAAAGAAGCAAAGAGAATGGACAGATTTACCCAGTTTGCAATTGTTGCTGCTGATGAAGCTGTCAAAGACTCAGGCTTAAACCTTGAAGAAGAAGATTTGACAAAAATCGGCGTTATTTCAGGTTCAGGTGCGGGCGGATTTATTACAATTGAAAAAAATCACAAAGCCATGCTTGAAAAGGGTTTTACAAAATGCTCTCCCTTTACTGTTCCTATGTTGATTTCAAATATGGCAGCGGGCAAAATATCCATCAAGTTTGGCATCAAAGGACCTAACAAATCGGTTGTATCAGCATGCGCAACGGGTGCTCATTCAGTCGGCGATGCAGTCAGAATCATTCAGTACGGTGATGCAGATGTTATGATTGCAGGCGGTACGGAAGCGATTATCTGCGATATGGGCATGGGTGCATTTACCTGTGCAAGAACCTTGTCCAGACATAATGACGAACCTCAAAAGGCTTCAAGACCTTATGACAAAGACCGTGACGGTTTTGTAATGGGCGAAGGCTCGGGAATGTTAGTTCTTGAAGAACTTGAACATGCTAAAAAACGTGGCGCAAAAATTTATGCGGAAGTAGCAGGATACGGACAGAGCAGCGATGCTTATGACCCTGTTGCACCGGACCCCGAGGGCAAGGGTGTTGAACTTGCTATTAAAAATGCATTAAGAGATGCGGATTTAAAACCCGAAGATGTTCAGTATATTAATACTCACGGCACAAGCACTCATTTGGGCGATATTGCGGAATCTCAAATTATTGCCAAAGTGTTTGGCGACAAAGACGCAAATAAAAATCTTTTGGTAAGTTCAACCAAGTCAATGACGGGTCACATGATAGGCGGTACGGGAAGTGCCGAATCTATTGTCTGCATAAAGGCTATTTCGGAAGGGATTGTTCCTCCGACAATAAATCTTGATAATCAGGACGAAGAAGTTGCAAATCTTGATTATGTTCCGCATAAATCCAGAAAACACGAAGTTAAAGTCGCAATGAATAACTCTTTCGGCTTTGGCGGTTGTAATGCGGTTTTGATTTTCAAAAAATATGAAGGCTAAATAATTTAAAAGGAGAGGTTTTTTCCTCTCCTTTTTTATATGATTGATTTTTTCATTCTTTCCGATTTTTGACCCGATAGAATATTTTTAAGTTTCATGATTGCCTGTGCGTGTAATTGGCAGACTCTTGATTCCGAAACTTCTATTGTTTCGCCGATTTCTTTTAAGGTCATGTTCTTTTGGTAATAAAGAACCATTATAAGTCTTTCTCTTTCAGGCAGGCTCTTTAATGCCATTTGTAAATCTTTTTTAGTATCTTTTTGCTCTAATTTTTCAAGCGGATTGACGGAATTTGTATCTTCGATTGTATCAATGATTTCAACGCTTTCGTCGGAAGAACCTTTTTTGTCGTATAACGAACTTACGGAAGTGCTTTCTGCGAGAATAGCATCGACTTTTTCTTTTTCAATTCCGAGGGCTTCACCGATTTCCGTTGAAGTTGCGGGTCTGCCGAGTTGCTGGCGTAATGCTTCTGCCGCTTCTTTTACGTCTTTGATTTTTTTTCTTACACTTCTCGGCATCCAGTCTTGTGAACGGATTTTGTCGATAATGCAGCCTCTTATTCTCATAATGGCATAAGTTTCAAATCTTGCGCCTTTTTCGGGCGAAAATTTTTCTATTGCATCAATAAGACCTTCGACACCGTAACTTGTAATATCGTCAACCGAAAAAGTTGAGGGCAGGGTGCCTTTAATTCTGCCAAGGACAAATTTTGTTAAATAGACATACTGAACAATCAGAATATCCCGAAGTTTTTTGTTCGATCTGTCCTGAAAATATTTATTCCATAACTTTTCAAGTTCTTCGGTAGATAATCTTTTTATTTTGCTGTATGAATCCGTTGATGTTACACCATCTGCCATATTTTTTTGTCGGGCTGAGCCCTTTCCTCTCGATATCTGACGTAAAACCAATTTTACACTATTATTTTATTGTATTCAAGAAAAAATTGTATCGTGTATTAATATGACTTTTGGCAAATAAAAAAGTAATGTTTTATTTTAACATTACTTTTTTGTTGTGTATTTTTGATTTTAGACTATATTGAAAGTTTTGAAAAATCACAGATTTTATCAAATTTACACTTTATAAAAGTTAAAAGTTTTAATCTGTTATTTTTCACGGATTCATCTTTATCCATTACGAGAACTTTATCAAAGAAAGTGCTGATTTTTTCGGTGCATTTTGATAAATCTTCTGCGATTTTTTCTGTCGATTGGTTTTCGTTAACGGTTTTAATGCAATCCCAAAGAGCCTTTTCACAATCTTCTCTGAAAAGATTTTCATCGGGTTCTTCGTTGATTTCTTTGCCTTTTATAATTCTGATGACTCTGCCTGCCGATTCTTCAAGTTGTGCAAAGTATTCTTTTTGAGAAATTTTAACGAGATTTTCGACTTTTTCAACAAACTCTTTTAAGTCAGCCAAAATGTCGAAATTTGCAAGGCAGGCATCTAAAATGTCGTTTTTATAACTTCCTGCAAGCATAATTGTTAATCTCTGAACGAAGAAATCATAAATTTTGTTAAATAATTCTTCTTTGTTTTCAACCTGTACCGGTAAAAGTTCAATCGATTTTCTGATTAAGTTTGTCAGATTGATATTAACGTTACCGTATAAGATTGTTTTTAAAATACCGAGAGCGGCACGACGGACGCCGAGCGGGTCTTGCGAACCGCTGATTTTTGCGCCGCTTGCAAAGATTACGGTAATTGTATCTGTTTTATCGGCGATGCCGACTAATTTACCTTCGATTCCCTGTGCAAGTTCCGAGTTTGCATTTAAGGGGAAATAGTGTTCTTTGATACCCTCTGCTACTTCTGTTTTTTCGCCGCTGTGTTTTGCGTAATCGCAGCCGATAAAGCCCTGAAGTTCCGTAAATTCAAAAACGAGGCTTGTTGCAAGGTCTGCTTTGCATAATTTTGCGGTCCTTTCGATAGTTTCAACGGGTGTTTTTGTTTCTTCCGCAAGAACTTTTGAAAGTTCAACAACACGAAGGGTTTTGTCATACATTGAGCCCATACCCTTTTGGAAGGTCATATCTTTGAGATTTTCGAGGTATTCTTCAAGCGGTTTTTTTGTATCTTCTTCAAAGAAGAAAACGCCGTCTTCAAGTCTTGCCGTAACAACTCTTTCGTTGCCCGCTTTTATGTTGTCAAAGCCTTCCGTGCCGACAAAATTTGCCATTGTTATGAACTTGTTTAAAAGTTTTCCGTCTTTGTATAACGGGAAATATCTCTGATGAACAGCCATGACCGTTACAGTAACTTTATCGGGTACCTTTAAGTATTTTTCGTCAAAGTCGCAAATAACGGGAACGGGCCATTCCGTGAGGTATGTAACTTCATCAAGCAGGTCTTCGTCAAAAACTATTTCCGCACCGATTGATTTTGCCGCCTGAGTTGCAGTTTCAACGATTTTTGCTTTTCTTTTTTCGGCATCTGCAATGACGTGAGCAGACATTAATTCCTGTTCATAGTTTTCAATGTCAACGGGAACTTGTGTTTTCGAAAATCTGTGACCTCTTGAAACTTTGCCCGAGGTTACGTCTAAAAATGAAACTTTGGCTTCTTCGTTATTGAATAATGAAACGAGCCATCTTATCGGTCTTTGGAATTTTACGTCAAAATCGGCCCAGCGCATAAAATGGGAACCGTTTAAAGATGCTATTATTTTGGAAACGTTTTCTTCAAGCAGTTCTTTTGTGGATTTTCCTTTTTCTTCGATTTTTGCATAAACGTAATTATTTTCCGTGTATAAATTTTCGGGCGCAACATTGTTTTTCTTTGCAAAACCTAACCCAGCAGGTGCGAGATTGCCGTCTTTGTCGTAGGCGATTGTGGCGATAGGGCCTTTTACTGTTTTGACAATGTCTTCTTTTTTATCGGGTAATCCTGATAAAAGAACTGTTAATCTTCTCGGTGTTGCATAAGTTTTTATTTCCGAATAAGAGATACCGTTTTCGTCGGCAAACTTTTTGAAAGCCGTTTGTAATTGTTTTTCCGCATCGGGAATAAATTTATAAGGTAATTCTTCCGTTCCTATTTCAAGTAAATATTTATTCATGTTGAGCCTCATTGCATTATATTTGATACAAAAATTATATTTTAAAAACGAAAGAGTATCAATAAAAATTTTGTTGCAAAAATTTTTTGGTTGATTTATAATTTTTGTACCAGCAGGATTGGGATCGTAGCTCAGCTGGTTAGAGTGCCTGCCTGTCACGCAGGAGGTCGCGAGTTCGAGCCTCGTCGGTCCCGCCATTTAAAAAGCACCGAAAGGTGCTTTTTTGTTGAAAAGGAATTAAGAAATGAATTTTTTGGCAGTATTTTTAGGCGGCGGATTAGGCGCATTAATCAGGTATATTTTGTATCTTATTATGCCAAGTTATGCTTATTTGCCTTTGGCAACACTTACGGCTAATTTCTTTGGCTGCTTTTTCGCAACGGTTGTTTTCGTGTATTTCGCAATGAAAAGTGATTTGAATCCGATTTTTAAAGTCTTTCTGATAACGGGTTTTTGCGGAGGTTTGAGTACCTTGAGTGCTTTATCTCTTGAGTTACTGAAATTTATCCATTCCGACGATTATCTTCGTGCTGCCGTATATATTGCCGTAACGGTTATTGTTTGTACGATTGCGGTATTACTCGGGGTTTATGTCGTAAAACATAATTTGGGCTGACGGTTTCTAATATTTAAAATTCAAAATTCCCTAAATTCTGTTATATACGTCCTGTTTTGACGGGGATATTTGTTAATATATAAATACAGTTAAGTTTTGGCGGAATTATAATGCGGGAAATTGAAATAGGTACAATTTTAGCGGAAGTTTCACCCACGACTAATTTAAAGCATTTTATCGTTTATGATAAAGAAGGCAGAACGGTTTGGGCAACTGACGGCTATAAAGATGCGGAAATAGTCAAAAAAACAAATAATTATTTTGTAATTTTTGCAGACAATAATTACCTCGCTTTTTACTGCAAGGAAATTAACTTTGAAACGGGCATGTATATTTTTTATGAGGGTAATTATAAAAGTTTTCTCGAATATCAGGAACTCATTGATTTTGAAAAAGCAGAAAAACAAGAGGACTTTCTGCTCACAATGAAAATGATGTAACTAAAAAAGTTGTTGCAAATACAGAATCTCTCGAAGAATTTAAACTTCAGGTGGAGAGAAAAGCACAGGATTTGCAAAAGCAGATGAGAGAAACGGAGTTGCAGTATATACTGTCGGTTGAAAAAATTAAAAAAGATTATGAGAAAAAATTGGCGCAATACAAGAGAATGAACAGTATTGAAGCCTTAATGGAGAACAAAGAATCTTTTGACAAAATACAAAAAGAGGCAGACGAATATAAACAAAAATATCTAAACAAAAAAGAAGAGGTTGAGGATTTAACAAACAAAATTCAATCTCTTGGAGAAATACAAAAAGATGAAGTTGATGCGTTGACAAGGAAAATTCAATCTCTTGATGAAGATTTGGATTTGTATAAAAATGACAATCCCGAACTTGTAAGATTGATTGAGAGCACTGAAGTGAACGAAGAAAGTTTGCAATATACCGTTGTTTCTTTAAATCATACAATCAGGCAAAAGGAAAAAATAATAAATGATTACAGTAAAAATTTAAAAATTATTTTTGCCGTAAATATATTTTTGCTTGCTATGCTTATTTATGCAATTACGCTGATTGGGTAATTGCATAATTTGTGTAGGTTCACAGACACGGCAAGTGTTCTAACTCGCTTTGAAGTTATAAACGGGAATTAAGCGGTCAAAGATTTCTGCGGTCGGGGATATAAGTTCTTTGATTTCATCGCCGTTTTTATATGCCATAGGCGCTTCATCAAGCGTACCCCGATGTATGCAGCAACTATGAATACCCTTCATTGACTCTTTGTATTTGTTCATTGATAACTGTTCTTTTGCCTGCGTTCTTGAAAGAACTCTGCCTGCCCCGTGCGGCCCCGAATTATTCCAATCCGCATTACCTTTTCCTGTTGCAAGAAACGTTCCGTAAGCCATATTGATAGGAATTATAACTTTTTCGTCTTTGTTACATCTTACGGCACCTTTTCTGATTACGTTATCCGTCTGGTTTATCTGATTATGAACGGTTTCAATAAAATCAGTAACCTTAAAGTCCATAGCCTCAAGGATTTCTTTCGACATAACCGTATGAGAGAGGGCAGAGTACCATTCGCAAAGTTTTGCAACTTTAAGATATTCTTCCGCATCATTTCCGTCAAGATACGAAAGTTCTTTGAGTTTTCCCTCGCCGTAGCAGTGTTTTTCTATGGCAAGATTTTGAAATTCTATCGCCATTCTGTTGCCGAAATTACGGGAACCCGAATGTAAAATCAGCCATAAGCCCGTTTCACCTTTTTCAAGCGAAATAAAATGGTTTCCGCTGCCGAGCGTTCCGATTTTGTATAATTCTGTGTCAGGCTCCTCTTTTAGCCAATCTTTTGTATATTTTCTCAAAAGTTCAATGTTTTCGCCGTCTTTTTCGGTCGGATTTGAGATTAGCCTGTGCAATTCTTTTCTTTTTCCGCCCGTTCCCGTCGGAATTTTTTCTTTAATGACTTTATCAAGTTTAAGATAATCTCTCGTTTGTTTTCCCTCAATTTTATAGGCGGAAACTCTGCATGACTGGTCAACACCGATAATATTCGGAATAACCTCTCTGTTTTTCGGCATCGGGCTTGTAAAACCTATTACACAGCCTTTTCCCGTATGGCAGTCGGGCATGATTCTGACAGGGCAGCCCTCAAAAATCGGGTGATTCAGAACATTCATTATCTGTTCTTTCATATTTTCTTCCGCAGTTTCAGTAAAAATTTTTGCCGATGTATATTTTCCATCAAGTTCTATCATTAATCTTCTCCTGCAATTATGTTTGTAATTCTTTCCATACAAGAATCCGCAGGTGCGCCGTTTGTGTATAAAATTACGACTTTTGTGATTTCAAACAAATCGTTCAGCGCTGTTTGTAATTTTTCTTGCTTTTCCATAACCGTTTCCCTTTATTTATTCATTAGTAAATTTCTTTCCTGCTCTGAGGATATTATTATGTTTGTAATTCTTTCTATACAGGATTCTGCAGGTGCGCCGTTTGTATATAACACAACGACTCTTGTTATTTCAATAAGGTCTTTCAGCGCCATTTTTAATTCTTCTTCTTTTGTCATAACCGTTCCCCTTTTATTTTTTCATTTTTAATTTTCTTGCAAGTTGTGCGGACAATTTTTCGGTGATATGCAGGCGTTCTGCGGTTTTCTTTACGGAAAAGCCTTCTTCTGCAAAAATCTTTTTAAAATCTGCGATTGAAACGGCAGTACCCTCGCATCTGCAATTTGAGGGGATTTTATCCCTGATTTTATAATCCATACTTTCAATGAATGCCTTGAATTTGCCGAGGTCAGTAAATTCACCGTTTTTGTCCGTCCATGCTTTTGACTCCGATTTGTAAAAATCGGAAACGTATTTCATAATCATCTGCATATTGCCCGAAAAAACAACCTTATTTGCTCTTATAAGATATTTCATAATTTTTCCTTTTCTTATTCTTTTTATATTATAAAGGGCATATAGGTCAAAACAGGACGTATAAATAATAAATTTTTAGGCTAGGTAACCCGACACAAGAAAAGGTAGAAAATGGTGATGCAAGAGAAAAATTTCTCAAACCTCAAACATCGTTACATGAATTTTTTAACCAAGGCAGGAGCAATTTCATCCCAAACTCTTTCGCTCGGGTGGTCTTTGTCCGGCATTCTGTATTTTTCGGTATCTCTTAACTGATGTCCGACAAGTTTCTCTGCATTTACATATATTGCACCTAAATCTTCAATGTCTTTAATTTGTTCTTTTGTCAGTTCTTCCGTCCCCGCCTGATAATCACTTAGACACATAGAGCCTTGCGGAACTTCCAATAAGATAAATTTTGCATTCGGATAGTTCTTCTTCATTTCCTTAATGGATTCTTCTATAAGTTTCAAAAAGACTGCATATTTTTCATCAAATTCGTCATAACTCCGTTGTTCTTTATATTCGGATATGAGCCTTGTCGTATAAAAAGTATATAAAAACCAAAAGGGATGTTTTCCTTCTCTTAATTCATTTTTATCATTTAAGTAATAATTGATATGTAAATTACTATTGCCATAGGTTACATAATCACGGAAAAGCCTGTAAAAATGGTCATAAATAAAGGTATATATAACATAATCAACTTCCGGTATTTCCTTCTTAAAATTTTTATCAGCAAGCTGCCGATATACATATTGCGTTCCGGTTGCGCTTATTCCCCGATTATATGTTGTTTTCCCTGTTAATTGATTTAATTTATATGCAAAAGATTGATTTTCTTCTAATCCTGCTCCTTCCGTATATGAACAGCCGATAGTAACAATACCGCCTTTTTTATTGCCTTTATACACTTTTGGCAGGCAATTAGCAATTCTTTCTTCATAAACAAATTTTTTTGCCTTATGATATCTTATTTCTAAGAGTTTTCTTATCTCTTCACGGTTTTTAAAATTTTTTAATTGCGCTTCAAATAACGGAGTATATATTCTTTTGTAGGTCTGAAAACATAAAATTTCAATAACACATAAAACTACAAAGATTACTATTAAATTTATACATATAATCTTTTTTATCATTTATACAAATTCCCTTTTTATGCATTTAATTTTGGCATTTATATACAATTTACCACAAATATATTGCAAAAATTCATATAAAAATTTAAGACTGTTCAGAATGGCGGCATTATTGGAACGGGATTGCCACGTCGGACAAAATAATTTCACGTCGCTCGCAATGACAACAGATGTCATTACGAGGAGCATTAGCGACGAAGTAATCCCTGAAACCAAAAAGGATTGCCACGTCGGACAAAATAATTTCACGTCGCTCGCAATGACGCTGGTTTGGTGAAACCAATTCAGAAATTCTTTATAACTTTTCTCGGCTCATTTTGTCCGAAATCATATAAGGGTCTGCTTTTATGCAAACGTCCCTGTTTTTTGTTGCGTAGATACAGATTTTGTCAAAGATATAATTTATATCCTTTATAGACTTGCCCTCTTTCAGCAGATTTACAAGAACAAGTCTTATCCCCCACAACGGCATTGCGTTTGACAAATTCCAAACCATCCAGCCGTTTTGTTTCTGAACGGTATCCATATATTTTTCCATAATTTCGTTTGAGAAAATTTTATCGATGTTTTCCTTATAAACATCTTCAAGCGCTTTAATAATATCGTTTAAAGCATCGTCCTCGGTCAGATGACAAAAACCGTTTTTAACCTCTTTGTTCCGCACGCAGATTGTAAACTCGTTTTCCTGCAAATCAGGCTGTTCTGTTACTCTTATCGGCGGGAAAATAAAGCCCGTTTTTTCAAAAAGATTTTCTCTGAATTCGGCAAGTTCCAAACCGAGATTGTCGTAAAAAGCCCCGATATCATTGCCGAGTTTTATCGACACGATATCGGCGGAAAGTTCACCATACATCTCGTTAATTCTGTCCTCGGCGGTTTTGGGAGTATTGCCGTCGGTTTTATTTTTATTAAACAATTTTTTAAAATATTCAATCATATTTTTTTATTAATGATAAAAAGCAGTTTGTCAATTTTTCTGCAAAATTGTATGATTGAACTTTTTTTGTTTTCGTATTACAAAACAGATATGGCAACAAAAGAATTAACGGCAGGGTCACCCTTAAAAGTAATATTAAAATTCATGTTTCCGATATTTCTCGGGAACATGTTTCAGCAGTTATACCATTTTGTCGATGCGCTTATAGTCGGAAGATATCTCGGGTTAAAATCTCTTGCCGCAGTCGGCGTAACTGCCCCTTTTATATTTTTTATAATAAGTTTTATTTTTGCTTCCACTCAGGGTTTTACCGTTGTTACGGCTCAGAAATTCGGCGCAAGGGATTATGAAAGCCTCAGAAAATCTCTCGCCATATCGCTTGTGTTATCGGCAATTTTAACAGTTATAATGACATTAATTTCCGCCCCGTTTTCATATAGTTTTTTGAGTTTCCTGAACACGCCGTCAGATATTATTCAGGAAGCCTCGATATATCTTTTTATTATGTTTGCGGGTATCGTCGCAACCGTTTTTTACAATTTGTCGTCTAACGTTTTAAGGGCTTTGGGTGACAGTAAATCGCCTTTGTATTTTTTGATTTTTGCATCTTTTTGCAACATCGTCTTTGATTTGCTTTTCATTTTAAAACTCAAAACGGGAATTGCGGGCGCAGGCTATGCAACTGTTTTATCACAGGCAATTGCATCTGTTTTGTGCATAACTTACATGTTTTCTAAATTTGAAATTCTGAGGTTAAAAAAAGAGGATTGGCATTTTGACAAAGCCTTTGTTTTGGAACATCTTCGGATAGGCATACCGATGGGTATTCAGATGTCTGTACTTACTCTGGGCATTTTGGCGCTTCAGTATGTCATAAACACCTTCGGTTCTGCCGCAATCGCAGCCGCTACAACGTCAATGAGGGTCGAACAGTTATTTTCGCAGTGTCTTGTTGCGCTTGGGGCAACAATGGCAGTTTTTACCGCCCAAAATTACGGTGCAAAAAAATTATCAAGAATAAAAGACGGGGCAAGATGTGCCGTCTTTATAAATATTTTTGTATGTGTTTTTGCAATAGTAGTGCTTGCTTTCTTTGCCGACAACATAATTCTTTTGTTTATGTCGGAGCCTGATTATGAGGTTCTGCATCTTGCAAAATTATATCTGTTTGTTTCAATAGCCTTTTTGCTGTTTTTAGGCTGTCTGATGATTTTCAGAAATATTTTGCAGGGTATGGGAAATGTCGGTGCGCCTTTGATGTCGGGTTTTGCAGAACTTATTGCAAGAATTTTGGGTGCCTTTATTTTGGGTTATTATTTCAAATTTACGGGTGTTTGTTTTGCAACTCCTGCCGCATGGATTGCGGCAACTCTTGTTCTTTATCTGGGCTATAAAATCAGCCTTAAAAAGAATATTAAAATTATCAGACGTAAAAATATTTGACATTTTTTTTTCTGACAGATGATATGTAAAGGCTGTAAAAATTTATGTTTCTGATACTGCATACCTGTTTTGTTAATTTCAACCCGCAGCGTCGTAACTCCTCGCTGCGCTCGTCAAACAGACTCCGCTTTGACATTGTTTCAATAAACAAATCTACGGTATTCCGTATATGAAACTCTTATTTTTACACCCTTTTTTATTTAATAGGAAATTTTCTGAAATATTTAAGTCTTATAAATTATTTTCAAAAAGTATAAAATTTGATATTATAAAAATATATTTATTTTGCTGAAAGGACATAAAATGAAACCGTCAAAAACACAATATTGTATAAAATCCTGTCCGACAGATGATACGGAGCAACTGCAGTTGCTTTTAAATACAATGGCTGCGGAAGGCTGGGATTTATATACCATGCAGGAAGCGGAAGCAGATGATGAGGACGGTTATCAGTTTAATTGTATCTTTGTAAAAGAAGTTTTCCCCGAAGATTTAACGAGAGAAGATTTTTCGGAATATTTCGGCTTTAAAACAAAAATGGAAAGAATTATGGCTCCAAAACGTGAGCCGCTTGATATTTGTATAGATATTCAAAAGAAAATCAAAGAACAGCGTGCGAAAATCGCAAGAATTAAATCTCTTTTGGATTCGACCTCCGAAGACAGCAGAAAACAACTTAATGATGAGATTTCGGTAAATATCAACGAACTTGATAATTTAAAGAAGAAACTTTTTGATATGCTTTCTCCCGCCGTAATGTACGGAAAACTCGGCGAGGACAAAATGGCGGTTCTTCTTTCGGAAGAATTAACCGACCTTTTAAATCCCGATACGGAAATAAACCTTTTGACAAAAATTGTTCAGGTAAGACAAAATCTTACGGACGAACTCGGGTTTGTAATTCCCGAAGTCAGACTGAAAAACGGTGATTGTCTTGAAGCAAACGAGTTTGTAATTGAAATAAGAGGCACTCAGGCGGTTAAATCAGCCTGCTATCCGGGATATATAATGTTCTTCAGAAATGAACTGAATTTGCCGAAACTGCCAAAAAATTCAATCAAAGACACAGACCCGATTACAAATGAAAAGATTGTATGGATTGAAGAAGAAAAGGCAAAAGATTTTTGGGCGGAAGGCTACGATTCAAACGAATACATTGCCAGATTGTTAAAATTCTTTTCCGTAAAATATGCCGATGAACTTGTTGATTATTCCGCAATCAACAAATACATTGAAACTGTTGCAATGTCTAATCTTTTCCTCATCGAAAATATTATTCCCGACTTTGTTTCGGTAGGCGAACTCAAATATCTGATTACAAATTTAATCAGGGAAAGAGTTTCCGTAAAAGACATTGTTTATATTTTTGAAAAAATCAATGATTTGGTATCGGAACCCGGAAAAGAGGACTTGCTTGTAGGATTAAGAAGATGTCTTGCAAGAAAAATTACGGCTTCTTTAACAGATAAAAACGGCGAAATTAACGTGGTTGAGTTATCCGAAAAAAGTATTAATTCTCTTATCGGAAACAAAAAAGACGGTAATGTCGTAAAAATTGAAAGTTCAAAAATTGAAACTATCGTAAAAAACCTTAAGTCAAAAATTGCCGAAAAAGAATTGCAGATACGTGATGTTGTTCTTGTAATGCCGTCTGAAATAAGACAAATCGGATTTTTAGTCTTTTCAAAGTTTGTTCCCGAACTTCGTGTTGCGGCAAGAGAAGAAATTACAACGGATTACCCGTCAAAAATTGTTGCGGTTGTTTAATAATGCCTGTATAAATTTTCGGCCTTTATGCCTTTGAAATGCAAAAGCCCCGCTGTTTGTCCGAGCAGATAAAAAATACAGAAGGAAACAAACAGATACATAAGCATAAAATAACTCTTAATTCTGTTTTGTTTTATTTTGGCGGAAATTCTGATTGCTTCTGCTGAAAAAACAACAAAAACCGCAAACGGAATTATAAGATTAATCAGCAGATTAAGGTGAAGTGCTATTGATATCAAAAATAATAAAATAACAATTATTACACTTATCAGAGGAAAGAATATTCTTATTTTTTCCGACAGTGTTTCTGCGCTGATGTGTTTTTCTTTTACCGTAGTATAATAAAAAGATATGCTGAAAATCTTTTTCATAAAAGGCAGATACGAAGATTCATGATGAAAAACTCGCATTTGCGGAAGAAATCTGATTTTTCCGCTTTTTGCAACCAGTCTTGAAGAAAACTCATTATCCTCGGTAAGATAAATATTTTCCTTCATTCCGTTGTGTTTTAAATAATCTTCCCGTCTCATTATAAGACTTGATGTCGTAAATTCAAAACAATCCTGTTCGGAAGCATCTAAATTAATAATTTTACACCATTTTTCATAAGTAAAAAGACGGGAATATTTTATTTGTCTTAAACACTGTTTTTCAAAATCATCATCCTGTGGTATTAATTGATTTCCTGTCACGGCAACGTAATCTGCATTTTTTGATAAAAATTCCGTGCCCGCTTCAATCCAGTTTTTATTGGGATAGGCATCAGAATCAATAAAGGCAACGTAATCCGTATCGGCATATTTTACACCCAAATTTCTTTTTGCCGACATATTTCTGTTTTCTGATTTTAAAAATGTAATGCTGCTGTCAAAAACAGAAGTTTCATCTTCTGAAAATTCATCAACAATAACGATAATTTTGACAGTTTCATATAATTCTCTTATTTTTGAGATACATTCTTTTAAGAGAAAATCTATTGTTCTTGTCGGTATGATAATTGTTGTATTGTTAGTTTGCATAATCAGGTATGATGTCTTGTGCTGCGTATTGCGTGATATAAAATTTCCGCATAGTATTTTGGTTGTGAAAAAATATTCAATAACCAGATACATTCAAAGGTGCAAAAACATTTTGAATTAACTATATTGTTTCTGATTGCTTCTGCCTGTTCGGACTTCCATAAATTCATATAGTTATATCCGAAATCTTTTAAATTTCCGATTTGAGAATTTAGCAATTCGCAAGGGAAAACATTTCCGCTACTGAATATTACCCCAAAAAGAGCGCCTGCACAACATGGGGAAAGGTATTTGTTTTGTTCAAAAGTTTTTAAAACGTACTTCCATATAATTTTATTTTTGGTATTTAAGACGATATTTGTCAAAGAATTATTGGGATAAGCGGATATTCTGCTATTGTCAAAATCATCATCAAGTACAGTTTGAATTTGTCTGTAAACCGAAGCAATTTCGTTCTTTTCTTCCTGCGTCAGAAGTTCGGCATTTTTACCTCTCACAAGAGTGCAGTTGATATTCTGAACTATAAGAACATCTCGGATAAATTTGTACGTTTCGTATGCCGATTTGTAATTTTCTTTTGATAACGTTATGTTGAAAGTCGCATTGAACTTCGGAAAATATTGGTTAACTGCTTTGTAACTTTCAAGCACCTTTAAATGCAAATCTTTAATGTTTCTGTATTCGGAATGTTTTTCTTCCGTAAAATCATATGAAAAGAAAAAAGAAACAGGCAGGTTTTTTTTGACGGCTTTTGAAACAAAATCTTCTGTTTTATCGGGCATACTGCCGTTTGTGCATAGCGAAACGGTTTTTATGGTTGAGTTTTTGTACCAGATATCAGCGATTTCAAACAAATCATCTCTTATAAAAGGTTCGCCGCCTGTCAGAGCAATGTTTCTGAGAGAACTGCCGCAGGTTTTGGAGATTTCTTCAATTTCTTCTAACGATAATTCTTTTTTTTGCGCACTTGTTTCAACAAAACAGTGCGGGCAATGTGCGTTACATCTTTCTGTTACAAAATGAGTTATCTGAACAGGTTCTTTTTGGGTAAATAAGGCATTATTCAGATTATGAAGAAGTTTCCATTGCTTTTTTTGTGATTGCATCTGTATATCCTCACGGTTTTAAGAGGACTTTTATTGCATCACCTTTTGCAACGAGATTAAGCGCCGTTTCTGTTTGTGAAAGCGGCATAACGTGCGTAATCAGTTTTTCGACATCAATTTGCCCCGAAGCAATTAACTCATAAGCCTGTCTGAAATACTGCGGGGTGTGATGAAAAACACCGATTACTTTGAGTTCGTCATAATGTAACCGTCTTGTATCAATATTGATAGTGGTTCCCGCTTTGCAGCCGCCAAAGAGGTTTACGGTTCCGCCTTTTCGGACAAGGTTAAACATTCTTTCCCAAATTTCAGGCAAGCCCACACATTCAATCGCAGCATCAAGTCCTTTGTTTTCTTCCGTAAAAGACAGGAAATTTTTCTCGGGGTTTTTGTATTTTGTTAAATCAATGACTTCATCGGCGCCGCCAAATTCTTTTGCAAGTTTTAACTTCATCGGGTTTCTGCCTGCCGCAATTACTTTTGCGCCTTTTAATTTTGCAAGTCGTACGAACATTAGCCCGATGGTGCCGATACCGACAATGCCTACCGTCTGTCCTTCTTTGATATCGGTTTTTTCAATCCCGTGAACGACGTTTGCGAGAGGTTCACAAAAAGCCGCCTTTGCAAAATCAAGACTATCGGGGATTTTTATGAGATTTTTTTGAACAATTCTTTCGGGAACATTAATATATTCCGCATAAGCGCCGTTTAAAAATTCAAGATTTTCACAAAGGTTATATTCACCGTGTTTGCAGAAGAAGCATTTTCCGCAAGGGGCTGAATTTGCCGCAACGACTCTGTCGCCGACCTTAAAATCTTTAACGTTCTTTCCGACGGATTCAATTATCCCGGAAAACTCATGTCCGAATCCCGACGGGGTTTTTTTTATTAAAACAGGATGACCTCTCCTGTATGTTTTTAAATCTGTTCCGCAGGTTAAAGCCGCTTCGATTTTTACTCTGACTTCACCTGCTTTTGGCGGTTTTATTTCCGTTTCTTCGTATTTTATGTTTTCAGGTGCGTAAAACCTGACAGCCTTCATTTTCATATTTTGATATATGCTTTCATAATTTTGTTGGATAAAGTATCTGAAACCGCATTATTGATGTCTTGTAAAGAATAAATTGTCGTCAAACCTTCCGTATTGACTTTGTGATGCTGAAGGTAATCAAACGCTTCTTCCAAATCAACGGGAGAAGATGAATAACTGCTTGTTACGGTCAATTCCCTGTAATAAATTTCGTTGTTAGGATAAGCCGATGAATCCGATTTAACGGACGAAAAGACGTTTATTGTTCCGCCGTCACGGACAGCCTTAAATGCCAAATCAATTGCACTGTCAGCGCCTGATGTCATAATTACCGCATCAAAACCTGCGGGATTAACATTTAATTTCATTTCTTTTACGGTATCTTCAACGTTCTGAAGTAAAAAGGATTCTTCAAAACCGTAAAGGCGTGACAGATTAACACGTTCTTCAATTAAATCTATACCAAAGGCTTTGTAGCCGAGTTCTCTTGCCGCCTGTCCCATCAGAATACCGATAGAACCAAGACCGACAATCAAAACATTTGAATTGTATTCAACATTCGTTCTTTTGACGCATCTGATACAACATGCCAAAGGCTCCGTAAAGGATATTTCTTCGTCCGTAATTTGTGACGAAATTCTGAAAACGGTATTTAAAAGGTGGTCTTCCGATACAAAAATATATTCGGCAAATCCCCCCGGCAAAATGTTTGTTCTTTTGAATTTTCTGCACATCGAGTAATTTTCGCCGTAACAAAAGGTGCAGTCAAAACAGGGAACATGATGCCCCATAACGATATCATCTCCGACTTCAAAATCAGACTCGGAATCGATTTCAACAATTTTACCGACAATTTCATGACCCAAAACAGTACCGTCAGGAACACTGTTATGTTTGATTTTTACAATGTCGGAGCCGCAAAGACCGCAGCCTGCTATTTTTACAATTGCTCCTTTGCCTATTAACAGGGGTTTGTCTGTTTCTATTATTTCAAATTTTCCTGATTTTAATGCCGCTGCTTTCATATATTTTACCTTTTATTATGATTGTACAACGTAAATGAAGTTATTCAAATTCTTTTAATATTTTTTTATCATAATCCGATAAATTTGTTTTGATAAATTTTGAAAACAAATCGGGGCGTTTTTGTTTTGTGCGTTCAAACTGTTTTCTTCGGCGCCATTCTGCGATTTTTTCGTGATTTCCCGATAAAAGCACTTCGGGAACTTCGAGCCCTTCGTATTCACGTGGTTTTGTGTACTGCGGGTATTCAAGCAAATATTCCGAATGGCTGTCATATTCTTTTGAGTCGGAATTGCCGAGGGTGCCTTCAAGCAGTCTTGATACGGCGTCAATAATGCATATTGCAGAATATTCCCCGCCCGACAAAACAAAGTCACCCAAAGAAACTTCTCTTGCTTTTGATAAAATTCTTATTCTTTCATCAAAACCTTCATAGTGACCGCAGATTATACGTATTTGTGATTTTGAGGCAAATTCTTTCGCCATCTTTTGATTAAAAATTTCACCCTGCGGTGTCATAATGATAGTTCCCGAATTTTCTTCTTTCTCAATGCTGTTAAGGGCATCCATAAAGGGTTGGCAGGATAAGACCATACCTGCGCCGCCTCCGTAGGGTGTGTCGTCGGTTTTTCTGTGCTTGTCATGCGTATAATCACGGGGGTTAACCGTGTTAATTGAAATAAGCCCTTTGTCTCCCGCACGCTGCGGCATACTTTCCGAGCAGGCTCCTTTTATGATATCGGGAAATAAGGTAACTACATCAAATCTCACTACTCTATTAATCCCTCAATGTCGTTTACTATAATCTGATTTTTTTCCGTGTTTACAACGGGAACCAATGCTTTTACAAAAGGAACAAGATGTATTTTTTTATTTGCATCTGTAATTTCAAGAAGTTCGGAGACACCGTTGGAGCCGATATTTGAAATCACGCCTATTTTTTCGCCGTCTTTGTTTAAAACGTCCATTCCGACTAAATCGCTTACAAGAAATTCATCTTCATCAAGATTTTTTTCTGCGTCCGCTTTGGAAATTTTTATGTCTAAACCTTTTATTTTTTCAACATCATTTATCGAGTTTACTTCTTTAAATTTTATGAGGGCAAACTGCTTGTGAAAACGAACAGATGAAATATTAAAGAAAGTATTTTCACCGTTAACGGTAATCATTACCTTTTTTAAACCTTCTATCTGTCGTTCTTTTCCTTTTGTATAACCGACTTTGACTTCACCTTTAATGCCGTGAAAATTCAAAATTTTTCCGATTGAAATAAACTCGTCCATAATTATTTTTTATATTCTTTTGGTGCATCGGGTCTGTCGGGGTTCCAGCGGTCTAATCCCATTTCTTTTCTGATTAAGCCGATACCGACGTGAACACGCCATTCGTCCATTTTTAATTGTGCTGCTATGAGTTTGTGACAGCCAATCGGGGGCAGCGGTAATAAGGGTTCGTATAACATTTTTATCGCTGTAAGTTGGTCGGGAGTAACAGCAAGTTTTCTTTTCGGAAACTGTAATTTTGGAAGCATCATTTTCTGGCGGATAAGATTTATGCCGAAAAATACTTTTCTCGGTTCAATTCCCAAAACATTGCCGATGACTTCATGAATATCGTGGTTTGGAAGCGGTAACGCTTTTTTGTAAATAAATTCAATCTGTTCAAGTTGTTCTTTTGATATTAAAAGTTGTTTTTGTTTTACGGGTTTTTTATTGAAATTGTTTCTTTTGTTGCCGTAATGGTTTGACGGTCTGTTGAAACTTCTTTGAGGTCTGTCTCCGTAACTTCTTTGAGGTCTGTCACCATAGTTTCTTTGCGGACGGTCGCCATAACTTCTTTGGGGTCTGTCGCCGTAACTTCTTTGCGGACGGTCGTCATAACTTCTTTGAGGGCGGTCGCCGTAACTTCTTTGGGGTCTGTCACCGTAACTTCTTTGAGGTCTTGAATATGAGTCATTTCTCTCATATCTGTTGTAGGTGTTTCCTCTTGAATAATTGTTTCTTTCGTAGTTTCTCGGCTGATATTCTCTTTCTTCGCTGCCGCCAAAGGAAGCAGATTGAGAATAGTTTTTTTCCTGCTCGGAATGTACGGCAGGCTGAGCAGCCTGTTCCGATGTCTGCGCTCTGTCCTGATATAAGCACGCAGGACAAATTACTCTTTTGGGATTTTTTGTTTCAAATTCTGTACCACACTTAGTACACTTGTTAATATACATAGTCATTCTTTCTTAAACTGATAAATAATAAACCTGATAATTTTTCCCTTGATAAAAACAAAATAAAAATTAAAAATATCTTCGCTAATTTTATTTTAAGCAAAAGTACCGTAAAATTCAAGTATTTTATTTTTTTTAATCTAAAATGACCGAAAATCGTTTACATTTGTGATTACGGCAAATGTTTGGTTTTTAATTATAATGGTATAATTGTTTATTTGTTTTCGGTTTGGGTCTGTTTTTCATGATGAAGGCATGAAAAGGCATGATACGACATGGTTTTGCTTTGTTAAGTTTTATTAAGAGAAATATATACAAAAAGGCAATTTTTTGGAAGTGAAATACTTAATATAAATGTAGAGAGAATGAAAGAGAGT
>JAILHI010000079.1 GCA_024695865.1 Candidatus Gastranaerophilales bacterium
TCGTTCACTATTTCGCCGTTTCTTCGGACTGGGTTCGCTATCGCTCACACGGCGTCCTAAACAAAAACCGCTTTTTTCTTGGGGTACACGTTCTTTTTTCTTTTCCTCGAAAGAAAAGAAAAAAGAATGGGTACAAAAAAAAATATCTTGCCGATATTGAGATTTGATAGCAAATAATCTCTTGATTATTTTATCCAAAATTAAAATCGGCCGGATTGCCACGCTTCGCTCGCAATGACGGGTTTTCACGTCATTACGAGGAGCGAATTTTGTGTAGGACAAAGTCCGAAGCAGAGAAAACATAAATTGACGGCTACGAAGTGGATTCAATGACTTGTTTTCGTGAAACAAAATCAAAAAACAAAAGCCCTCTTTTTCAAGAGGGCTTCTAAAAATATTATCAAACTCAATTAGTTTTGAGCTTTTTCAACAGCAACTGCTACTGCAACGGTTGCGCCGACCATAGGATTGTTGCCCATGCCGATAACACCCATCATTTCAACGTGTGCGGGAACTGATGATGAACCTGCAAACTGAGCATCACCGTGCATTCTTCCCATAGTATCCGTCATACCGTAAGAAGCAGGGCCTGCTGCAACGTTGTCGGGGTGAAGTGTTCTGCCTGTGCCGCCGCCTGATGCAACTGAGAAGTATTTTCTTCCGTTTTCCCAGCACCATTTTTTATAAGTGCCTGCAACGGGGTGTTGGAATCTTGTCGGGTTTGTTGAGTTACCTGTGATGGAAACGTCAACGCCTTCTTTAATCATAATTGCAACGCCTTCTGAAACATCGTCAGCGCCGTAGCATTTTACTTTTGCTCTTTCGCCGTCCGAGAACGGTGTTTCTTTAAGAACTTTAAGTTCGCCTGTCTTGTAATCATATTCGGTTTCAACAGATGTAAAACCGTTAATTCTTGAAATAATGTAAGCGGCATCTTTGCCTAAACCGTTTAAGATTACTCTCAAAGGTTCTTTTCTTACTTTATTTGCGTTTCTTGCAATACCGATTGCACCTTCAGCAGCCGCAAAGGATTCGTGACCTGCTAAGAAGCAGAAACATTTTGTTTCTTCTCTCAAAAGCATTGCGCCGAGGTTTCCGTGACCAAGACCTACTTTTCTTGTATCACCTACCGAACCCGGAACTGCAAATGCCTGCAAGCCGATACCGATTGCTTCCGCCGCATCTGCTGCGTTTTTAATTCCTTTTTTGAGTGCGATTGCACAACCTAAAGTGTATGCCCAGACTGCATTTTCAAATGCGATGGGCTGAATACCTTTAACGATTTCTTCTACGTTAATGCCTTTTGCGTCACAAATTTCTTTGGCTTCATCTAATGATGAAATACCGTATTCTTTAAGTGCCGCATTTATATTAGACTCACGTCTTTCTTTTCCTTCAAATTCTGCCATATTTCAGTCCTCTTATTCTTTTCTGGGGTCAATTACTTTAACAGCATCAGCAAATCTGCCGTAAGTGCCTACATTGCTTTCAAAAGCAGTTTTGTAGTCAACACCTTTTTTAAGCGCAGCGGTAAATTTGCCGAGATGTATAAACTTGTAACCGATAACTTCATTGTTTGCATCTAATCCTAATTCAAGAATATAGCCTTCTGCGAGTTCAAGGTATCTAGCACCCTTTTCTTTTGTAGAGTGGATTGTACCAACCTGTGAACGAAGTCCTTTTCCTAAATCTTCAAGGCCTGCGCCTATCGGTAAACCGTTTTCGGAAAATGCAGTTTGTGTTCTTCCGTAAACAATTTGCAGGAACAATTCTCTCATTGCAACGTTGATAGCATCACAAACGAGGTCTGTGTTTAATGCTTCGAGGATTGTCTTTCCGGGAAGAATTTCGCCTGCCATTGCTGCAGAGTGAGTCATACCTGAACAGCCGATTGTTTCAACAAGCGCTTCCTGTATAATACCTTCTTTTACGTTCAATGTAAGTTTGCAGGTTCCCTGCTGGGGAGCACAACAACCGCAGCCGTGTGTTAAACCTGAAATTTGTTCAATCTTTTTAACCTTTGTCCATTCGCCTTCCTGCGGAATCGGAGCGGGTTCATGCTTTGCACCTTTGCAAATGCAACACATATCTTGAACTTCTTTTGTTATTTGAATAGCCATTTTTTCTCCTTCTAAAAATGTTCATGTTGCCTAATATTATTATCTTTGCTCAATATGTTCGGTCAAGTTTTATTTTAACGAAAAAAGCGGTCTGAAAAAACCGCTCTTTTTTATTCTACGTCAATCAAATTCTTGTTCAGTTGTATTTCGTCAAAATTTGCTTTCTGAATAGGCACCGTCTGCGACATTATTTCCGTGTCTATTGCTCCGTGTCTGGGCAAAAATCCCGGAGCCTTAATGCCCTCATTGGATATAAAACAAAGTAAACAAATATATGAGATTATCACTACAAACAAAAACAGCATGTTTAAATATATTCTGCTTTTCATTAATCCATTCCTTTTCACTTTCGATAACATAAGTTTACTACAAAAAAAATTTTTTCTACAAGTATTTTGTAACTTTTTTAAAATGTTTTTTGTAGGTTTTGTTTAACGACTTGATTGTAAAATCATCAAGGTATTCTATATAATAGATAGTATTTTTGAATTTTTCCCTGTCAAATCTGTCGCCGCCGACCAAAGAATTTGTAGTCATAAAAGATACTTCCGCAAGTTTTTTTCTTCTTTGCTGACCTGTGTATTGTTCCCAGATTTTGTTATGTTTGATATTATTTTTGAAAACATGATATTTGTTCAGGTTCTTTTTAAACAATTTTTCTTCCGCCTGATATGAAAAGACATTTTCACATTTGATGAATTTTATGGCAGACATTATTTCTCCGCCTTCAATCATTTCTTTTGAATAGCAGTGAACAAAATAGACAAAGCGACCTTCTATCAGTTGATAGATTGTTTTTCCGTTTTCCTCAAAAGAAAACAAATATCTGACAGGGGTTACTTCAAAAGAATCAAGCCAGCATCTTCCTTTTGTTGTTTTGGGGTTTAAATCTTTATATATAACTTCAACCAAAAATTTGTCTATTGCCGCCTTTTTCAGTTCTTTTTTTTCTATCGGATAACTTTTTATAAATTTGATATTTTTGGCTTTCGGCGACATTTTTTTAACGATGTATCTGAAATAATCCTCACTTTTAATTTTTGAGACGGAGCCGTTTTGTTTAAATTCTCTGCCGTCGTCAGTTTCAAACTGGGTTGAAAAGAATTGCATATTGACATTGTTTTTCGGATTGATTGCCGCAATAAAATACGTGTACATATTCGGTATGCTGTGCGGATTATATGTAACCTTTCCGATGGGAATCCATTTTGCAGGCAGTTTAAAGGTTAAAACGTCCAAATTCGTGTATTTGTCGGGAAAATTAATTACCTGATAAGCCTTTTTGTCATATACTTTTACACCTATGAAAACCAAAATCAGAAAGATTACCGTAAGAATAACAAAATTTGTCTTTTTTCCCGTTCTGATTTCTCTTGATTTCGGAAGTATTTTTCCGCAATTTTTACAGACGATAAAATCATTTGGGTTTTCGGTTTTACAATCTGTGCATATTTTAGTCATACAATCCTCGGTTTTTTGATTTAATTATATTTTATATCAAAAAAAATTTTCTGTTTAAAAATTTTATGGCAATTCTATAAAACAAAAAAGGACTTTGAAAAGTCCTTTTTTAAATGGTGCGTCTGATGCGATTCGAACGCATGACCTATCCCTTAAAAGGGGAGTGCTCTACCTGCTGAGCTACAGACGCATTTCCTATCTGCTTTATTACAATAGCAAGAACAAAAATTTTCGTCAACAATTTTCTTTAATTTATTTTATGCTCGCAGATAATTCCAAAATTTATTTTAAAAGGTGGAAGATATCATTACAAATTTTAATAAGTTCTTCCGCCATTTTATAATCAATCTGGTTGGGGCCGTCGCAAAGTGCTTCATCGGGGTTCGGGTGGACTTCAAAAAACAGTCCGTCTGCACCTGCCGCAACCGCAGATTTTGCAAGAGTCGAAACGAATTTTCTTTCGCCCGAGGTATAAGTTCCGCCACCGCCGGGGAGTTGTACACTGTGCGTTGCATCAAAAATTATCGGATAGCCGAGTTCGTGAATTATCGGTACTGCTCTCATATCGGAAACGAGGTTGTTATAGCCGAAAGAAACACCTCTGTCCGTAATCACAATATCCTTATTTCCGCTGTCTGAAACCTTTTTGGCAATAGATTTCATCTGATATGGAGATAAAAACTGCCCTTTTTTAATGTTTACGATTTTGCCTGTTTTTGCCGCCGCAACAAGCAAGTCTGTCTGTCTGCAAAGAAAAGCGGGAACCTGAATTATATCTGCAACTTCCGCCGCCATTTGCGCCTGTTCCGCCGAATGAAAATCCGTTACTATCGGAACATCAAATTCTTTTTTTGCTGCTGCAAGCAGTTCAAGACCTTTTTCTATTCCCAAACCTCTGTATGAATCCAGAGAACTTCTGTTTGCTTTATCATAAGAACATTTAAAAACAAAATTAACACCGATTTCAGCCGTAATTTTTTTGAGTGCTTCCGCCGTTCTGAACAAAATATCCCTGCTTTCCATTGCGCAAGGGCCTGCAAGAACTGTTAATTTATCACCGCCGATTTCAAAATCTCTTAATTTTATTTTATGTATATTTTCCATATAACTCCCCTTATTTGCCTTAATTATATTAATTTTATCTTCCTTTTTCAAAGATATTAAGTTTTTTTACCCAAAATTTAAAAAAAGTAGAAAAAATAAACGGAAGTGCTATAAAATTGTAGAGATGAAAAAAATATTTTGTTTATTATTTCTCATAGCATTTTCTTTTTCTGCAAATACGGCATTTGCGGCAGACGATATCGTATTGCCCGTTATAAAAAAACAAAAGATAAAACTTCATCCCGTTGAGGACAAACAAACCGAAAAGATGATTGTCAACAAACAGGAAGAATTAGACGCTATCGTTTCCATACAGCAGGAAAGTGAAATTCGTGATATCGAAATGCTTTGGGAAGCAACGGTCGATAACAACAAATTAATCAAATTTACGATGCAAAAACTGAATACCCCCGAGGGTCAGAGAAGATTACATTCTTCGCTTGCCGCAAAAACCCTTTCGGCTGTTGTTTACGGGGCATCATTTATACCGACTTTTTCGGGCGGAAATTCATTAATTCAGTCAGCATCTTTTGCAACGGGCAAACTCGTTAATAACTTCCTTACAAAAAGTTCAACTCCTCCGCAGGAAATGATTACCGATACGGAACTTATCGAACTTGCGGGAACAATCGAAACCTTACAGGATGCAATTATATCGGCTTATTATAACTATAAGGGAGCCCTCAATAAACTCAAAGACACAAGAATGAGAATAGTTTTGTATAACAAAAATTATTCGGAAGCCATTAAAAAGGGCGATAAACTCGAATTGTTAATATCTTCTTCAATGTACGAAGATATGCTCTTAAACGAATACTATGCCGAACAGGAGGCAAAAAAATATTATCTCGATTTGGAAAGACTTGCAGGTGCAAAAACCATTTCCAAACTGAAACTGACGCAATATGCTTACAAAAATACAATAGTTAATCCGGAAGATTTAAAAATCAAAAAATGAAAAAACAGTTAACCACATTATTAATATCAGTATTGTTAACGGGAATTGCAGGTGCCGAAGTCACTTACGATGAACTTTCTAACCCAAAAAGCCCGTCCTACAGACTCGGAACAAGCACAGACCCCGAACTTGAATACAAAATCAAGAACGTTGATAGTTTTGACGAACAAAAAACAAAGTATATTAAAGAACAGTTAAAAAACAAATCTTATGCGGATTCGACTCTTGCAGACCTTTCAAAAGAAATAGGGCAACTTGTTGATACAGAAAAAGAAGCCCTGATATCCGATATCGGAATTTTGTGGGCGGGAGCGGCAGCAAAATCGGAAACCGTAAAATTTACCATATATAAATTATCAAACCCCGATGCAGATAAGCCCGACCAGTCAATTATCAAAAAAGTTGTGCGGCCTTTGGCGGGATTATCCTCAATGGCGGGGGCAGGCTTTTTAAACCCGATTGCCGCAACAACGGCAATTATGAGCGGCGCTCTTGTTAATTCTCTTGCTACGGACGATAAAGAATTAAATTATAAATATACAAAAGTTACCGATGCCGATATGATTATGCTTTTAAAAAGAGTGGACGACCTGCAAAAACGTCTTATCAACGAATATATTGATTATATGTCGGCTTTGAAGGCTTCCGAAAAGGCTAAAAAAATGGTTCAGAACCGTTATGAGATTTTGCAGAAAGCAAAAACAAACAACAGGGAATATATGCTGATTGCAGATGCTTATTACCGTTCGGCATTAGAAAAGAAACAGAGTATTGAACTTGATTTTCTGGCAAAAAGAGCCGCTCTGGAACAGATTGTCGGATTGGACGCAATGGCTGAATTTGAAGAAGCCTTAAAACAAAGACACGAAATATAATTATAAAAATGGTGCGAACGTTCCTTTTCACACCCTACTTGCTATCTTATTGGTTGGTTTTATTTTTTGTAATATGGTTTAATTTTGTTTATTTTGTTTTTTAATTTTATAAAATTACCGTCAAAATTTATGCCTCTGTCATCGATATAAAGCCAAGAGATTTCTTTTACATTTGTGATATCTTCGACAAATTTGTCTAAATTATTTTCAATAAGCCATTTAGCAGTTAAAAGTTTGTTTCTCGTTGTGAAAATTTTAATTGTATATTCTTGTGATAATTCAAGTAAAAAATTTTTTGCACCATCTTTTGCGGGCGGGATAAAATCTTGATTAAAATTGCCTGTATAGTCGTTAAGTACGCCGTCTAAATCTATAAGGATTATCTTTTTATTCATTTTTCTCTTTTGATTGATTACTAATCGAATATAATAATACCGAAAAAGTATTAAATAAGCAACTTTATATAACCAATAAGATGTTTTAATTCTTTTAAACAATAAGTAACATTTTTATATGGAAAATGAATTACGAAAAAAATTATCTTATAATTTAAGAGTAGAAAGAGCCAAAAAGGCATTAACTCAAGAGAAATTAGCGGAATTAGCAAGCATTTCCACTAAACATTTAACCAAAATTGAAAATGAAAATGTTACTCCGAGTATTTATATTGTTTATAAATTAGCAAAAGCATTAGGGGTATCTGTTGATAAACTTATTTCCGACGAAACAGATTAATCGTATTAAAAAAATATAGAAGGTATCACGTCATTGCGAGAAATGCAGAGCATTTCGCGGCAATCTTTTTCGGGGATTGCTTCGGACAAGCCTCGCAAAGACGCCTGTTTTCTTTTTGAATCTGCAAAATAAAACATACCGAATTGATGATTTACGAACCCGCTAAAAGACTTCAAACAATTATTGTATTGAAGATTTTGAATAATTTTGCGGCTGATAGTTAATCATTTTAACGAGCAGTTCATTTGCTTTTTCAAGTTGAACATCACGTTTAGCCTTAATATCCTCGGGTGTGAAGGTTACTTTAACATCAGGCTTGATACCTTTTTTATGAATATCGGCACCGCTCGGTGTTAAGTATCTCTGGATAGTTATGTTGCAGCCCGAACCCTCGGGAAGTTTGTTGATTTCCTGAACAAGACCTTTTCCGAAAGATTTATCGCCGACAATTAACGCTCTGTTGTTATCTTTCATCGCACCCGAAAAGATTTCGCTTGCCGAAGCGCTTCCGCCGTTAATCAAAATTACGACAGGCTTATCGCAAAGGTATTTACCCTGAACTTTTACCGTATCTTTATAATTATCTCTGTCAACCGTGCTGACAATTACACTGCCTTTTGTCAAAAAGACTTCCGAAAGCGATATTGCGTTTGTCAGCAGCCCGCCGGGGTTAGAACGCAGGTCAATAATAATACCTTTTTTAGAGGTATATCCGCTTAAAGCCTTTTTAAATTCCTGAATAGCATTTTGGCTTATGAAAGAACTTAATCTTATATAACCTACTCTCGGGTCTAATTTTACGGTGTCAACGGGCAATTTTGTGGAAACCGCTTTGATTTCGATTGTTGCACGGGGAATTGAATACAATTTGTTCGGAACATCTTTTCTTTTGATTAAGAGTTTAACAATTGTTCCTTCTTCGCCTCGTATTAAATCCGCCGCTTTGTCAACGGAAATACCTTTTGTTGACTGACCGTCAATTTCAAGAATTTCATCTTCGGCTTTTAATCCCGCTTTTTCACCGGGGGTATCTTCCATCGGCGCAATAATTAACAATTTTCCGTCACGAACACCGATTTGTACACCGATACCTTTAAGCGAACCTCGGATGTTGCTTGTTTCTTCCTTAAATTCTTTCGGGTCTAAAAATTTGGTATAAGGGTCATTTAAACTTGCAAGCATGGTATCTATGGCGACATAAGCATCTTCATAAGTTTTAATCTGATTATCATATTTTTTGCGCCATTTGTACCAGTTTTGATGATTGTTTGTCTGGTCAACATATTTGGAATTAATAAGTTTCCATACCTGGTCATACAACATCGTCTGCTGCGATGCCTGCGCAGGTATTATAGTCGTTATAAGAATTGCTAAAATTAAAATAAACTTTTTCAAAGCAGTGTCTCCTGAATATATTATAGTACAAATTTAAAAATTTTCATCAATATAATATTAAGACGTAAAAACATATAATAAAGTTTCTCAAATCAGATAAGTTATCGGAAAAATTTCGGGCAAACCATTTACATCTGTGTTTAGGGCAAATGTTTGGTTTTTAATTATAATGGTATAATTGTTTATTTGTTTTCGGTTTGGGTTTGTTTTTCATGATGAAGGCATGAAAAGGCATGATACGACATGGTTTTGCTTTGTTAAGTTTTATTAAGAGAAATATATACAAAAAGGCAATTTTTTGGAAGTGAAATACTTAATATAAATGTAGAGAGAATGAAAGAGAGT
>JAILHI010000083.1 GCA_024695865.1 Candidatus Gastranaerophilales bacterium
AAGGCAACGGGTTACAACGGAACACCGTCAAAAGTCCAATCCTGCTACGAAAGAGGAACCTGTTACCGAATTGAAAACAACATTCAATCGGGAACAAGATATGAAACATGCAGAAGTATTCATGCAGAGCAAAATGCCATAATTCAGGCAGGACAAGACCGTTGTCAGAACGCAACCATGTATATCTACGGTCATAATTTTATATGTATTTTATGCAAAAGATTCATCGTTCAATCCGGCATAAAAGAAGTTTATCTAAGAAAAGACGAAAACTCTCCGCTTGTTTACGTAACGGTTGATGATATAAGAAAAGAACTTGAACAGCAATAAGTATGTTTATTCAGTAATGAGAATAAATCTTTTTATTGCCTCCTGAACTGTCTGAGGTTCAACATCAATAAAGGCGGCATTTCTCGTTGTATTTAATGACGGAATGGGGTCGGGAACAGATGTGTCATACTGATCGTCACCGTATTCATCCTCAAACTCACCGTCATTTTCATATTCAACATCGGAAGTATTTTGAGCGTTTTCGGGATATTCACCATTGTCAGAATATTCTTCTTCGTATTCGTCATAATCCCCAGATTCATCATCAGAAATTGAGGGTGCAGGCTGCTTTTTCTTCTGCTGAAAAACATTCTTTGGAGCCTTGCTTTTAAATACAAATTTTTTGGCAATTAATATAAGAACAGTAATTACAATAACACTGATAACAACGAGAACCAAAGCAACCAAAATTTTTGTAACGAAGGGATTTCCGCCCGTAATCTTTTCGAGATGTTCTCCAATTGTATATCCTAAATTCTGCATACTGTCAAGAGCGTTATGCAACCCGTCTTTGATTGTATGCAAAACGTTGTTGCCCGAATTTATTGCCTCGTCACCAACCTGCTCCGCAGCCATGTTTTGTTCTGCAGAATTAGCCGCATTTGCGGGTACATCAACCTGTAAAGCGTCCTGAATAAATTCGTCATTCGGAATATCTCCCAATTCCTCGGCAAAAACCTTTATTCCGCAAAAATACGAAATACAGAAAAGAGATAATATATTCTTCAGTTTTGAACAAATTCTATTCAGCTTTTGCTTTAGGTTTTCTGCCACGTTTCTTCGGTGCTTCCTTTATCTGATTATCGGTTTCAGCAGAATCTGCCGTTTTTGTTTTAGGTTTTCTGCCCCGTCTTTTTGTTTCTTTGACAGGTTCATCAGCCTTTACGGCATCCGCATTATTATTTTCCGATATTTCATGATTTTGGGCAACTTTTTCAGTTTTGTTAACTTCCTGATGTTGAGGTTTGTTATCAGACTGTTCAAAACGGTTTTCGGGCTGCTTATTTTCCTGATTAGCCGAATTGCCGTCGTTATCGGAATGTTCCTGTCTGTTTTCATTATTATTGTTTTGATAGTTATTGTTTCTGTTGAATTTGTTGTTAAAACGGTTTTTATTTTTATTGAAACGGTTATTTTTATTAAATTTATTATGATTGTTGTGATTGTTATTATTTTGATAATTGTTAACATTTTCATTAACCGTTTCGGGATTTTCAACTGCAGGAGCCTGCGGAATTTCGGGTTCATATTCATTTTGAACTTCCTGATTTTGAACTGCCGTATCGGGTTCATCATTTGTTTTTGTTGTGAAAACGTTGTTATTGATGTTATTTTTATTCTTTAACTGTTGAACGGGGACTTTGAGTTTTGCGGCTTTAGCCTTTAATTCACCTTCGCCCGGGGCGGAAGCATACTGAATATCCTCAAAAATGTATCCCGTACCCTGACAGTGAGGACATTTTTTCGTAAAGACTTCACTTAAACTTTGTCCCTGTCTGTGTCTTGTAAGTTCAACAAGTCCCAAATCAGAAAGTTGCCCTATTTGCGGTTTTGCTTTATCGTTTTCAAGCGCAAGTTCAAATTCTTCCATAACTGCTAATTTATCGTTGCGGTTAGTCATATCGATAAAGTCAATTATAATCATACCGCCGATGTTTCTGAGTCTTAACTGTCTTGCAATTTCGTGTACCGCTTCGATATTGGTTTTCAAAATTGTTTCGTCCTGTGTTGCGGAACTTACGAATTTACCGCTGTTAACATCGACAACGGAAAGGGCTTCGGTCGTCTGTATAAAGAGGTATCCGCCTGACGGAAGCATAACTTTAACCTGAAGCGCTGCTTTGATTTCCTTCATAACGCCCGATGCCTGCAAAAGCGGTTCGGTACCCTTATAAACAGTTAATTTTACGTTTTTGAGCATATTCCAGTTTTGCAAAATCTGTTGTGTTCTCTGCATTGCAAAAGGTGTATCAACAACGATTTCAGCAACATCTTCCGTGCATGCTTCTCTTATAACTCTGTATAAAAGGTCTTGGTCACGGTAAAGCAGACTCGGTGCTTCCTGTGTTTCGGCAGAAGTTATGATTGTATTCCATTTTTCAAGCAGAAGTTCCAAATCTTCCTGAATATCGGATTCTGATTGTCCTTCGGCTTCAGTTCTTACAATAACGCCTATTCCGACAGGCTTGATAAGGCTGACGGTTGATTTAAGTCTTGCACGTTCCTTTGCAGAAGTGATTTTTCTGCTTACGTTAATGCCTGTTTCCTGCGGAATTAACACCAAAAATCTGCCGGGGAGGCTGATATCTGTTGTAACACGAGGGCCTTTGTGACCCGTAGGTTCTTTTACAACCTGAACCATAAGTTTTTGTTTTGGATTAAGTCTGTTTTTGAGATTACCTTTTCCGGGTACATCGTCGGCATGCAAAAAGCCCATTTTGTCCGAACCTACATTTACAAATGCCGCTTCAATACTCGGCAAAATGTTTTCTACTGTCGAAAGGTAAATATCGTTTAAAAATATTTCACCTTTATTTACAAAAAATTCGGTTACTTTACCGTTTTCAATGAGGGCTGCGATGTTATCACGTTCCGCAATTACAATTTGTTTTGTCATGTTATTTCCTTTTTTAAAAATCTATTTCGCACATAGAACCGTCAAAAAATTTGGTTCTTTTTATTTCAAATTTAATGTCAGGTAAAAACAATTCTATTGCAGTATCTGCTCTTAAAGCGGGGATATCCGAGCTTTGACCCGTTTTCAAAACCATGACAATTGCATCATCTTTCATGGATATTGATTTAACAGACGGCTTAATATTTATTGTTTTTAATATACCTTTTTTACTTTTCTTCTGAATAGTCAATTCACTGTCAGAAGTAAATTTGTTATTTATATCATACAACAAAGAATTTATATCGTAAATACCCCTTTCAATCGGTTTAAAAGTGTATTCTGCCCATTCAACAATATTATCAACAGATTTTTCGCTTTTGGGGATTTGTTTTACGGATAAAAGATTAATCTTTGGCGGCAAAATATTTGAAAGGCCTTCTTTTAATTCGGTTTCGGAAATATTATCAAGAATTTCGATATCAATAAATTCCGTTACGCTTTCAACAAAAATAGGAAGTGCAAGTCCGAGAGATATTTTCGGCGTAGGGTTGAAGCCTTTTGAAAAATTAAGTTTCAGCCCCGAACGATAAAGAACTTTTATAAGAGTGTTTTGCCAGTCTAAATGCGAAAGATAACGCAAATCACCCTCTTTTGTAAGTTTTAATCTGAATTTATATACGGGTAAATCTTTGTCATCACAATGGCTATTAACGTCAGACAAAGTTAATTTTGCGGAATATTTTTTATCCGAAACTTTATGAGTTTTAAACTTCGAACATACGCCGCAATTAACGCAGTTAAATTCACAGGGGATAGTATTTATTGCCTGCAAAGCCTTTTCATATTCCTGCTCAAACCAACTTCTCGGAATACCCATATCGATAACTTCCCAAGGCAAAATATCATCTTTTCCGTATTGTTTTGAAGCCTCCTCCTGATAAGATATACCACATTCTGCGGCAGTTTCTTCCCACAATGAATAGTCAAGATACTCGTCCCAACTTGTTAAATAAGCACCTTTTTTATACAGTTCATAGATTAATTTTCCGAATTTTTTATCCCCTCTTGTAAAAGCCGCTTCTAATCTTGAAACAAAGGGGTTATGATAATTAATTTTAACGTTTTTGATTTTATCCGTAAGAGAAAGCAAATAAGCAATTTTCTCTTTAATTTCGGCATTTGTATTTTGTGAATGGCGCTGAAAGGGGGTAAACGGTTTCGGAACAAAAACGGATACAGTACATGTTAGTTTAAGCGGATTTACCAAACCCATATCTTTTTTAATCTGCATTGACTTCCATCGGATTTTCGACAAAAGTCCCGCCATTTCGTCAATATCCTCTTTAGTTTCGGTGGGAAGTCCGAGAATAAAATACAGTTTTATACTGTCCGCCCCTGTTTTATAGCAATTTAAAACCGTCGTTAAAATTTGTTCTTCAGACAAATTCTTATTAATAACATTTCTGAGTCTTTGGCTCCCCGCTTCGGGCGCAAGCGTAATGGTTGATTTTCTGATGCCTCTTACCATTTCGGCAAGATGTTCATTATATCTGTCTATTCTCTGGCTCGGCAGGGAAACGGAAACTTTACGTTCGCAAAGCATAGCGGAAAGTTCATCAATAACGGGTTCAATGTTCGTATAGTCATTTGAAGAAAGTGATAACAACGAATATTCATCATAACCTGTCAATTTGGTTGATTTATCGACAGCGGCAATAATATCTTCCGCTTTGCGTTCTCTAATCGGCAAAGTAACGTGCCCCGGCTGGCAAAAACGGCACATTCTTCCGCATCCCCGTCTGATTTCGATTATTGTTCTGTCATGTATGGAACTTGAATACGGAACGGGATTAACATAAGGCAAATTGTCGTTAGAAAGCTGCGCTATTCGTTTTTCGGTTTTGTTATTTAATCCGGACGAATAAACACCTTTTATTTTTGCCAATTCAACGATTTTTTCTCTGCGGGAAAGATGTCTTATTTCTTTATATTTTTGCATTATTTCGACGTTAACGTCCTCACCGTCGCCGATAATAAAGATATCTATAAAATCAGACATCGGCATCGGGTTATAACAGCATGGGCCTCCCGCCATAATAATCGGGTCATCTTCTGCCCTGTCTTTCCTTAAAACTGCAATATCGGAAACTTTTAACATTCTCAAAATCGTGGGATAAGCAAGTTCATACTGCATTGAAAAACCGACAAAATCAAAATCCTTATAAGGTCTTTTGGTTTCAACACCGTACAGACTCAAACCGTTATTTTCAAGTTCGGCAAGAAAATCGGGCTCGGGCGCATAAGAACGGTCTGCAAGCAAATCTTCATGCTTATTAACCGCATTATAAAGCACTCTTATTCCGAGATTACTGACACCAACCTCATATTTATCGGGAAAGGCAAAAACAACGGATACTTTATCTTTATCAAATTCTTTATTTGCAGATAAATATTCGTTACCTATATACTGGTAGGGTTTTGTTACATTATATAAAATTTTATGTAATTTTGTTGCGTCAATAACACTCATATCAGGCTAATTCTTCGGGAATATATTTTTCGACTTCAATAATCTGACCGCCAAATTCACCGTTTTCAAATTTTATTAAGAAATTTGCGAGGGCTTCCTGTGAAACATAGTAATTATAAAGATAAACTTTATTCTTCTTTTCTCTCATTACACGTACCATGTATTTACAGCCCTGCGAATACTCAATAAGGTTTTCCTTAATAAAAGGAACTCCGTTTAAATCTTTATCGGACTTAATATAGTCAAATCCGTTAAAGTTTTTAATTTCGGATTTACTTTTTGCAGAATTTATTTTACCCGATTTTAACTTAATGTTAACAACTTTTTTATTATCAATATTATCCATATATATATTAAATATTTTTATGGACTTTTTGGCAAGAATTTTATATATTATAATAAACGACATTAGTGGAAGATTATTTATGTTAAATAAAAACGCTTTTACGCTGGCTGAAATATTAATAACCATTGTTATTATCGGCATTATTGCTGCTGCGACCATACCGGTTATGATAAACAAAACCAACCAGATTGAAACAATGACCGCCTTAAACAAATCGTATTCGTTAATTCAAAAGGCATTGTATGCCGCACAGGCAAAGCATGGCGGAATTTCCGTGTGGGAAATACCCGAAACGGGTAATGCCGCTAGAGCGGAAGCACTTGCAAATTACATATTACCGCATATACACGTAATGAAAGTCTGCGGTACTGGAAGCGGCTGTTTTCCGAATACCACCTACAAATATTTAAACGGTTCCGAATGGAGCAACATTGATCAAAGAACGGACTTATACAAATTCGTAATGAATGACGGTATTTCAGTGGCTATTAAAATGTATGATGATGCTTCACCGAACAGTCAGGGTTTCTTTGTCGATGTTAACGGCTTTAAACTTCCGAATACAAGAGGAAAAGACGAATTTGTTTTCGTTCTCGATACCAAAACAAATATGATTCAGCCCTACGGAAAACTTCTTGATGATTCCGAAATCAAAACAAACTGTTCAAAAACAGGCGACGGAAGTTACTGTTCTACTTACGTGTTAAGATATAACAAACTCGATTATTTATAAAAATTAACCCGAAAAACTATCTGTATCAATTAAGACGGGAAGTTCATCTATTTTGTAAAACAGACTTGATGAATTGTAAAATTTATCAGGGTCTGAACTTACATGAAATTCGGGCTTATGCAATAATTTGTCAGCCTGTATGCCCGATGAAACGATATCCTCACTAATTGCTTTTGCAAACGTTTCAGACGGGTCTATAAATATATCTTTTCCTGCAATTTTGATTAAAATATCTCTTAAATACGGGTAATGCGTGCAGCCTAAAATCACACGTTCAACGTTCTGTTCAAGCAAAACAGACAAATTGTCTTTTATGACGTCAAAATTTTCGGGATTATTTTGTGTATGATTTTCAACTATTTCAACCCATTTTTTCGGACAGCCGTGCTCAATTATCTGCATTTTGTTATTGTGAATTAAAATATTATTTTTATAAGCATGAGAATTTGCCGTTGCCTCTGTCGAAAGACTTCCTATTTTAGATACGTTCAATTCGGCAATAGATTTGCAGGCAGTCTGAATAAGGGGATAAAGTTTAAAATCATAATAGTTTTTGAGAGTATCATAAGCGATTGCAGAAGTCGTATTACAAGCCATTACAACAGCCTTAACGTTTTTCTTTTGGAAAAAGTTCATTATCTTATGGGTAATAACCAAAAGTTCCTCTCTGCTTTTTGTACCGTAGGGAACATTTGCCGTATCGCCGAAATAAAGATAATTTTCGTTCGGAAGTAATTTATACAATTTTGAAAAAACTGTCAAACCGCCTATGCCCGAGTCATAAACGCCTATCGGTCTGTTATCCGTCATTTTGTCCCCCCGTCGCTGAGGCAGTTGATAAGACCTTCGGTTATAGCATCGGCCAGTGCTTCCTGACGTTCTTTTGTCTGCATAAGTTCTCTTTCCTGTTCGTTTGAAATAAAGCCAAGTTCAAGCAATACAGAAGGTGCATCGGTGTTTCTGATTACGTAAAATCTTGATTTGATAATACCTCTGTCTTTGTCGTTGATTTTTTGAATAATTGATTTGTGTAGATGTTTTGCCAAATCTATACTGTCATCTTTGTAATAGTGAGTTTCAATACCATGAACGGAAGAATTTTCACTTGCGTTGATGTGAATACTTACAAAAACATCGGGCTTTCTGTTATTAGAAAATACAACTCTGTCACTCAATGAAACAAAGGTATCGTTACTGCGTGACATATAAACCGTTGCACCCTGATTTTTGAGTTTTTGTTCAACAAGTTTTGCAATTTCAAGAACAATGTGCTTTTCCATTACGCTTTCACGCATAGCACCTGGGTCTGTACCGCCATGCCCCGGGTCAAGTACGATAATCTTTTTGTTTAATAAACCTTTTCCGATTTTTTGCTGCTGCTGCAGAGGATTTGTTATATTAAAGACAAGTTTTGTGGATTGAAGATTTTCAACACAATCCAAAGTAGTTTTATCCGTAATCGGAATTAAAATTCTTATACCCTGACCGCCGTTAAGTTTATCAATAACGGCATTCTTCAGATTTCCCTGCTGGATTTGATTTAACAGGGACGGAATACTGTATAACGTAACATTATAAAGTGAAATATCCAAAGAGGTATTACCGTTTCTTTTTATCGAATAAACAACGGGTTCTTCAAAATCGAGAGATAAAGTATCTTTTTGTGTTCTGTATTCTTTTTTTGTTTTTACCTTTGCGGATAAAAGTTTTGTCGTTTCTGCAAAAAGTTTAATTCCCGCAATTTTATCATCACGGACAATTAATATATTCTGCAAATCACCCGAATAAACGGCTCGATACTTGTCCGCATCGGGAGAAGTTATGACAATTCTGACCTTTGTAGGCTCAAACTGGCCGATTTTTGCGTTTTCCGTTTCGTTAATCGTAAAGGTCTTGTTTCTGATTTTACCCGCACTTACGGCATTGGGGATATCAAAAACAACTCTTGACGGGTTTGAGAGATAAAAAACTTTTTCAAGATTTACAATCCCGGTACCCGAGATTAAAAGCGCACCCTGTTTAACACTCGCATCTGCTACAAAATATCTCGAGCGAAGTTTGGATTCCTGAATGGCAGGGTTAACCCTTACAGGCTCGTCCTTTAAAATAACCTTTGGCTGAACAACGTTTGACTTGTTGGGTTCGGCAGGATTGAGAACGATTTGTTCAAGCACCTGCGGCGGAACCGCCTCCTGCACCTGAACTTTTTCAAAATAATCGTAAGTGCTTGATTTTACCTCACGATAAACCTGGGTTAAGTAATCCTGCGTTAACTTGTAATTTTCGAGTTTCAGAATAATATTGCCCCCGACAGACATAACTTTTAAGTCCTCGGGTTTGAATTTACTTGTATAAGTCATTACTATTCTGACAACATGCGGGTTTGTCGAAAACTGAGATATTCTGAGCGACGAAAGTTTGCCGTTTCTGAACTCATACAGAGTTTGCTTTTTGGTCAATACAGCGTTTTCTATATCAATATATATTCTGTCGGGGTTGCTTAAATGCCCTTTTTTGATTTTCAAATCGCCGTCAGAATTACTCGTTGAAACAAAAATAATACTGTCCGAACTGTCAAAGGTGATGTCATTAACCTTCATCACATCGGCAAACGCCATCTGAAAACAAAAGCATATCAGAACTAATAATAATTTTAAAAACTTAACTGCCATAACAAAAATAATACATTAAATTCTGAAATTATCAATTTTGTTAAATTATGAAATATAAGCAAGGAAAGTTTTGATATGTTTCACTGATTCATTTTTCGTTGGGTTTCGCACAACTACATTCTACATTCTTTTGTTTAGTGACAATTTTATTATAAATTTGGCAGACTAATGTCTACACTACATACTACATACTTTTTTGAAAAATCCTGTTTATACAAATTTTTACATTATATAAAAAATTTTAATATTAATTGATTAGCAAACAATACTGTTTTATTATTAAATTAACAATTTAAATGTTTTGATAAGGACGATAAGATGATTTTATTTTTAATAGGAATTCTTATCCTGGTTGTTGGTTATTTAACATATTCCAAATATGTTGATGCTCAATTTGAACCGCAGGATAAAGAAACAGCAGCTACTCAAATGTATGACGGTGTTGACTATGTTCCTTTGCCGCAATGGAAGAACATGATTATTCACTTGATGAACATTGCAGGAATGGGACCTGTTCTCGCTGCTATACAAGGTGTTTTATTCGGACCTTGGGTATTTATAATTGTTCCGTTAGGTTGTATTTTTATGGGTGCCGTTCACGATTATATGTGCGGTATGATTTCCGTAAGAACGGGCGGATTGCAGCTTACGGGAATGATTAAGAAGTTTTTGGGATACAGATTTTTCCAATTCTTTATGGTTGCAGTAACTTTGATGTCTTTTGTATGGGTAACGGTTTTTGTATACAGTTCGGGCGATATCTTTATGCAAAGATTTTTACATCAAACGGACTTTTCTTTTAATAACCCTGTTGCTGTCACGGTTTACTGTGTTATTTTGCTTTATTTCCTTATTGCAACATTATTTCCTATTGATAAATTTATCGGAAAAGTATATCCGATATTTGCAGGTTTATTCTTAATCGGAACATTTTTACTTTTTATCGGATTTTTCTCAAAAGGTTTAAATGTCACTGATTTAACGTTGAGCAATTTTCATGTTCACCCTAAAAATTTAGGCTGGATTCCGTTTTTCTTCTTAACAGTAAGCTGTGGACTTTTATCGGGTTCTCATGCTACACAGGCACCAATTATTGCAAGAACGGTTGGAAATGAAAGACAAGGAAGAAAAGTCTTTTATGCAATGATGTGCGGAGAAAGTGTCATTATGATGATATGGGCTCTTGCTGCAATGAGCGTTTATAACCTTAATTTAGTTCCCGAAAATTTAGTAGGCACAGCAAATGTTGTAAACATAATTGCTGACCACTATGCACCATTAGGTTTAGGAATGATTATTGCCATTGCAGTTTTAATTTTGCCGATTACATCGGGCGATACCGCTTTGAGAAGCGTAAGATTAATGGTTTCGGAAGCATTAAACCTTTCTCAAAAACCTGTTAAAAACAGATTTGCAATCATAGCTCCGTCAGTTTTTTGTACGGCATTAGTATTGATATGGGCAAAAACAGGTGCAGGAAGTTTTTCGGTAGTTTGGCGTTACACGATGTTTATTAACCAGCTTATTGCTATTCCGACATTGTTAATTGCAACTATCTTCTTATACAGAAAAGGCAAAAACTATTTTATGACGTTAATTCCTTTAATGTTCTACACATTTATTTTAACGACATTTATTTTGAACGCTAAAATCGGTTTCAATGTAAATCTCGGAACGTCAGAAATTATCGGATTAATTGTTATGTCCATCGGTGTTATTTTCCTTTTCAAAAAATTGAAAAATGATAAAGCAGAACCTGAAGAAAACCAATAAAAAACATAATAAAACCAAAAAGCTAATTATTTTTATAAATTAGGTAGAAGGTTGGTAGACTTTAGTCTACCGATTATATTTACACAATTTTGAATATTTCGTATCGGCTGGATTCTTCGGCTTCGCCTCAGAATGACATTGAATATTGTCATTGCGAGAAAATCTTTGATTTTCGCGGCAATCCCGTTCGGTTTCGGGGATTGCTTCGGGCAAGCCTCGCAAAGACGTCGGTTGTCATACTGAGCGTTAGCGAAGCAGGTAGGGTGCAAAAAGGAACGTTTGCACTAATATAATGTGATTATGTTCGGCTGGATTCTTCGGCTTCGCCTCAGAATGACAGATGTTTTTCTAAAAAGATTACCGCCCTCGCAATAAACGTGCCAATCAGTTTTTACAATTGGACTTTGATTTTCGGGCGGCGC
>JAILHI010000017.1 GCA_024695865.1 Candidatus Gastranaerophilales bacterium
TTTAAAGGCAGTCTGTTTTTTATTTTCGTACATAACCTTTACAAAAAATTAAAAAAACATTGAAAAAATGAATGTTTCGTAATAGAATTTCTTTTGTTAGTCAAAAAAGGAATTAAGTTTTGGGACTCAATTTTCAGGAATTAGTATTTAATTTATCAAAATATTGGTCGGATTACGGCTGTATAATTCAACAGCCCTATGATATTGAAAAGGGTGCAAGCACAATGAACCCCGCAACGTTTTTGCGTTCATTGGGGCCTGAACCGTGGAACACTGCAATGATTGAACCCTGCAGACGTCCTACGGATTCAAGATACGGCGAAAATCCGAACAGACTCGGTCACTACTATCAGTATCAGGTAATTTTAAAACCGTCACCCGAGGACGCACAGGAAGTTTATCTTAAAAGTCTGGAAGCAATGGGCATTGATTTGTCAAAACACGATGTCAGATTTGTTGAGGATAATTGGGAATCTCCCACTCTCGGAGCGGCAGGTGTCGGCTGGGAAGTCTGGCTTGACGGTATGGAAATTACTCAGTTTACTTATTTTCAGCAGGTCGGTGGCGTTGAAGTTAAGCCCGTTGCGTTAGAGTTAACCTACGGTCTTGAAAGAATCGCTATGTACCTTCAAAACGTTAATTCCGTTTATGATGTTCAGTGGAATAATACTTTAAAATACGGCGAAATCTTCTTGCAAAACGAAATTGAACAGTCAAAGTATAATTTTGAATATTCAAATTCCGACAGATTGTTTAAACTGTTTGACATCTTCAAAGAAGAAGCGGAAAGTTGCATGGAAGCAAAACTTGTTCTTCCTGCATACGATTATGTTCTTAAATGTTCGCATACCTTTAACCTGCTTGATGCAAGAGGGGTTATCGGCAAAGACGAAAGAATGAATTTTATAAACAGAATAAGAAAATTGGCTTCGGCAGTTGCCCATTTGTACGTAGAGCAAAGAGAAGCGTTAGGTTTCCCGCTGCTAAAAAATAAGGGCTGATGATGGACAAGGTACCGTTAGGTTTTTTTTCAAATATATTTAAAAGACGTTCTCCAAATGACATTATTTCCCGCTCAAAATCAGACAGTGTTGTAAAAACTTTAAACTGGTATGATATTCTTATTTTGGGTATAAGTTGTGTTATCGGCTCGGGCATTTTCGTAATGGTCGGAGAGGCTGCCTGCGGAAATGCGGAACACGTCGGCGCAGGGCCTTCGCTTGTTATATCAATCATTCTTGCGGGTGTTGCCTGTATCTTCCCCGCTCTGTGTTATGCCGAATTTGCAGCCGCAATACCTGATTCCGGAAGTTCCTACACGTATATTTATACAACAATGGGCGAATTTGCCGCTTGGCTTACGGGCTGGGTTTTGATTTTGGAATATATGATTACCAATATTACAATTTCTGTTGCGTGGTCAGGATATCTGTTTCAGTTTCTGGAAGGGTTTAACGGTATTTTGCCGAATTGGCTGATTCACCCGCCTGTCTGGCTTGTTAACGATTACAGCACTGCTGTAATGAAATGTCAGGTAATGGGTATAAATCTTGACACTATACCGCAAATCTTCGGGATACCGATTGCTCTTAATTTGCCCGCTATTTTTATTCTTCTTGCAATAGCATGGATTTTGACAAGAGGAACACAGGAATCGGCAAGAATGGCAACCCTTATGGTTATCGTTAAAATGGCGGTAATCCTTTTGTTTATAGTCGTTTGCGCTTTTTATGTGAAGCCGTCAAACTGGGTTCCTTTTATGCCGAACGGTATTGACGGGGTAATCCTCGGAACATTTATTATATTTTATGCTTATTTAGGCTTTGATGCTCTTGCAACAACAGCCGAAGAAACAAAAGACCCACAGAAAAATATTCCGATAGGAATGTTTGGAACACTGATAGTGGCTTCGCTCGTATATTGTGCGGTTGCGATTGTCTTTACGGGTGTTATTCCCGTTGATATGTATTCGATGGTGGATATACACGCTCCTATTGCCCATATTACAAGATTAATTCATCAGGATTGGATTGCGGGCTTTATTTCACTTGGCGCAATTGCAGGTTTAACCTCTGTTTTGCTTGTCCTGCAATATGCAAATTCAAGAATTATTTATGCAATGGCGAGAGATAATTTTTTGCCGAAGGTGCTCAGAATAAGACATAAAAAATACAGAACACCGCATGTTATCTTGTGGAGTTGTGCAACAATCTTAATTATTCTCGGAATGTTTATAGATATGAGTGTTGCGGCTCAACTTTGTATTTTTGGTACCTTAACCTGTTTTATCTTGGTTTGTTCGGGAATTTTGATTTTGAGGAAAACTCACCCCGAAATTGAAAGACCGTTTAAAGTGCCGTTTTGCCCGTGGTTTCCCATTATGGGCATTATTATCTGTATAACCCTGATGATAAAGGCTATGCCGAGTCTGGAAAAATCTTCGATATTATTTCCGATTTGGATAGTAATTGGTATTATTATTTATCTGATGTACGGTTATGACAAAAACCGTGAGGCTGAAGAAAAAGAAAAAATGCTTATGGAACGTTTTGAAAAATTGAAAGAGGAAAAAAATGAAAACTAATTCAGGTACATTTTTTTCAAATATAAGCAAAACCGTAAAACCCGAAGAACTTGTTGAAAATTCGGAAAACAACGGATTAAAAAAGACTTTGAGCGCTTTTGACCTTATTATATTAGGTATCAGTGCAATTATCGGCTGCGGTATTTTTGTAATGATTGGGCCTGCCGTATGCGGCAGCCACGGAAACGTAGGTGCAGGCCCTTCCGTCGTGATTTCAATAATTTTAGCCGCAGTTGTTTGTATATGTCCTGCGCTTTGTTATGCGGAATTTGCATCGGTTATTCCCGTTTCGGGAAGTGTATATACATATACTTACGCTACTCTCGGTGAATTTGCCGCATGGGTTATCGGCTGGATACTTCTTTTGGAATACGCAATAAGTGATATTACGATTGCTGTCAGTTGGACGGATTATCTGCTGAACTTTTTAAAAGGTTATGAAAATGTTCTGCCCGAATGGGTTGTTAATCCTCCGATATGGCTTATTAACGATATTCCGACGGCAATTGAAAAATGCAGACAGGCAGGATTAAATCCCGATACGACCTTGCCGCATATTCTTGGATATCCTGTCAGCCTTAATTTACCTGCTATGATGATTGTTTTAATTCTCGGCTTGATTTTGTTAAAGGGAATAAAGGAATCTACAAAAGCGGCGGCGGCAATGGTAATCGTAAAACTTGCGGTTATTCTGGTTTTTGTCGGAGCGGGTATGTTTTTCGTTCAGCCTGAAAATTGGACGCCTTTTGCGCCGTCAGGTATAAGCGGTATTGTTTTAAGTACGTTCATTATTTTTTATGCCTATATCGGTTTTGATACCATTTCAACGGCGGCAGAGGAAACAAAAAATCCTCAGAAAAACCTGCCGATAGGTCTGATAGGTTCGCTGGTAGTTTGTTCGATTTTGTACGCACTTGTCGCAATCGTCTTTACGGGAATTGTTCCCGTTGAAAAATATGCTGATGTCGATTTGTTGGCGCCTATTGCTTTTGCGGTAAGATATATTAATCAGCCGTGGATTGCGGGCTGGATTTCAATCGGTGCTTTGGCGGGTCTGACTTCGGCACTTCTGATATTTCAATACGGTAATACAAGAATCTTATATTCAATGGGCAGAGATAACTTTTTGCCTAAATCTTTGACTAAAATTGATGCTAAAAGCAATATTCCTTATATTGCAACATGGATTACGACCATAATAGTTATGCTCGGATGTATTTTTATGGATGCAAACGTAGCGGCAGAACTCGGTATTTTCGGTACTTTGACCTGTTTTATTATGGTTTGTGTCGGAGTAATTCTTATGAGAATTAAAAGCCCTAATCTTGAACGTCCGTTCAAAGTGCCGTTATATCCGTTACTTCCGATTGCGGGAATATTGGTTTGCGGGTATCTGATTGTTACGGTTATTCCGCAATTGCTTGTGTCGGCAATATTATTCCCGATATGGATATTGTTCGGCTGCCTTATATACTTTACCTACGGCTATAAAAAGAAAAGGCTTGCAGAAGTTGAAAATCAGGTTAAACTTTGCCCCGTCTGCGGAAATGAAACGGACGGAAACGCAGAAATCTGCAGATTTTGCGGTAATCAAATAAATTATAAAAACACGGAAGAAAGTTCCAATAATGCAAATATTCAGTGATAAAATCAAAAATATATTGATAAATATAACAAAAACGCCTGATACGGACGCTATGATAGCCCGTTCTCAAAAAACGGGATTGAAAAAAACGCTGAACGCTTTTGATTTGGTCGTTTTAGGTATTAGTGCGATAATCGGAGCGGGAATTTTTGTAATTATCGGGCCTGCGGTTTGCGGAAGCCATGGCAGTATCGGCGCAGGGCCGTCGGTTATTTTTTCGATTATTTTGGCTGCTTTAGCCTGTATTTGTCCTGCCTTATGTTATGCTGAATTTGCATCGATGATTCCTATTGCGGGAAGCGGTTATACCTACACTTATGCGACTATGGGTGAATTTGCCGCTTGGCTGATGGGCTGGATTTTGGTTTTTGCCTATTCAATCGGTAATATTACCGCCGCTGTCAGTTGGACGGAATATCTTATTCAGTTGCTTCAGGGTTTTGATAATTATTTGCCGCATTTTATTACACACCCGCCGATATGGCTTGTAAACAACGTTTCAAGCGCTTTGGCAAAGTGCGAAAAATTGGGATTAGACCCTGATGTTGCCCTGCCTCATTTTATGGGAATACCTTTGAGCATTAATTTGCCTGCAATTTTTATTGTATTGGTTTTAGGCTTTATTTTGTATAAGGGAATGAAGAGTTCCGCAAGAACTGCGGCAACAATGGTTGTTGTTAAGGTTGCCGTAATTTTGCTTTTTATCGGTGTCGGAATGTTTTATGTTCAGCCTCAAAACTGGGTTCCTTTTGCTCCTGCGGGTGCAAAGGGTATCATTTTAAGCACCTTTATAATTTTTTATGCTTATTTCGGCTTTGATGCAATTTCGACGGCAGCAGAAGAAACAAAAGAGCCGCAAAAGAATATCCCCATCGGTATTGTTGCATCTCTGACAATATGTTCAATCTTTTATATTTTGGTTGCGATTGTATTTACGGGCATTGTTCCTGTTGAAAAATACGGTGAGATTGATGCACTTGCCCCGATTGCACATTCCGTAAGGCTCATAAATCAGGGCTGGATTGCGGGCTGGCTTGCTTTGGGTTCGCTTGCGGGTTTAACTTCGGTGCTTCTTGTTTTTCAGTTCGGAACGACAAGAGTTTTATATGCTATGAGCAGGGATAACTTTTTCCCTCAGGTGTTCAAAAAAATTCACCCCGTAAACAAGACCCCTCATATTCTTGTCTGGATTACAACACTATTTGTGGTATCGGGCTGTATATTTATAGATGCGAACGTGGCTGCCGAATTGTGTATTTTCGGAACCTTTGCATCATTTATTATTGTAAGTTTGGGTATTATAATTTTGAGAAAAACAGACCCTGACAGACCGAGACCGTTTAAAGTGCCGTTTTGTCCGTGGCTGCCGATTTTTGGCATTATAATTTGTCTTTATCTGATTGCAGAAGCGGCGCAGTCATTAACCGCATCGGCATCTATCTTCCCGTTCTGGATTATTTTGGGTATTATGTTGTATATTTTCTACGGATACAAACAAAACAGAAAAGTTGAAAGCGGCGAAATAATCGTTGAAGAAGAAGATGAAGCGGGAAAGGAAATAACGGACGCTTTTTAAAAAAAATCTTTACAAAGAAGAATTTTTCAATTAGAATAAAAGATATCGATGGAAGAGTGCCGGAGTGGTTGATCGGGCCGGTCTTGAAAACCGTTGTACGCGCAAGCGTACCGTGGGTTCGAATCCCACCTCTTCCTCCATTTAGCCGCCTTAACGGGCGGCTTTTATTTTTTATTTTTGTGATTGTATATTTTCAAAAAATAATGTACTATTATTATAAGTTAAGGAAATGGGGTAGTCATGGCTAATTTGATAGAAGATTGTCACAAAAGGATAAAAAATTTCAGTGCGGTAATTAACGTAAATCCAAACGGTACGATTGCCTACAAAAACAGGGCTAAAGAGTATGAAAACTGTTCTGTTTACGAAACCGATGAACAAAAATCGGAAAAATATTTTCACAAGGCAATAAAGGATTATTCTGCCGTTATTAAAAAAGATTTTAACAATCCCGACAATTACGTATCTCGTGCAGAAGCGTATCTAAACAGATTAAAAACCGAAAAAGACGAGAAAAAATCCGAAGACTATTTTAAAAAAGCCATTGAGGATTACACTTCTGCAATTAAAAAAGATGCTGAAAATGCCGAAAGATATAACACCAGAGCCTTAACTTATGATGAATGGCGAATGAAACTTGAAACCGACAGGGAAAAAATTGCTCTTTACTGTTCAAAGTCTATTGAAGATTATACAAAAGTTATTGAAAAATACGAAGCAGATGTCAGCAAATATGATGCCGAACAGTTTATGCTCAGATATCAGAACAGGGCTTATGCTTATTTTCAGTTAGCGGGCGTTACGGAAGACGAACAAAAAGCGCAGGAATACTTTGAAAAAGCCATTGAAGATTTAACAACGGGTATAGAAAAGGTTCCCGAATATTATGTCGGTTACTGGAAGAGAGCGGACTTATACCGTACATGGTCAGATATAATAAGAAATAAAGACAAAGAAAAAGCAAAAGAATATCTGCAAAAAGCCCTTGACGATTTAACAACATCTATAAATGAAGGTAAATCGGAACAGTGTAATTACAATGATTACTTATACAGAGCGCTTGTATATTCGGCTATGGCTTTTGACGAAGAAGAAACCGACAGCGCAAAATCGGAGGATTATCTTGAAAAGGCTCTTTCAGACTATTCAACGGTTGTCGAAAAAACATCGGGTTATGCTGATTTTTGTGCTTACAGAGCAGGGGCATATTATGACCTTGCAAAGAATTTTGAAAAAACAAATACCGATAAAGCAAAAGAGTTTTTCCAAAAGGCTGTTGACGACTGGAATAATTATGAGGCACAATTCCCGTCAGAACAGGGCTTTAGTTCCGAAAGAAAAGAATACGCAGAGAATTTTCTAAAAAGTAAATAAGTCGGTAAATTCTGTCTGAATTTGTTTACCCAAATAACGATTTAATTAATCTTATATCCGATTAAGTCTTTAACAACTTCTGCGGCAATGATAAGACCTGCAACAGACGGAACAAAAGCATTGCTTGCGGGAAATCTTTCTCCTGTCTGATTTGTTTTTACGGGCATTTCTTTTGAATATACAACCTTAACGTTTTTGATGTTCCGTTTTTTTAGTTCATAACGGATAACCTTTGCGAGCGGACAGACGGAAGTTTTTGAGATGTCGGCAATTTCAAACATTTCGGGATTCATTTTGTTTCCCGCCCCCATAGACGATATTATCGGAACATTGTTTTCTTTCGCTTTTACTATGAGTTCGATTTTTGCCTTAACGGTATCCACGGCATCGACTACGTAGTCATATTGCGAAAAATCAAAGTTTTTTGAAGTTTTGGGCAAAAAGAAGGTTTTATGGGTATTAACTTCCGCTAGAGGATTAATGTCTAAAATTCTGTCTTTTGCGGCATCCACTTTATACTTTCCGACCGTGCTGTGCAGAGCAATAATTTGCCTGTTTAAATTTGACAGACAGACGGTATCGCTGTCAATTAAATCAAATTTTCCGACACCGCTTCTTGCAAGAGCCTCAACGACATAGCCTCCGACACCCCCGATGCCGAAAACGGCAACGTGAGATTTTTGAAGTTTTTCAACACCGTCTTTTCCTATTAAAAGTTCTGTTCTCGAAAATTGTTCCATCTTTACTCACTTGCAAAAATGTATTACCCATAAGGTAAATACACTTATATTATCCTTTAAAGAAAACTTTCTGCAATAAAATTTTGATTAAATTTTCCATCAAAATCATGATGATTAATTAATGATTATTGGTTTATACATCGAAAATGCCCGTCAAGATTGGTTTTTGTCCGATAGAATACCCTTAATGTATGATATTGCTGATTTTCGGGTAAAAATATTCATAATTTTATATGATTTTATTTTTTGAACAAATAGTTAAAATACAACTATACTCCTTAAAAAGACAATACACATATCCCTAATTTACAGCCGCAATTCGTTGCGGCTTTTTCATATATAAATATCCGCATTTTTCATTATGAAAAATGCGGATTAAAACGATTTTAAAAAATACATACAAAATTTTAAAAGACGAACTGAACGAGAATGGTTCTTGTACGGGGTTTGTTGTCAAAATCGACAAGAACAATCTGTTGCCATGTTCCCAAAAAAGGAGTTCCGTCAACAACGGGGATATTTTCCGAAGTACCGATTAAAGCCGAACGCAAGTGGGCATATCCGTTTCCGTCCTGCCATGTCTGGTCGTGGTGATATTCTTTATTTACGGGGGCAAATTTTTCAAGCGCTTCGGGTAAATCTTTAATTAACCCGGGTTCATATTCCAAAGTCGTGATTGAAGCGGTTGAGCCGATTACATAAATGTGAAGGTTTGCATCTTTAACACCGTGTCTTATTGTTAAAGACCTTATATGTTCCGTAATATCTACAATATCGGTAAAACCTTTTGTACTTACGTTAAATTTGTCAGTAATAATTGTCATGACGAATCCCTTTACAAACTACACACCAAAATTATCACACACAAGTATTTTGATGTAAACACCAAAATAAAATTTTTGAAAAAACTTAATTATTGATTGCAAAAATTGAAAAATAAGTTTAAAATAAATATTACATCAGGAGTGGGCAAACCTGATGTTGAATTATAACCGCCCAAGGAGAAACAAATGTACCAAGACGAACAACTCACCTGCGAAGATTGCGGAAAAGAATTTACTTTTACTGCAGGTGAACAGGAATTTTATGCAGAAAAAGGACTCGTTAACAAACCCAAAAGATGTCCCGAATGTAGAAAATCTCGCAGAGTAAAACAAAGAGCAAAGAGAAAAATGTATGAAGTAACATGTTCCGCATGTGGCTGTCAGACACAAGTTCCCTTTAAGCCGATTGAAGGAAAAGAAGTTTTCTGCAAGGAATGTTACGCAAAACAACAGGATAAATAAAAATTTAATAGCACTTTTTAACTTAAAAGCCTGAAAGATTCTTCTTTCAGGCTTTTAGTTTTATTGAAAACTTTTACTTATCTTCTGTTTAATTTAGAAAGTAAATTCAAAATTTCAACATACAACCAAACCAAAGTTGTTGCAACGCCAAAGGCGCCCAACCATTCGTATTCCTGCGGGAAGAAGTTTCTTGTTGCCTGTTCGATAAAATCAAAATCTATTAAAAGATTAAAAGCGGCAACTGCGCAGACAAAAACCGAAAACCCGATGGATAAAGGACTTGAATCATACAACATAGGAATGTTTATATGGAAAAGAGCAAGTATCCATGAAATGATATAGAAAACCAAAATCGAGAAAGTTACAGTAATGATTGCGCTTTTCAGTTTTTCCGTAACTTTGATTATTCTTCCTGCGTATAAAACGTACATTGCAAGCAAAGTAATAAAGGTCATAGAAACGGCTTTAACAACGATTCCGGGGAATTGTGCTTCCAAAATACAGGATAAACCCGCTAATGCCGCACCTTCCGCAAAGGCATAAAGAGGTGTCGTAAAGGGTGCCGCTTTTCTTGCAAAGCAGGTAATCATTGCCAAAACAAAACCGACAATAAAACCGCCCATCGTGAGCATATAAACTTTGTCGAGATTACCTATTACGAACTGATACCACGTTGCACCGCCCGAGATAAACATAAGAACGGCAAGTAAACCGAGTTTATTCATTACACCGCCTACGGTCATCGGCTTGCCTTCCAGAGCAAAACTTCTGTTTTCGGGGTTAAAAGATGATTTTAAAATAGGATTTGACATATTTCCTCCATAAATTTAATTAATTGGTATTATAGCATAAAAGTTTGCCGATAACACCGATAATATAATTATTACACGAAGTATAAAAAATCAGCCTGAAATTAATAATTAATTAATAATATTGTTTGAAAAAACAAAGTATTTATAATATATTAATCTCAAAGATATTATAAAAAAGGAAAAAATTATGACAAGACCTATGACTATTGCGGAAAAAATTCTTGCGGCACATGCAGGACTTGATGAAGTTACCCCGGGACAACTCATTACGGCAAAACTCGATATTACGCTGGCAAACGATATTACAGGCCCCGTTGCAGTTCGTGAATTCAGAAAAATCGGAGCAAAAAAAGTTTTTGATAAGACAAGATGCGTTTTTGTTCCCGACCATTTTGTACCGAACAAGGACATCAAGTCAGCCGAACAGGTTAAAATGCTCAGAGAATTTGCAAAAGAACAGGAACTTGTCAATTTCTTTGAAGTCGGCAGAATGGGTATAGAACACGCATTATTGCCCGAAAAAGGCATTGTTACGGCGGGCGATTTAATTATCGGTGCCGATTCTCACACTTGTACTTACGGTGCCTTGGGTGCTTTTGCAACAGGCGTGGGTTCAACAGATTTGGCATGCGGTATGGCATCAGGTGAAACTTGGTTTAAGGTTCCCGAAACGATTAAAGTTGAATTTTACGGAAAACTCAACAAGTGGGTCAGCGCAAAAGATTTGGTACTGCATTTAATAGGAAATATCGGAGTTGACGGCGCTTTATATCAGGCACTTGAAGTCGGCGGAAACGTAATTGAAGAAATGGATATGGACGGCAGATTCACATTCTGCAATATGGCAATTGAAGCAGGCGCAAAAACGGGTATCATCGCAGCCGATGAAAAAACAGAAGAATACTTAAAAGGACGTTCAATCAGACCTTATAAAATCTATAAGAGCGATGAAGATGCAAGATATATCAGAAAAATCAAATACGATGTTGCATATATTGAACCGACGGTTGCTTTCCCGCATTTACCCGAAAACACAAAACCGATTTCTCAGGTCGGCGATATAAAAATCGATCAGGCAGTAATCGGAAGCTGCACAAACGGCAGACTTTCGGATTTGAAAATTGCCGCAGAAATTTTAGAGGGCAGAAAAGTCAACGAAAATGTCAGACTGATTGTCTTCCCCGGAACACAGCAAATCTATCTCGAAGCAATTGAAAAAGGATATGTTCAGACAATCGTAAAAGCAGGCGGTGCGGTTTCCACACCTACTTGCGGTCCTTGTCTTGGCGGTCACGCAGGCATTTTGGCGGCAGGCGAAAGAGCAATTTCTACTACAAACAGAAACTTTGTCGGCAGAATGGGACACGTTGACAGCGAGGTTTATCTCGCATCTCCCGCAGTTGCAGCAGCAAGTGCAATTCTCGGAAAAATCGCATCTCCCGAAAGCCTTTAATATTTTTTAAATATAAAAACGGCAGTCAAAACGCAAAAGACTGTCGTTTTTTATTGCAAAACAGAGGTTTTAAACCTATAATAAAAGAAACAGGATTAACAAATTTGGATGCATATACAGGAATAAGCGTAATTTTTTTCTTTTTTTTGTTCATTTTTGCCATGAGTTTTTTGTGGTGGCATATTATGAAAAAAACTTTTCCGCTTCTTGATAATGCTTCTTTACCCGAAAAATTTTTTACCTACGTTATAAAAAAAGTCAAAAGAAGAAATCAGCGTATTTATGCCCTTAAAAAAGCCGCACAGTTTATCGTTCCGTACGAAAATATTTTTTCAAATCTGATGCTTGCAAACAAATTTTGTACGGTTAAATTGCTTGCAAAAGACAAAATGATTGTTTTGAAAAATAAAAAATTCGATAAAAATGGTGAAAAGTTATCGGTTACGGCATACCACTTTCCAAAAATCGATGCTGATGAATGTTTTAACCATATGTGTAACTTTTTCGGCTACAAAACGGCTTTTGAAGAATGTCTGGAAGTGCTAACGGAATATGCAAAACTCAAAACGGAAATAATTGATAAACAGGAAACGGCAGCCCCGACCGAAAACCTTGAAAAACCAAAAGAAAATGCCGCCAAAAACCCCGAACCGCTGCCCGATATTGATGTTTCAAACAAAGTGGATATAAATAATTCTTCCGAATCAGAATTAATAGGACTCCCCGGAATTAATATTATTCTTGCCAAAAAAATCATCAAATACAGAGAAGAAGAACACCAGTTTTACTCGGTTGATGAATTTTTCAGGGTAATGAAAATTAAGCCGCATTTTGAAAAACAGTTACGAAATCTTATTCTCGTCAGAAAAATCAACATTCAAAAAGTCAAAAAGGCAAGAAAAGAAAGAATTATCGACATATAATGGAACTTAACGTTTTTAAGATTATAAAAAATACAAAAGTCGAGGGGTTCGGAAACAGATTTTGTATCTGGGTACAGGGCTGTTCAAAACACTGCAAAGGCTGTTATGCTTCGGAAACATGGTCTTTTGAGCCTAAACAGTTAATTGATATTGATATTCTTTTTGAAATGATAAAGAATGAAAAAAATATTGACGGTGTAACTTTTTTAGGCGGAGAACCCTTTGAACAGGTAAAAGCACTATCAGTGCTTGCACAAAAAGTTCAAAGTATCGGACTTGGAATAATTACTTTTACGGGACAAAATTACGACGACTTAAAACAATCCGATGATAAAAATCTTCAGGAACTTTTAAAAAATACCGATTTGCTGATAGACGGAGAGTTTATAGAGGAAAAACAGGATTTTTCAAGGGCATGGGTCGGTTCGTCAAATCAAAGGTATATATTTTTATCTGGCAAATATAATGAAAAAATGTTATCATCATATAAAAACAAAATTGAAGTCAGAATAAACAAAGACGGCACAATTTTTGCAAACGGTATGGGCGATTTTACCGAACTTGAAAAAAAATTGGGTTTGCAGAGAATTTACAGGGTTCACAAAGATGTATAAAAAATTATCAAATTTATTAAGAGCAAGATTTCCGTATATTTATATAACCACTTATGAGGAAGAACGGGCAACTGCGGCTATACGTAAACTTGCAAAGGATACGGAATACATAAAATATCCCCGTGAATTATTTTTATGGACGCAGACAAACGGATTTATAAATGATGAAGATGAAAGAAGTGTTCCGAATACCGTCAACCCCATTAAAGCACTTGAATTTATTGAAAAACACAACAAAGATTCTATCTTCATTTTTTACGATTTGCACGTCAATTTCGGGCTTAAAAACCGATTACCCGACTACAATTTAATCAGAAAATTAAGAGATATTGTCTATGACCTTAAAACAGGCGATGTCAGAAAAAATATTATATTTATGGCTCCCGAGTTCGTTATGCCCGATACAATGCAAAAGGATATTACCATTTTGGATTTTCCTTTGCCGAATTTGAATGAAATTAAGGCAAAATTAGACAGTATGCTTGCGCAAAATTCAAAGGCAATAATTGATAATCTGACAGACACAGATAAGGAAAAACTTTGCAAAGCGGCTTTGGGGCTGACAATGCAGGAGGTTGAAAACGCCTTTGCCCTTTCCATTGTAAACAACGGAAAAATCGGCATTGAGGATATGCACACGATTTTGCAGGAAAAAATGCAGGTAATCAAAAAAACGGGTATTCTGGAATTTGTTTACAGCGATTACAGCATAAACGATGTCGGCGGTTTGGATAACCTCAAAAACTGGCTTATGAAACGTAAAAATTCTTGGTCTGAAAAGGCAAAAAGATATTGCGTTCCCGCTCCGAAAGGTGTTTTAATCACAGGGGTTCCCGGTTGCGGAAAGAGTTTGACCGCAAAAGCAATCAGTACAATGTGGCAGCTGCCGCTGTTAAGACTTGATTTGAGTAAAATCTTCAGCGGTGTTGTCGGAAGTTCGGAAGAAAATATGCGCAGAGCATTGGCAACTGCGGAAGCCGTCGCCCCCTCAATTCTTTGGGTAGATGAAATCGAAAAGGGTTTGAGCGGTGTAAATTCCGGTAACGACAGCGGTGTTTCCGCAAGAATCTTCGGACAGTTTCTGACATGGATGCAGGAAAAAGAAGCCCCCGTTTTTGTTATCGCTACTGCAAACAACATTAATTATCTGCCGCCCGAATTTTTAAGAAAAGGTCGTTTTGACGAAATCTTTTTCGTTGATATACCAACTTTTGAAGAAAGAAAAGAAATCTTTAAACTTCATATAGAAAAAAGACTCAAAGATAAGGAAGTTTCTCAAAAAATTGTTCAAAGCGACGAACTCTATACAAAACTTGCCTCTTTAACGGAAAATTTTATCGGTGCGGAAATTGAACAGGTTGTAATCTCGGCGCTTTATGAAGCCTTCTTTGAAAGCAGAGCCCTCAAATACAGCGACTTTACAAATACCATTAAAAATACCGTACCTCTTTGCACCACACAAAAAGAAGAAATTTTAAGACTTCGTGAATGGGCAAACGTAAGAGCGGTTGCGGCAACTAAAAAAACAACCGTAAAAAATCATACCGCAAGTGAACAAAAGGAAAATCTTCAACAGGTTCGAGGCGGTCGTTCACTTGATTTTTAAAAAGGAAAAGGAAAAAACATGTCCGTAACAGTAACAGCAGTCCCGATAGCATTTATAGCAACGAAAATTATAACGGCAACGGCAACCGCAATCACGGCAGCGGCCATTTCAGCCTCCGTAAATGCCGCAAAACAAAACGAAATGGAAGAATTACTGAACAGATATGAACAATCTGTTCAAAATAATACTACTTATAAAATTACACAGGAGGATATAAAACTTCTTTCTCAGGTTTATGAAACACCTTTTATGGATAACGAACTTCTTGTCAGAACTCTTGAAGAATACGGCATAAAGGTGATTGTCAATGAAGAAAACTGCATAACGGGTGAAATTGAAAGAGTCAAAATGAATTTTGTAAGGGAAGATAAGTCCATGCCCTACAAAATGAGTATAAAATTTCCGAAAGACTGCGATGAAATGCAGGAGGAAATCGCCCAAAACCTTTATGAAGAATACGGAAGCAATACGCAGGAAGAAACCTATATAAAAATCAAAGAAAAAATCGAAAATACAAACATGTATATCGAGGACGAAGAAATTCTTGACGACGATTCAATAGTTTTAACTATCAATATTAACGATTGAGGCGGCTATGGCAAAAAAGATTAAAATAAAAATCTCTCCTAACGGCGAACTGAAAATTGAAACGCAGGGAATAAAAGGCAAAAAATGTGAGGAATATGCCCAAATAATTGAAAAACTTGCGGATTTAAAGGTCGTCAGCAAAGAATATACAGACGAATATTACGAAGAAGAACAAGGCAATATTACTGTTTCGGAAAATTTATAGCGGGTTTGCAGGGCATGGCACCTCCTGTTCTTTTTCCGGGATTGCTTCGTCGCTTTGCTGTCTTGAATTTTGTTTCACGCCATTCTGCTCTAAAAACCGCTCCTCGCAAAGACGGTATTTTATCGTTCTTATATGAAAAGTGCGATTTTCGCAGAAAAATCAGCAATAAAAAAGGGCGGTTGACCGCCCTAAAAACTGTGGTAAGTGTGTGAATGTGTTTTCAATTATTGTTTAAGCAAATATCTTGTACGAAACTTCAATGTTCTTTTCAATTACTTTCTTAACTGAATCATATTCTG
>JAILHI010000018.1 GCA_024695865.1 Candidatus Gastranaerophilales bacterium
CAGAATATGATTCAGTTAAGAAAGTAATTGAAAAGAACATTGAAGTTTCGTACAAGATATTTGCTTAAACAATAATTGAAAACACATTCACACACTTACCACAGTTTTTAGGGCGGTCAACCGCCCTTTTTTATTGCTGATAAATGAGAGAAGCGGCACTTGAAAATTTTCATCATTTCGGGCTTAAAAAGAATGTTTTTCGTAAATTTATAAGCCCGCATTATATTTTATCGGTTATTCAAAATTAAATAAATTTTTTACTGAAACTTCCAATATATCTGCCAATTCAAAAAGTTTTTTTAAACTCATAAATTTCTGACCTTTTTCAACCCGACAAATATACTCTTGAGATAACCCTAATTTAATCGCAAGATTTACTTGCGTTAATTTCTTTTTTTCTCTGTATTTTTTTATATTTAAACCTAAATTTTTCAGCCTTGACATATGACCTATTATTCCATATAATCGAAAATGTAACTTGACCTATTTGTCCGAAAGGTATTGCAGATATGTTAAAAGTCAAAATAAATAATAGAATTGAAGCAGAATATGAATCAATTGAAGAAAATTTTGCGGAAATTCAAAGATTGATAAATCAAATAACATCTTCCGTAGATTTAATCAGATATTTGAATTATTTTGAAAAAACTATTGAAGAAAATAAAGAAAATTAAAAATCTATACAAATAAATAGCAGAGAGCCTGTGAGATTTTGCGGCATGTTCCTTTTTGTATAAATCATTCATTCTGTGGATTGATTAAATATACAAAATCATTATATAAATACATGAGGCTGTAAAAATGCCGAAAACTGTGAGGTTAGACTTAATTTGCAAAATGTTTAGAATGTGTCAAAATACGCAAATATTAAGTTAAATGAACAAAAATGCTTAACAAAATTCAATCGGAGGCAAGAGAGTAATGGGTTTAGCTGCTACGCAGGCAAGATATTTAGGACTAACAGCAAGAAAAACCAACATAGAATTTGAAGGACAGCAGGTCAACCAGGCAAGAACGGTTCTTGCTAATGAAAGTGCTAATCTTTACAACAAATTATATAATCTTCAGGTTCCCACACCTCCGAACGTTACGGATTTCTATAAAACAGAATTTTCCTACAAAGCAGGCGGAACAACATACGATATTAACAATTACAGACCTAATTCAGACGGTACTTATGTAGTAAATGTTACTTATTCCGATTTTATACAGGTCGGCTTAAAAGCGTATGCAACTGCGGCAATAACACAAAATCCCGACGGCACTTATCAGGTTACAATTTCGGGTTCATCAAAATCTTATACCGTTGACCCTGCTGCCGCCGTTCCCGATGCGGTTTTGGATAAAGCATGCGGCAAATCGGGCGGTTATTATTGTTCTTATGTTGACGGAGATAATAATACAACTTATTATTTCGACAAAGATTGGCTTGCGGCTCAAACTTATCCTTTCAATGATACCGCTCAGAGATATTATAAAAGTGAAGAACTTACAACAATAACAGAAGACCACGATAAATGTAATTTGTCTTTTGATTCAATGGGTTTGATTTCAAAAATTATTGACCCGACCATCAGTGATACCGAACTTCAGGTTACGGCAGCAAGTGTTCAGGATACGGAAGCCTACAATAATGCAATGAACAAATATACAAAAGACAAAGATGTTTATGAAAAAGAAATTTCTGAAATTAACAAAGAAACAGAACATATTCAGTCTGAAGACCGTTCTTTGGAATTAAGATTAAGACAACTTGATACGGAACAACGAACGTTACAGACCGAATTAGATTCCGTAAAATCCGTTCTTGATAAAAATATTGAAAAAGTGTTTAAGGTATTTGCATAAAGGGGCGCAACATGGCATACAAAAATGACGGTTTACTTGTAATTTCAAACAAATACGGAGCGGCAAGCGGTGATGCAAAAGCCATGCTCTTTGAAACTTATGACAAATTGAGAGATATTGTTGTAAGCGGTTCGGCAACAGACGGTGCGGGTTTTGGTACTGCAGGAAGTTGGTTGTGGAACATAGCAAGATTTATTGCTCCGAGTTCGTTTATGTCGGTCATGGGCGGAAATACTTCAATAAATGTCCCCGGTACTTCTTACTGGACGCCAATGCAGGGCGGAACCTCTACCGTTGCAGGCGGAAATTCTTCGTTTGGTATCAGTGAATTAGGTTCTTTCCCCGGATTTCCGAGCGGTGCCGCATCAATCTTGCAGGGTTTCGGTTCCTCGCAATCGGGATATTTTACGGGTGCCGCAGCAAGTATAGCATCAGCAGCCGATTTGGCAGGTGTTGCGGGTGTTAATGCCGCAGCCTACGCAACGGGTGTTGCCGCAGGCTACGGATATGCAAACAGTTTGGTTATCCCCGCCGCAGGTATTATTTCGGGTTTAGGCGGTATCTTGCAGGCCGTATCTCCTTATGCGGGTGTTTACGGTATTGCAGGTACTATCGTCGGTAACTTAATGCAGGGTACGGGCAGCGCCGCTTTATCCGCTTATCAGAATATTACGGGTAAAATTCAGGCTAATGCCGATACTATTCTTGAAAATAAAGTTAAAAATATTGAAACTGTTGTAAAAATGATTGACGTTCAAAACGATGTCGTCAAGAAAATGTTAAAAGACGAAATGGAAGGTGCAAAAAGTTCCGTTGATAACATTACAAATTAATGATAACTTTTGTAAATTTTTAATGCGGTCGGTTATATTTAAAATCGGTCGCATTTTTCATGAAAAGCATTATCGCTGTTGTTTCAGACATGATTTTAAATTGTTAAGAATTGTAACAGAAATAAAGCAAAAAATTAAAGTTTCCCATCAGATGTGCCGATATGCATGATGTAAGGTAAGAAATTAAGTAAGGAGAACCCAATGGGTTTAGCAGCATCTCAAGCAAGATTTTTAGGATTGACAGCAAGAAAGTCAAACACTGAATATGAAGGTCAGCAAGTTAACCAACAGAGAACTGCTTTAGCTAACGAATCTGCTAGCTTATACAGCCAACTTACTAATTTGTCAGTTCCGACTCCTCCGGATATCACAAATTACTACACTACTGAATATTCCTTCACTTATGGCGGAACTAACTACACAATGGCTTCACTTCCTAAGAGAAGCGAAAGCGGTTACCATGTTTCTTTATCACACATAGGAACTCAATATTCTTACAAAAATGCACCGGATGTTACTATTCCGGCTTCAATTGACCCTTCTTTCTCAGAATTGAACGAAAGCGGTCTTTCAAATTATCCCAGATTGGGCTCTTCAAACTTCTCAATCCTCATCAACCAAATCATGAATGATAACAGCAATAATTCAAACTATACAAGAGAAGCAATAGAACAGGCTCAATTCCAAGCTTTCACTCAAAACAACTTAACTTACTATCTTGTAAAAGATACTAACAATGCAAAAGGATACCAGATTTACCAAGATACTTCTACTGATGTAGTTTTATACGATGATTACACTGATGCAGATATCAAATATTCAAACACAGGTGATATCGAATCAATCAATATCCCCGGTTTGACAGGTAATGAAAAAGTTGCAGTTTCTACAACTTCAGTTGCTGATGATGCTGCATACGATGAAGCACTTAATGCTTATAAAAAAGAATACAGCGAATACGAAAAAACAATGGCTCAAATCAACGCTAAGACTGAAGTTCTTCAACAGCAAGATAAATCTCTTGAACTCAGATTGAACCAGTTAGATACTGAACAAAATGCTATTTCTACTGAAATGGACGCTGTTCAAAAAGTTATCGAAAAGAACGTTGAATCAACCTTCAAAACATTCGCATAATAAAGATTTAAAACACACTTACTTACATTATCTTACACACTTACATTTTACAATTGTTGCCGGCAGAAATGTCGGTTTTTTTTGATTTTGCGTAGGACGCCGTGTGAGCGGAGTGAACCCAGTCCGAAGTAGCGGCGAAATAGTGAACGGAAGTTTTGCGTTCAGCAAAACGAAGTGAACGGCTTGAAGCCGTGAAGCAAAATCAAAATCTAACTCAAGTGAACGGTGACGGTGAGGCGCAGTTCTTTTGTGCAGCATGCTCATCACCCTGCCATGACCGTATCAACAAAATTTTCACAAAAAAAGGCCTTGCCTAAGCAAAGCCCTTTTATAATTATTATTATGTCTATTCGCATAATTCTTTATACATCTGATAGTATTCTTTAGCGCTCTTATCCCATGAGTAATCGTAGTTCATGGCTGATTTAATCATTGCGTTTCTTGTGTATTTGTTGTGGTAAACGCCGATACCGCAATAGATAGCCTGCATCATATCCCATGAGTCGTAGCGCCAGAATTTGAAGCCGTTGCTGTCGTCTAACGGATAGCCGACGATTGTGTTGTCAAGACCGCCTGTTGCTCTTACAATCGGGAGAGTTCCGTATTTGAGGGCTACAAGTTGGCTTAATCCGCAGGGTTCAAATTTTGACGGCATCAGGAACATGTCTGCACCCGAATAAATTTTGTTTGCGAGTGCGCCGTTATAACCTATGTAAACTCTGATGTTGTCCGAAGTTTTGCATAACCAGTCGAGATAATCTTCATAGCGTTTTTCACCCGAACCGAGAATGACGAGTTGAGCATCCATGCTTCTGAGTTCATGTTCTGCCGCATAGAACAAATCCAGACCTTTTTGGTCAACGAGTCTTGATACAAAACCAATAACGGGTTTTTCGGGGTAATATTCGAGGTTAAATTCTTTGCAGAGGGCTTTTTTACATTCTGCTTTGCCTTCTTCAAAGGTGTCTGTTGTGTAGTTTTTAACAATAGTTTTGTCTTTTGCGGGGTCGAAGACAGAGTAGTCGATACCGTTTAAGATACCTCTGATTTTATGCTGATTGCATCTTAAAGTGTAATCCATGCCTTCGCCGTATTCGTCGGTTAAAATTTCTTCGGCATACTTGGGCGAAACGGCGACTATTCTGTCTGAATAATTGACAGCGCCTTTGAGCCAGTTCAGGCTGCCGAAGTGTTCGCAGCCGTAACTGTGGAAGACGTCGCAAATATACATGTTTGCAAAGTTCAAAATGTCGTAACTGTATTGACCCTGATATGCGAGGTTGTGGATTGAGAAGACGCATTTTGTGTTTTGATAGAAAGAATCATATCTGTAACTGTTTTTCAGGTATATCGGAATCATTGCCGTATGCCAGTCGTTTACGTGGAAAATATCGGGTCTGAAATCGATTTTTTTTGCATATTCAAGGCATGCCAGAGAAAAACATACAAAACGTTCCTGTTCGTACCTGTGGTCGATATTTTTCGGATAAACCTCGTGAGTACAGCCGAAATATTTGTAGTTTTCAATAAAGTAAACATCAATATCCGTGTCGGGTAATTTTGTTGTTCTTAAAGTAAAAGTGTATAAAGCGTTGCCAAATCTGATGGACATTTCGGAACCCGGAACTTCTTTAATTCCGTATTTTTCCTGATTGATTGAACCGATAAAGGGGGCAAAAATTTTGATGTTGCAGCCGAGTTTTCTGAGCGCTTTCGGCATGCTTCCCATAACATCTGCAAGTCCGCCGACTTTTGTAAACGGTGCAATTTCGAATGTTGAAAATAAAATATTCATGCTGTTTTCCTTCTATTGTTGTGCCAAATACTGTAATGACATTTTTAAAATTTCTTCCGAATTTAATTTGATATTCGGTATTCCAAGAGCATATTTTAAAGAATTATCAATTTCTTCTTTAGAATAGCCGAGAGAGAATAAAACGTTTTTAACCTCGAGAGTGCATGCGGGTTCGTTTTTGGGGCTTTCGCCGCTGATTTGAAGTAAATCTTCCTGTCTTGCAAGCAGTTTGTCTTTAAGTTCCAAAACTATTTTCTGTGCTGATTTTTGACCGATACCTTTTGCACGGGAGAGTTCTTTGTAATCCTCGTTAATCATAATTCCGACAAGTTCTGCAACGGAAAATTCGTCGATTATTGTTAAAGCGGCTTTGATGCCGACACCCGAAACGGTTTGGAGAATTTCAAACAAATCTCTTTCTTCTTTGTGCAGAAAACCGCATAAACTCATTGAGTCTTCTTTATGAACGAGAGAAACGTAAACTTTAATTTCGCTGTTTTTTTCGGGCAGTTCGTTTATTGTTCGTTGGGTAGTTTTCAGAAGATAGCCGATTCCGTTGGCTTCAACCGTAACGGAAGAACCTGTCGGAAGATTTTTCTGCGAAACTAAAACACCTTTTATATAATCGTACATAAACTGCTCCGATTTAATAATAACGCATTTAGGCAGTATAATGCAATATATTAAAAGATAAAAATTTATGATTCCTTTTGTTCGGTCATAGTATTATAAATATTGAGCATTTTTTCTGCCTGTTTTTTATTGTTGAGTTTTTTATAGGTGCAGGCGAGGTTGTAATAAAAGTCGGCATTTGAACCTTGGAAGGAAATTGCTCTCATAAAGGCGCTTTTTGCTTTTTTGAAGTCTTCAAGATGGAAATAAGCAAGCCCCATATTGTTCCAAGCGTGTGAAAATTCTTTGTTATGTTTAAGAGATAATTTGTATTCCGCAATTGCGGCATTGTATTTATTTTGGTTAAAGTAAAGGTTTCCGAGGTTGTAATACAGTTTATAGTTTTTGGGTTCAACGGAAATAGCCTTTTGGAGTAAAAATTCCGCATCAAGATTTCTGCCGTAATCCTGAGTTATATTTGCCGCCATAAGCCAGATTTTTCCGTCACGTTCTTCCTCGGGAATTTGAGAAATCAACTGATAAGCCTCTTTAAGTTTGTTTGTGTTGTACAAAAAGACTATCTGCTGTTTTTTTTCTTCATAAGCATCGTAAGCCGCAAACACCGCCTGCGAATAATTTAGACTTAACAAAATAAATAAAAAACCGAGAAATTTCTTCATAATAATTATTATAAGCAAATTGATTTTAATGTAAAAATTATGTGAACTTTTGTAAAATTTAATGCAAATAAATGATAAAAAATAGCATGAAATCTGACAATATTAACTTTATATAAGTATCGGAGATAGAAATGATAACCTTAGATGTAAACCTTTCATACCTCATAAAGAACTACGGAATTAGTACGAAACGTATTAATCAGGCGGGTTTGTCAACTATTGACGATTTTATGGAAGCAGAAGCGGTTCAGGGCAATAAAGAAGCCGCAAGTTTTGATGATGACGTATTTAAAGACCCTGCTGCGATTTTGGAATTGTTTAAATTAACAAGTCCTAAAAACAGATTTTTAATTCTTAAAAATATGAAAACAAGAGAATTGCAGTATATTATGCAGTTCCTTGGTGAAGATGTTTTATTCCAGTCTTTGAAATTCATTTCTCAGGAAAAACTGATGAAGATGGTTTCACAGATGCCGAAAGAAAAGTTGGCAACGGTTGTTTTCAACAGTTTTTCGGTTGAAGACTTTTTGAAAATTACACAAGAAAAAGAAATAAATAAATTTTTCCAATCTCCGAAACTCGATAAAAACAAGATTATCAAATCAGTTGAAGGTTTAGACCAGAACAAACTTCAGGGCATGATGGAACTTATGACGGGTCAGCCTTGTGCTCACTGTGATTCAAGAGAAGTTCAGGCACAGTTGATGGCGCTTGATGACAGAAAATTCCAGAGAACCTTGCAGGCATTTAATCCTGAAACAAAATCGGCTCTCATTATGAATTTGGTAGATGATAACCCCGATTATTTACTTGAATTCTCTACAAATGCTATGATGAGACCTCTCGAACAGTTAGAAAAACCTGACTTCTTGCAGACATTGGCTGTTCTTGAACCCGAAGATTTCCTCGGCATGGTACAGGAAATGCCTGAAAATCTTATGCCGCTTGTAGCAACGCAGATTGACCCTGAAATCTTTGCACAACTTTTATGCACTAATTTCAAAGATATTCTTAAAGAAATTTCTTTGTAGTCTGGGCTGAAAACGGTTTGCGGCAAGCCTTTATTGTTTGCAGGCTATAATTTGGCATGCTTTGTGCTGTTCTTTTGCTGCGTATTGAGAAAGTATTTTATTTGTTTTATTATGGCTTTTAAAGCGGCAGTTTAAACTATGACGGAAGCAAAACAAAGAGATTTTTATATTGATACGGTGCGGGGGCTTTGTGTTTTTGCCATAATTTTTGTGCATACGGTTTTCTTTTCGGGAGAGGATTATCTTCCGAATTTTGTCCGAAATATTGCATTATTTTTTGATATTCCCGCATTTTTCTTTTTAACGGGCTGTACAATCAGTGTTCATAAATCGGTCAATCCCGTTAAACAGATGGCAAAACTTTTAATTGTGTTTTTTATTGTATTCTTTGTTTTGCATTTGTTTTCTGGTTCTTATTATTCCAAAGTGATTTTACCGTTATTGCTGCATGAAATAAATCTGAATTTGTTTCCTGTTTTTTCGGATGCTTATTGGTTTGTTCCCGTATATATTGTCGGTTTGTTGTATGCAGTGATTGTTATAAATTATCTTAAAAGATATTTTCTTTTGTTTTTGCTTTTGATAGTTCCTGTTATTTATATTGTTTCATGGTTTTATACATATCCTTTCGGTTATGAAGTATTGGGTTTGAAGTTTCAGCAGGTGCTTTTTTATTTCTGGCTTATTTTGCTTGGCTTTCATTTGTATAATAAAGATAGCAAACAGAGGCTTTTGTTCGGTATTTTTTTGGTTTTGTCTGCTGTCATCGGTTCGGTATATCTTGATGTTTTTTCATTAAAACTTCAACTGTATAAATTCCCTGTTGTAAAACTGCCATATTTTGTAATTTCTATGTTTTCGGTCGGATTGATTTTGATTTTTGTAAGAGAGGTTAAAGAAAATTTTGTTTCCAAAATAGGCGAAAATGCAATATATTATTACGCTTCACAGGGTATAAGTTCTTCTCTGATTTTTCTTTTGGCAAAACACATTTCATGTAATATATGGTGTAAGTTATTTGTTTGTTATGTTCTGAATTGTGTTACGGCATTGATTTTGGGGTATATTATTTTTAAACTTTTTAAAACCTTTGGAAATTATCTGGTTGCAGAGGATAAAAGATTGTTTTGATTTCGGTTTGGTAATTTTTTGAAAAGGGTCAAAATCAAAAAGTAACGTAAATATCTGCTTTTAATAAGTTGACTAAACGAGTAATATATTTTACTATTGAAGGTGGTTATTTTGCCATTTTGACAGTTTGATTACAGGAATGAAACAGTTTTTATATGCGTAATATTTTTAAAGTTTTATTTATTTTATTTGTTATAAATTTGATTAATCCGCAGGCGGCTTTCGCATATTTAGACCCAAACACCGGCAGTATGGTGCTGCAAACAATCATTGCCTGTGTTACGGCAATAGGTTTAACCTTTAAAATGTGGAAAAATTCCGTAATTTCTTTTTTTAAAAAAATAACAGGGAAAAACGATGATGAAAATTGAAGCATCTTCTTTTAAAGATTATGATGCTTTTGTCTTTTTTGAGTCAGGAGAACTTTTCAGAAAACTGAGCGAAAATTATCTTCCCGTATATAAAAAATTTACCGAAAGCGGTCTGTATTCAAGGCTTTTAAGTGAAAACCTGATTGTCGGGCATGAAGAAATTACGGAAGATACGATAAAACCTGAAAAAGTGTTTATTTCTTATCCTTGGGAATGGTGTTTTTCACAACTAAAAGACGCCGCTCTTGCGACTTTAAAAATACAGGATATTGCGCTGGATTACGGAATGTCTTTAAAAGATGCAAATTGTTATAATATTCAGTTTGTTGAAAATAAGCCTATTTTAATAGATACCTCGTCTTTTGAAGTATATACAGAGGGTGAACCGTGGGTTGCCTACAAACAGTTTTGTGAAAATTTTATGTCCCCGTTATGTTTAATGGCTTATAAAGATTTAAACTTAAATTCTTTGCTGCTCGGTAATATTAACGGAATTTCGCTCGAATTAACCTCAAAACTGCTTCCTTTTTCCGCAAGATTTAATCCAAATTTGTTTATGCATATTTATTTGCACGGAAAAATGCAAAAACAGTATTCGCAGGCCGAAAATCAGAAGCAAATCGCTCAAAACCTTAAAATGTCAAAGTTTCAGCAAAAGGCATTGATTTTAAATTTAATAAAAACGATTGAAAATATTAACCTTAAAAAATATAAAACAGAATGGGATAATTACTATACTTTTACAAATTACAATGAGGTTTCTTTCGGAAAGAAACAGGAAATAATTAAAAATTATTGTACCGAATTAAAGCCTGCAAGGGTTTGTGATTTTGGAAGTAACAACGGATTTTTTTCTAGAATTTTTTCAGACAGCGGCGCAGAGGTATTTTCGTTTGATATTGATAAACTTGCGGTAGAGGCAAATTATCTCAGAGCCAAAAAGGAAAACGAAAAGAATATCTTTCCTCTTGTTTTTGATATGGTTAATCCCTCTCCAAATCTGGGCTGGAATAACGAAGAAAGAAAAACGCTTCTTCAAAGGCTTGAAAGCATTGATGTCAGCGTGGCTTTAGCGTTGATACACCATTTGAGATTTACTTATAATATTCCTTTTTACAAAATGGCGGAATATTTCAGCAGGGTTTCAAAATATCTTATTATCGAATTTGTCGGCAAAAAAGATTCCAAAGTTCAGATGATGCTGTCTCACAGAAAAGATGTTTTTGTAGATTACGATGAAGAACATTTTGAAAAAGTATTTTCGGAATATTACAATATTTCGGACAAACAAAAGATAGATTCTGCCGAAAGAACGATGTATCTGATGGAGAGAAAAAATGCAGAATAAAAAATTTTTATTTCTGATGATTAATTTGTTTCTGGTATATATTGCCCTTTGTATTTTTCAGGACAATTATCTTCCTCACAAAGAGTTATTATTAACTGTTAGTCAGATTAAAGATTATTGCAGTTTTGATTCAATGGTCAGCAATTGTGTGTCTGCAATGGATATACAAAGTCTTGTAAACTCGGAATATTCGGGCGAAATAAGTGTAAAAGTCTATTCAAAATTTTTTATTTACATTAAGTATTTGAAATATCTTCTTTTGGCTTTGAATGTGATTTTGTTGTTTGTTTTTTGTTTGCGAAAGAAAGACTCGGGTTCGGCGGAGGCAGGTAAATTGTCTTTTGGTTTGGTCGGTTTATTTTCGCTGCTGGCTTCTTATAAGTTTATTTACCTTTATTCAAACAATATTACGCTGATTCCGTTTAAATACATTGCGATAGTTACACTGCTTTCCTGTTTTATTTTTATTTTGATTTTTTATTTGATGAAATTTCTTTCAAAAGATATTAAAACGGCAGTGCTTTTTGGCTTGTATTTTTGCTTTTTAATTTACAACACAAATTATGTCAATATTACCTATATCCAGATTTTTAATCTTCTTTTTGTTTCGGTTTTAATGCTGACATCGGATAATATTTTAAAGTTTTTAAAGGTCTTTACGATTACTCTTTTTTGTTTGTGCGCAGTAAATGTCGGTTATAAGGCTGTTAAACAGTTTGATTTTAAATTTAACGATAATAAAGCGCCTAAAACAGATGCACCGATTCTTAAATTTACAAAAACCCCAAAGAACAACATATATATTTTTGTTTTTGATATGTACGGCGGTTCAGAATCGCTTGAAAAAATATACGGTTTTGACAATTCTCCTTTTATGCGGGAATTAAGGAAACAGGGTTTTTATGTCAGAGAAAATATGATAAGCAACTATAACAGAACCTTGTTTACGTTTTCTACCTGTTTGAATTTCAAATATCTTGACGATATTGAAGAAGAAACACCGACAGAGGCTATCAGTTATTCCGAATTTTTCAAAATAGCAAAAAAACTTTCATATAAAATCTTTTATTTCAATTCTTATCCCGCAGGAATGACCGCAGTTGAGGATATTATTGATTATTCTTTTACAACGGAAAACAAGATTTATCTTATTGCGCAGTTGTTTTTTAATAATACGATTTTCTTTTCTTCTATTAACGAATTGTTTTATTATGGCGATAAAAATGTAGTGTTCAGCACCTGTTACAATATTGTGAAGTATTATCCGAAATCGGATAAAAAACTGCTGTTTTTCCATTTTTTAATGCCCCATAATCCGTTTTTGTACGATGAAAACGAAACAAAATACAAAGACTGCTATCAGGAATTTAAAACAACGGATGATGTTCAGTTGATTAATAAGGAAAGATATATTCAGTATCTTAAATATACAAATAAAAGGATACTTGAATTGATACGGTTTATAAAAGAAAACGATAAAAATGACCCGATAATCATTGTAATGGGCGACCATGGCAGCCGTGCAAAGACATTCATTAAAAACCAGAAGAAACATCTCGGCGAAATGGACAGATATTATCTTTTGTCGCATTTTAATACTTTTTTGGCTTATTACAACAAAAATTCGGATTATTCGGCGTATAAAGAGGACGATTTACTGAATTTCTTTATTAATTTTTCAAACGAGATTTTCGGAACGGATATCAAAATTTTAAAACGTAGAAATTATTATTCTGATTTGGTAATACCGATAGTAAAAATGAAAGAAACGGAAAATATAGAATTTGATTATTAAATCGGATACGAGCGGGCATGTCGGGTAAAACCCGACAAAAAACATACTTCGTCATTGCGAGGAACAAGCGAGCAGAGGCTACTCTGCCGCAGCAAAAAACATCCAGTGAATGTTTTTTGCAAGAGGTGGCTTGCGAGGAGCAAGACCGTAACGCCGTTTATTGCGAGCGAAGCGTGGCAATCCCTTTCGGTTTTGGGGATTGCTTCGTCATTTCATTCCTCGCAAAGACGTTAGTCGTCATTGCGAAAAATGCTTCAGCATTTTGTGGCAATCTTTTTCAGGGGTTACTTCGTCGCATCCGCTCCTCGTAATGACGTAAATGCCTGTCATTTCGAGCCTCCGTCGCAATACCCTTTCTCTATTTTCAGCAATTCTTCTTTAATTTCTATACCATAAGCGTAGCCGCCTGTTTTTCCGCTTTTTGAAATGACTCTGTGGCAGGGTATAATTATCGGAACGGGGTTTTTATTGCAGGCGGAGCCGACAGCCCTTTGGGCGTTTTTGTTTCCGATATTTTCCGCTATTTCGGAATAACTTTTTGTCTGACCGCAGGGGATTTTTATAAGTTTCCGCCATACGAGTTTTTGAAAGTCTGTTCCCTTCGGGTTAACGGGCAGGCTGAAAACTTTTCTTTTTCCGTCAAAATATTCGTCTAACTCTGTTTTTATCAGTCTTGTAAATTTGTTTTCTTTATTTTCAATATGGCTGATATTGTTTATTTTAACAGAAATCACAGTATTGTTTTCATAAGTGATTTCTAAAATGCCTATGGGTGATTGGTAAAAGTATTTTTCCATACAAAAATTTTACGGCAAAAAGAATAATTTTAACAAACTATTCAACGGGTAGTTTTTTCTAAATGTTTTATGATTTCATCTGCTATAAAATGCATGCCCAAATCACTCGGGTGTGAGGCGGCTTCTTTTGTTACGGTTATAGTTTGTCCGTTACTAAGATGGCATATTTGTCCGGCTTTTGATTGATATTTTTTATCGCCGATTACAGAGGATAAATCTACAAAAGTACAATTATTGTTTTTTGCTGTTTCTTTTCGTATTTCGTTTCTTTTGAAATCCCACCAATCACCAATAATTAATATATTTGCATTAGGCGCTTTTTTTGCTGTATATTTGACTAATTGTTCAAAATCACTTTTGTATTTTGTTAAATCACTTATTGAATTTTCTCCGAGTTGAATAGTGATAAGATTGAGTTTATCGTTTAAATATACATCTAAAAGATATAATGTTTTTGTTCTGTCTTCAGACCTTTCCCAAAAAGAAAAATTTATTGGGTGAGCAATGACTTTTTTATGTTTATTTTCCAAATATTTTACAAATAAATTATAATAATCGTTATAAACTTGTGTGGAACAGCCG
>JAILHI010000029.1 GCA_024695865.1 Candidatus Gastranaerophilales bacterium
GTACTAAAAGTACCTGTATTAGGTTTTTTGATTGAATTTTTTAAATACATAAAAACCCATAGGGTAATAATAGCATAAAATATATTTCCCTCAAAAATATTATTTATATTTCTAATCTCAATCTCACAGTAAATTACATCTTGCTCTGTATGTTAAAACAAAGTAATCTGTTTCGGACATTCAGAATGCAGGGGGGCAAAAAGCGCAGTGTTTGCACCGTAATAGGAATTGAAAACATTGAACATTTAAACAGCACCTTATCCAAAGCAAGTCTATAAATTAGGAAAAAAGATTTAAGAGAATCAATTATTTGCTTCTATAATTTCATTAAGCGTAATTTCGGGATTGCGAAATCTTTCTCTGCTTCTTTGCAGTTTTGGTTGAATTGCACCTTGCGGGCAGTTATGAGTGCAGGCAAAACAACTTTCGCAATCAGCAGCGAAGACAGGTTTGTTTTTGTCTGTTTGGGAAATATTTTTTACAGGACAAACTTTGGCGCAGATTCCGCAACCGATACAACTGTCAGTTACCCGAAACATCTTTGAAGTATATTTAACGTATTTATGTTCAAAAGAACCGAGTATGCAAGTTAACAATTTATCGGTTAAACTGTCATTTTCTTTTTTCACGGTTCGTGCATTTACTTCTTCAACAATACGATTTAAGTTTGTTTCAATATCTTTTTGCGGAAGTTTTGCTATTTGCTCTTTAACATCAAAAAGCGGTAAATAGTTATCCACCATTAATAATTTGTTATAACAATCCGCCTTGTTGCCGTTACTTTCAAGAATTGTCCGCATTTTATGCAAGGTTCCGCCCGCAAAACAACCATAAGTTGCAATAACAAAAACATAATCTGCTTTGATTTTGCATTTTTTTAAATAATTTTCAACAATATTAGGAACGCTGTTTGCATAATCGGGGTAAATGATACCAATTAAATCGTCCGTTAGTTCATAACAATTATTTTTAATCAATTGAGGGACAGAAAGCAATTCGGCATCAAATCTTTTTGCAACCGCCAAACAATTTCCCGTTCCCGTAAAATATACTATTTTCAAATACATATCCTCTGTTTGTAAAAATATTAACATAAACAAAAACCGAGAGTTTGCACAATATAACTCTTTTTCGTCATTGCGAGAAAATCTTTGATTTTCATGGCAATCCCTTTCGATTTCGGGGATTGCTTCGGACAAGCCTCGCAAAGACGGTTTTTCATCTTGTGTGTCATTGCGAGCGCAGTGAAATTAATTTGCCCGACATGGCAATCCAGCCGAATATAATCTCGGTGCAAACGCTTGCCGTCTTGGATTTTGACGGTTCAAAATCTTTGCAGTTATTCTAACATCAAAGAACATTTTTCCTTAATATCGGAAGCAATATCTTTTGCCTGTTTTTCTTTTATTCCGATATTTTTTGCAACTGCCAGAATATGTTCTGTTGTCGGATTTTTACCCTCACCGTTTATTGTTGTTGCGTGTTCGCCGTTGAACGATGAACTGTAGGTTAAGTCATAAGCAGGCGAGAGGTGCCATTCTTTTTTGTTTTCGACATATAAGAATGAAAAATTCTTTGAGTGATCATCTCTGTTGCGGGCAAAAACATTGAAACACATAAGTCTGAATAATTGCTCAATATCCTGATAATTCTTGGTTAATTCAAGCGTCAGTTTCATCAGAATATTGTAATCAAGATTAGGCAGACGATGGCTCGTTTCTAACAAACCGCTTACAGAAACCATGTGAACTTTTTTGCCGTTTTGACGGTCAAATCTTTTTATCCCGAAATATCCCGAACAAATTTTTGACTCAAAAAGTCTTGTTTCGCTCATTTTTATTCCGCACTCTTTTGCACAAAGCGAATAATTATATTCCTGTTCTCCGATATTTTTAGGGTCCTGCGAGGATGGGAATTTGATTATCCAGTCTGCACCGTCAATCTTTGTAAGAATTTTTGGTCTTGCACCGCCCGAAGAACCGCCCAATTTAAAAAGTTCATCAAGATTATCGGAATTTTGCGACTCCAATATTTTTGAACATTCCGTTGCAAGTTTGTCATAATCAGATTCTTCCTGTGGCGCTTCAAATTTATGTACGGGCTGATAGGTCAAAGCCCCCATACCGCTTTCCTGAACAACGGCAAGACGGTTTAAATTATCAATTTCATTCGGGTTAATTCTGTTTTTTAAAAGTAATCTGTCAACAAGAAGTCTGCCCCAGCCGTCAGGCAAACTGTCGTTAAAAACCCCAAACAATCCATCAAACGGTTCAAACTTCGGTAAAAAGACCTTTTTAACAAGCGGCAGGCTGAAGGGTGAAATGCTGAAACCTTTATTCAGCCATTCGTTATCATACTCAAAGGCAACAAGATTATCGGGCGTTTTTGCTAATGTTCCGACAACGGTATTGTTATAAAAAACTTTCAGAAATCTGTACTTATCCATTTATAATCTCGTCAATAGAAGTGTAGGTTTTTGAGGTAAACAAATTGTCAAAATCTTTATCCAAATCAAGTGCAATTGCAATTTTAACAAACGATTGCAGCGAAATTTCATACTTTGTTTCAAATCTTTTTATGCTGCCCAAACTGACACCCGACTTTTGTGCCAAATTTTCCTGTGAAATCTTTAATTTCTTACGGTGTTGTTTAATTTTTTCGGCTAAACTTTTTGCAATTTCATTAGGAGTTTTTTGATTAAGAAAATTATTATTCATAGATAATATATTAGCCCTTATTCCCAAAATAGTCAATATATAGATAATATATTAACCAAATAATTTTATATGCAAATTAAAAAATATTGGAAAATAAAAAATTACAATTACTTAATCAGAGCCTGCAATTCTTTAAATTTCTGATGTTTTGCGGACTTTAGCAGCATAAAAAGTGCAATTTCTTTGTTTATAATTTTTACACCAATTTGCTTCATATATTCAATTGCTGTTTCAAAATCGTCTTTTCGTCTTGATGCGGAACAATCCTTTAACAAATAAACTTCATATCCGTCATTTACAAGTTCTTCCGCTGTCTGCAAAACGCAGATATGCGCTTCAATACCGCAGATTATTATTTGCTTGCGGTGAAAATTTTCTATTTCCGATTTTATTTCCGCATTTCTGATTGCCGAAAAATCTGTTTTTTCAAAATATACCGCCTTTTGTGCAGTTTCTTTTATCTCATCAAGAGTAGAGCCAAGACCTTTCGGGTATTGTTCGGTGATGATTACGGGTATATCAAGTTCATTACACGCTTTTGAGATTACGGAAGCATTTTTAACAATATCCTTGTTTTCAAGCATATTGACCAATTTTTCCTGAAGATCAATTATCAAAAATAAACTGTTATCCGTATTTAACATTTTGCCCTCATTTGATTTTGAAAATTGTCTGACGGTTGCAGCAAAAGTCTTTTACAAGAAACTGCCGTGAGCATGTCAATCACATCTTTTCAAAGTATTTGACAACTTCGCACAAAGTCTGTGAATTTCCGAGATTACCCGCTTTTGTTACAAAATATCTGTTTGAGGAATCCATACATAACGGAATAGAGGGAACAACTTCGTCAATTATCTTCAAACTGTTAATATTAAGAGTATCAAGACATTTATAGGTTGTTTCGCCGCCTACTGTTACAAGAATTGCTTCTTTCTGGTGCAAAATAACATTTGTTATTTCGGCAAGATAATCGCAAATCATTGATATAAACGCATCTCTTGAAATTTCCTTTTCAAAGAGCATAACCGTCATGGCATCTAAATCGCTGAAAAGCGTTGAAGTATGGATTACAACGGTATTTGTTTTATTCAGATTATTAACAGCCCTTTCGACTATATCATCGTTTTCGGGGTTCAGGATTTGTTCGGGCGTAATTTCGATAAAATATGTATTTTCAATATCTTCATCAGATGCAAGCCGTTTTAACTGCTGAGCAGCAAGCGCCGATGCAGAGCCTGAAACAATAAGTTTCGGCAGTTTGGGAATTTCGAGTTCCGCCTTATTGTACGTTGTTTTCGGAAAAACGATTTCGCATAAAGCCTGAGCGGCGCCTGCGGAGCCGCAGGGCAAAATTTTCTTATTGCATTTTTGCAGAGCGAGCATAACCTGTTCAATATCGACAGAAGATGCAGCATCTGCAACAATCAGTTTTTTGCCTGCCGCAAGTAATTCATTCAGTTTGAATAAAATCGGCCCCGCACCCTGTTTAACGGTATTTAATTCAATCAAAGCAACAATATCTTTGTTTTGGGGTTCTAACCCCGTTTTCAAAACAGTGGGGATATGAGATTCATAAATAGGAGCGCTCGGGTCTCTTGCGATTTCTGTTCTTTCAATAAGTTGCCCCTTTAAAAGATGGTAACCGCCGACGGTTATTCTGCCCTCGTATGGAAAGGCGGGCATAATTATCGCCGCTTCATAATTACTTGCTTCAAGTATTCCCATAATTTCCGCAGAAATATTTCCACGTATAGTCGAATCGATTTTTTTATATAAATATTCAACATTAAATTTTTGCAAAATATCGGCAGTTGCCTCTTTTGCCCTTTGTTTTGCGGTTTCGGAATCAATATTTCTGCTTTCGGTAGAAACAGCCCATACCTGAGTATTTTCACTGATAGAATCTATTGATTTATAGTTAGTTAAAACTTTTGTCGTACAGCCTTTAATATGAAACTGCAAGGCTGTGTCATTGGCTCCCGTAAGGTCATCGGCTATAATAGCCACGCCGTCAGAAAATAACATGTTAATTCTCCGATTTTTTACTTAAAAGACGAATTTGAGTTGCGTTAATGAAATAATATTCTTTTTCATTGCCGTCCTTGCCCATATATTTATTGACGTTCAATCTGCCTTCAAGCCACATCAAGGCACCCTTTTTAATATATTCACAGGCAAATTCCGCTGTTTTATCCCAAGTTTCAATATTAAACCAATCGGTAACTTCAGCCTTTGTCTTGGAATCCCATCTTGATACGGCAAGTGAAAACGAAGCCTTGCATTTGCCCGTTTCAAAATATTTTATTTCCGTATCTTTACCCGCTCTGCCGACTGCTATTACTGAATTCATAATTATACCCTTTTAATATTTACGTCTTAATTATGTGTTAAAATTTCATTATTTGCAAATTTATAAGAAGAATTTATTAAGTTTGTTACTGATTTTATTTTTCTTTTAGCATATTTTCTATAAATTTTACGGCATCTTCTTTGGTTTTCACATTGCCCTCAAGTTGAGCCGAATAGAGTGATTTTACAAAATCGCCGAGTTCTTTTGACTGCGGAAGTTTTGTTATTTTCATAATTTCTTTGCCGTCAAGAAGCGGCTTCGGGTCGGCTTCCGCCTCATCAAAATTCAGACATTCTTCAAGCAAAACCGAAAGGTCTGACAAATTTTTTACAATCATATCAACGGTTACCTTGTGCCCCATTGCAGACAATCTGTCGGATTGAGCAAGGGTGATTAAATCAGCAAAGTAAGGGTAAGTTTTACGGTAAAATTTCAATCTTGCCTTTGAGCCCACTTCCTCGCTCCAAACAAGTGATGACGGGTAAATATGAAATTTTATCATTTTTTGGATATAGTTGATTTGTTTTTTTGAAAATTTCAGATTTTGCAAAATCGGCACGGCTTTTTTTGAACCGACTTCATCGTGCATAATAAATCTGTGGCGCCCCGTTTCTTCTTCAATCGTCCACGTTTCAGGTTTTCCTATATCGTGCATAAAACCCGCTAATTTTAGAAATGCAATTCTCGGATAAGTGCCAAGTTCGGTATTTTGAAGCAATTTTTGTACTTTTTCCTCTGAATTTTCGTAATTTCTCTGAATTTGTCGGACGGTTTCTATGGAATGTTCCAAAAGATTAAGATGATGATGTGTATTTGGCGGAATTTTACGTATTTCATCAACAACGGGCAAAATTTCCGACAGAAGCCCCGTATTATCCGCTTTTTTCAGGGCAATATCGGAATATCTGCCTTCAAAAAGTTTCATCAATTCCGTGTTTATACGTTCTTTGGCAATTTTACCAATCAAAGACTTATTATGTTTAATAAAATTTTCAATTTCGTTTGAAACGGCAAAATTGTATTTTGCGCAAAATCTGTAGGCTCGAAGCATTCTGAGGGGGTCGTCAGAAAAATTCTTTATATCGGGAGTCTGCAAGATACCGTTTTGAAAATCGGAAAGCCCGTTATATAGGTCAACAAGTTCTGATTTATTAAGGTCGAAAGCAAGCGCATTTATGGTTAAATCCCTGCGTTTAATGTCTTTTTCAAAATCGTCCTCAAGCATTGCGGAAATATCAAAATAATTTGTCTTATCAGACATTACTACACGATAAATTCTGTTTTGTTCATCAAGAACAACAAAATGGGAATCGGTTTTGTCTGCAATTTTTCTCGCAAGACTTTCCGCAATATCGGTTTTTACAATCAAATCTCTGTCGCAGGAAGATTGTCCGCAAAGCAAATCACGCAGATAACCGCCTACAAGATAACAATCAATATCTTTTACAAAAGGTTTAATCAGAGTGATAAACTCGTCATTTTCAATTTTACTTTTTATAAACTGCGATAAATTTTCGGTCATTCGGAAACCTCCTGAATTATCCCGAACAAAGCCGCAGTTAGCGCAGTGTCCGCCCTCATTATAAGTTTTCCGAGAGTAATTTCAGGCAGATTATACTGCTCAAAAAGATGAAATTCACGTTCCGAAAAACCGCCTTCGCAGCCTATTATTGCGAGAATTTTATCAGATTTTTCAAAAGGATTATCTTTAAAATATTTTTTTATTGTGTAAGTTTTTTCACGTTCAGAAAACAAAAGGACTTTATCATAGTCTTTGAGTTTTGTTTTTAAAAACTCATCGAGAGAAACAGGCGGCAAAACCTGCGGGAAATCGGCACGTTCGCATTGTTTAACGGATTCCTCGGCAATTTTCCGAAATTTATCCGCTTTAGCCCTGATAACAGATTCTTTTACCGCACAGTTATCCGAAATCAAAGGAATAATTGTCTGAACACCGAGTTCCGTTGCCTTTTGAATTGCTGAAAAATCTGCATCTTGTTTTAAAACACATCTTGCGGCGGTGAGATTGATATTGAGGACTCTTTCTGATTTATAGGATTTACATATATCTGCCATCAGAGAAGTTTTTTCGATTGCTGAAATTTTTGTTTCATACTGCATTTTGTTTTCGTCAATAAACAAAACCTTTTCACCGAGTTTGACACGTCTTGCCCTGACAAGATGGTTATACAAATCTTTATCCTCAATTTGTATTCGGTTTTCTCTGATATTTTGTGTTTTAATAAAAAAATGGGGCATGACAGCAATCCTTTTTCTTATGATAGTATATAAAATACATTTTTTGTATCTGTATTCAAAAACACAGTGTAACAAAATTTTAATATTACCGATTTTAGTAACAAAAAAATACTAAAATGCCGTTTAAAACTAAAAAATCATGAGGTTTTAATGGATACGAATTTATCTAATATTTCGCAAAAGGGTGTTACGATAGGCAAAATACAGCCTAAAAAGATAGCAGTGCCGAAAGAGCAGGTGCAGCCGCAACAAAAGCAAATGGCATCCTCAACAAGTTCTGCCATTACCGCTATGGGTATGGCACAAATATATCTTCAGGCAGCCCAAAGAGTTGCAAAAGTTCAGGAAACACCTCAAAAAGAACAAAATGGGGACAATACGATAAATTTATTCTATTTCAGCGATACTCACGGTGAATTAAACGGTTTAACAAAAATTGCGGCGGCAAAAGAAGTTTGCGAAGAATGCTGCGGCGGCGAAGGACACATGACGGTTTTAGGCTCAGGTGACCTCGTTGCAGGCAAACAGGCACCCGTTATTCAGGCTACGGTTCAGGTAGTAAACAAAATCGGCATGGAGGCTAATGCGCTCGGCAACCATGAACGTGACCGTTCTGATGAAAAATTAGCACAACTCAATGCTGATATGACTTCCGAATTTTTGGCAATCAATGCAACCGAAAGCGACAAGTCATGCTCTGTTATCCCGTCAAAAATCTGCAAACAGGGTGATATGGAATTTATTACAATAGGCGCAAAACCGTTATCTCCTGTTGATAATCCTGCCGATATTGCAACGGCGATTGATGCCGAAGTTGCAAGAGTTAAGGCAGAAAGACGAGAACAGGGATTATCAGACGACTTACCCGTAGTATTTTTGAGTCACATGGGTTCGGGCGCAGATAAAGTCGTTGCAGAAAACAGCGAAAGTGTTGATGTAATTTTAGGCGGACACTCTCACAATGTAGAAGAATTTAATTTTACGGGTAAAACAGGCAAAAACGTTCACGTTGTTCAGGGCGGTAAAAATAACGAATACGTTACGGTCGTACAAATGAAGAAAAACGAGGACGGCACTATCTCCGCATCATCAAAGAAAATTGACATAAAAGCATCAGAAGAAAGTATTTGTGAACAGGTTCAGAGTTTCTACGGCAGCGAAGAAGAACCCGGAAAACTGCTGCAATCCGCTCAAAAAGCGGAACAGGAAGTAGCCGAAGTTGTTGCAGCACAGGTCGGCGCAAGAGAAGATTTAGCAATCGTTAAAGAGGGTTATGGCTTTGAAAACATACCCGAGGCGAACGGTCAGATAAGGGAAAGAAATTTCAGCAATCCCGTTTCAAATATTATGGCTGATGCAATGCTCGGCGCAACAAAATCTCTCGGCGTTCAGGTTTCTCTCTTTAATGCTCCCGCAGTAAAAGATACTGAAGTTCCGAAAGGCCCGCTTACAAACTACGACGTAATCGGCAGAATGTTACCATTTGGCGGTCAGGTTGTTATGTCCGATGTTCCCGTAGAAAAATTATACGAAATGATTGAATACAGAGCGCAGGGCATCACCTCCGATGATTCTCAACTTATGCAGGTTGGAGGTATGATTTATTCCGTCGATGCCGAAAAGGCTCAGGTCAGATACAGCGGCAGAATTGCCGTAATGCAGGCGGCAAAAGATTTAAGCACTGCCGAAAAATCGGGAAATCCCGCTGAAATTGCAAAGGCTAAACAGGCTCTTGAACAGGCAAAGGAACAGTATGAAGCCTTGCCGGGTTGTGTTGAAAAAATTCTGCTATTAAATGATGACGGAACAGAAACGAAAATCAATCCCAAAGCAATTAAACGCGGTGATTTTAACGGTATGACAATAAGATGCGTAATGAACGATTTTCTTGCCGATGAAACAGGTGTTCATTCAAAAGATACAGGTCACGAATTGTCAGAGGTCTTTAAGTCTGAAATAAGACGTATTAACGAGGAAAATAACGGCGACTTTTTCGTTGACCAAAATGAAGTCAGAATTTCCGTTAAAGATAAAAACGGCGTTATAAACGGATATGAGCCCGAACGAGGCGTTAATACAAAATATTGGTATTAATACAGTATTTTTAACCTTAAAAAAGTCTTATTGTAGAAATAAGACTTTTTTTTTGGTATTATAAAACTGATTTACGGGTACATTATGATGTTTGACAGAATTAAAAAATATCTATACGCATTAACTCATTCAAAGAAATACGACAATATAATCCCGCTCGGTTATAATTGTGAAATCGCCTACCGTTTTTACAAACATTTTAAATTTTTTGATGCTTCGCTGTTTGGCTGGAGTTTCGTAACCTTTGAGCAGCTTAAATATTCTCTTTTGAATATGGATAAACTCTGCAATGGCGGTATTGAGTACGATTATCCGAGCCACACGTTAAAATGCAAAAATTCGGGTATCTACTTTCACGGCAGAACTCCGCACGATAAATTTTCGGACAACGAGCAGGAAAATCAAAAGATAATAGAACAGGATGCTGCCGAACTGCAATCGAGAACCGAACATTTAAAAGAAAAATTTTTTAATTACGCAAATGACGGTAAAAAAAATTTATACATCAGAAAAATCCACCTTTCTGACGGCAATACTTCCGATAGCGGCATTGAACAAAAAAGAAATGAAATTCTCTGGATATATAACTTTTTGAAAGATTATTGCAAAAACGATTTTACCTTTTTGCTTGTTGTTGAAGAAAAGTTTTATGATAAATTTTTGTTTGATGATGAAAAAATTCAGACAAGAAGTATTTTGGCATACAGCCCCGATGATGCCGTAACAAAGAAAAAAGCGGGCGACCCGTTCGGCTGGAAAATACTGTTTACGGAATTTCAGCCAAAACACAAAAAGAAACAAAAGGGCAAATTAAAATTTGAGTTAAATTAATATGTTTTTTGGCAAGAAAAAAAAGTATGATTTAATCTTTGGTCTGGGCGAAGCATGTTCATGTTCTTCGACCTTAAGACATGCCGACCTGCAAATTCGTTCATATCCGTTCGATTGGTTGTTCGGTTCGACGTTTGTTGGGCGGGTGCAAATACTTGCAAACAACTTTGAAAATTTAATAAGGTTTGAAGATATTGTATGTACGGGAAATAACGGTATTCCTCACCACTTATGCGATATTTACACGAACAAAGCAAACGGCTTGGGCTTTAATCACGATTTTTTATCAGGCAAAGACCCTGCCGTTGAAATAATCGAAGTTCAAAAAAAATACCAAAGACGTGCAGACAGATTAATTCAGGCAGCCGAAAACGCAAAAACAATTCTTGCGGTATGGATTGACTCCCCCGGGGCTATCTGGCAAAAGAAAAATGATGCGGACTTTATTGAGGGATATAAAATTCTCCAAAACAGATTTCCAAATGCAAAAATCGATTTGCTTTTTATTGAATGGGCGCCTGAAATTCCCTATAAAAACAGAAAATTCCGTAAACTTTCGGAAAATATTTTCAAATACAGTTTTGATTACCAGTTCCACCACAAAACGAAACAGATTGCGGATTTTGTAGTAGATGAAAAACTATTATTCAAAGTTCTCAAACAGTACGAACTTAATATGTCCTTTAAAGACAAAATCAGCAATTTTCTTGTGAAAAAGGCGCCGTTCCTGAAATCCTTTGGAATTAAGTAAAATTAAGGACAAAGAGATTCCCAATCGATATCATCTTCATCGGGTTCACCCGGTTCTCTGATAACACAATCGGGGTCAGAGAGCATAACCATTAAAGTCCATTTTAATTGAGTTTTATAATTTGCCCTTGCAGCCTCCTGTGTTTTGGCACAAAAAGCGAAACTCGGTATTTCCTTGATTTCAATGTAATGATAAGGGTTGCCGTTAAAATCCAAATCGGTACCCTCAATTAAAGTCCAATCAAGGTTCATATAATAGTCTAAATCTTTTTTTTCGTCACTCATCTAATGATTTCTCGCTTAAAGGTTGTGTTACGGTAATACCTTCACCGCCTATGACATCTGCCGTTTTTCCGTCAATCTGCATATAAACTGGCTTTTCGGTATTAGCAAGAACGGTTTTAATTAACTGTCTCATTCTTGCATAAGTGCTGTCCGAGCCGCCGCCTAGGGAAAAAGAATTGTTTAAATTTATTGTTACCTTGTCGGACGTTTCAGTTACGCTGATAAGTCTTGCGGCATCGGGAATTTCAGAATATATTCCCTCGGAAATTTCAATATTATTCGGGCCCGACAATAAAAGTGTTACAGCCTGAGTCAATCTGTCTTTGCCGGGGGCAAGCGGTCTTTTTACGGGTTTCAAAAACTGTCCGCCCGCTTTATCCGTTGTAAGCATATAAACGTAAATGTAAGAATCTTCACTCGTTTTCGGATTTTGAGGTTCCTGTTTTTCGTCATCTGGATTATTTATATCGGGCTTATCAACATCGGTTTGGATATCTGTCGGCTTTTGAGTAATTTCGGGAAACTTGATTTTTCCGTTTCCAAACTTATCGTAACAGAACCAAATCGCTAAACATAAAACTAAAACTAATATTATTTTTGAAAAATTATTCATAACAATACCTTATTCTGTTATACCACAATTTTTCGGAATTATAAATAACCCCTGCAAATAAATTTTATCATCAAGGACGGATAAGGTCTGAAGATTAATGAAACAATAAGTGTTTGAGGCTATTTTGACCCTGTAATAGACAGGGTTGATTGAAGATAAAACAGAGGTGATATTTTTAAGATATATTGAGTCCGCATACTGATTCAAATCGGTAAAAATAATGTTACCGTTATTAACGGCCAAACCCGTTGAAAACACGTAATTTTGTTTCAAAAGCGGTGTTGAGATAAAAATATTCAGTTTTGAATTTGCCAAAAAGCAGTTGACATTGAGCAAACCGCCGTATTTGGAATTAATTTGCCCGAGATATTGCGAAACAATAGTGTTCAAATCATCGTTTTCAATACATGCGGAAAAATTCGCAGCCACATCGTAGGGAAACTTAAAATCGCCGTTATCGATAATTATTTTATTGTAGGGACAAATCGTTTGGGCATAAAAGTCAGACAAAACGTACTTATCAATAAAGATTTTGTCGGCGGAAACCGTTATTTGTTCAAATTCACCGTTTTTTAATGCCTTTGCCGACTCGGTCTTTATTGAAACCGAAACATCATTGTTTAACTTCTGTTTGATATATTGTTCGATTGCAATTTCGGCAAATTTAATCTGGATATAGTCAATTCCGTTGAATTTTGCAAAAAAGGAATCAAGAGCGGATTTTTGTCTTTCAATCTGCGGACATTCATAATTGTAGCCGCACTGCTCTGAAAAGGACGGAAGTGCGAAAATTATAAAAATTATAAATAAACAAAATATTTTTTTCATCATATAAAAACTTTTCTTATTTTAATTGTATTATTTACCGCCTCACCCAAGGCGATAACATCTGACTTATATTTTAAAAACAAATGGCCGTTTTGAAAAGCCTGCGAAAATTCATTGCCGTTTTTAACTCTTTCATACTGTTTTTCGGTGATTTGAAACTCGGGAAAATTTAAAATCTCTGAAACAGAAAAAATATACCTTTCGGGAGAATCAGCGTTAAGAAGTTCATCAAGTTTTACGGCATTTGAAACGGACATACCGCCCGATTTTGTACGGATTAATCCGCTCATAACCGCCCCCGTACCGAGATTTTGTCCCAAATCATTAAGCAGAGAGCGGATATATGTTCCTTTTGAGCAGCCTATCAGCAATTTTCCTGTTTGATTTTGCTCATCAAATTCGGTTAAGGATATCGAATTAATAAAAACCGTTCTTTCGGGAATTTCGGCAGTTTCACCGTTCCTTGCGATTTGATACAGTTTTTGCCCGCCGACTTTTACAGCACTGTATATAGGCGGTTTTTGACGAATTTCGCCCTTGAAATTAAGCAGTTCCTTTTCAATCTCATCTTTTGAAACACGTTTATCAGAATATTTTTTCAATTCGGTTTCTGTATCAAAAGACTCTGAAACAACGCCCAATTTAAAATCGGCGAGATACTCTTTGTCCTCGGGCAGAAAATCGATAAGTCTTGCGGCTCCGCCCACGGCAACGGGAAGCACACCCTCTGCGAGAGGGTCTAACGTTCCGCCATGCCCGATTTTTTTTATTTTCAGGCATCGTCTTAACTTGTTTATAACATCGTGCGAGGTCATTCCGTAGGGCTTATAAATATTTAAAAATCCAAACACGGCTATTTAATTTCACCTTTTGAAATTTTATTGATAAGTTCGGTAACTCTGTCGCCTCTTTCAAGAGAATCGTCCAAAATAAAATGTAATTCGGGCGTCAGTCTTAAACGGATTCTTCTGCCGACTTCAAATCTGATTTTGGGAACATCTTCCTCAATGGCGGCAATAGTTTTATCCTTGACATCATCAGGTGCGAAAACCGAATAATAAACCTTTGCGTAAGAATTATCATGCGCAATTTCCAAATCGGTTATAGAAACGATACCGCCTATTCTCGAATCATTCAGTTTCTTCTGAATGATATCGGAAATTTCTTTCATAAGAGTTTTACGAATTTTTTCGTTTCTGTACTGGGCCATGTCAACACCTATATAAGTTCCTGACGTTCAACAAGTTCAACCGTCGTAACTTTAATAATATCACCGACTTCAAGGTCATTAAACTTGGCAAACGAAATACCGCATTCAAAGCCCTGGGCAACTTCTTTAACATCGTCTTTAAATCTCTTGAGTTGTTCAATGGAGCCTTTAAAGATTTCTTTACCGCCACGGATAACCATTGCCATTTTGTTTCTTGCAACTTTACCCTCGGTAACATAACAGCCTGCAATTTTGGTGGTTTTGCCGATGGTAAATATCTGTCTGACTTCTGCCTGTCCGAGTTCAACAATTTTTTCTTCGGGCTGTAACAACTTGAGCATAGTTTTTTCAAGGTCTTCAAGAATTTGGTAAATAATATCAAATTTTTTGATTTTTACGTTGTATTTTTCAGCCGCAGCAGTAGCATTTGCATCTTCCTTGACGGTAAAGCCCAAAATCAGAGCATTACCCGCACTTGCGAGCATAACATCGGCTTCGGAAATATCACCTACACCAACGTGAATGATTTTTGTGATAATTTCTTTTGATTCCATTTGGTTAACCGCCTGTGCAACGGCTTCGGCAGCACCATGAGTGTTTGCCTTAATAATAAGGTTGAGTCGCTGAACACTGTCGTCTTTATCACCGATTGCATCATTACGGACGTGAGCGGGCATTGTTGCTTCAAGTCTTGAAGTTCTTTCTTTTTCTTTTCTTTCGGCAATAATCTGGTGCATAACCTTTTCATTTTCAACGGCTTCGAATCTGTCGCCCGATTGCGGAACTTCCGCAAGACCCAAAATCTCAACGGGAGTAGATGGGCCCGCCTTTTTAATTCTTTCACCGTTATCTGCAATTAAGGCTCTGACCTTACCGCCTACATTACCGACAACAAAGCAGTCGCCCGTGTGCAGCGTACCGTTTTGAACGAGCAGAGTGGCAACAGGGCCTTTACCTTTATCCAAGTTTGCTTCGATAATGACACCCGATGCTTTTGCGGAAGGATTAGCCTTATAGCCGTTGACTTCGGCCAGCAGTAATATGTATTCCAAAAGTTCATCAATACCCGTTTTTTGCAAAGCGCTGACTTTTACACAAACGGTATCACCGCCCCATGCTTCAGGGACAAGTCCGTATTCCGTAAGTTGCTGCAAAATTTTATCGGGGTCGGCTTCGGGCTTATCACACTTGTTAACTGCAACAATGATAGGAACTTCAGCCGCTCTTGCGTGGTTAATAGCCTCAACGGTCTGGGGCATAATGCCGTCATCAGCCGCAACAACGAGAATTGCAATATCCGTAGCCTGTGCGCCTCTTGCTCTCATGGCAGTAAACGCTTCGTGACCGGGGGTATCGACAAAAACAATTTTTTTGTTGTTGTGATGAACCGTATAAGCACCGATGGATTGGGTTATACCGCCGACTTCGGTTGCCGTAATCTTGTGTCCTGTCTGTCTGATAGAATCGAGCAGGGTTGTTTTGCCGTGGTCAACGTGACCCAAAATGCTGACAACCGGTGCTCTGGTTTTAAGAAGTGATTCATCAACATCGGTAATTTCTTTTAATTGTTCTTCTTTTTTGAGTTCTTCTTCGATATAGGCATCTAAATCTTCTTCCTGAACTTCAATACCGAAATTAGCGCATACGTTCTTCTGTGTATCGATATCAATAACCTGATTTACCGTTGCGAGAATACCGTTCATCATAAGGAACTTAACAACTTCGGCGGAAGATTTGTTGATTTTTTCGGAAAGTTCGCCGACGGTTAATACAGAGTTAATAACAACTGATTTGACTTCCGTCTGGACTTCTTCCGTCTTTTCTTTTTTTCTGTGCTTTTGAGCCATAGCCTTTTCAAGACTGATAAGCTCTTGCTGTTCTTCTTTTGACTTATAATCTTTATCTTTTTTATTTACATCTTTACGTTTTGAATATCCCGGTTTATTTTCGTAAATTTCCTGAGATATAAAATGTCGTTTAATAGGTTCCCGTCTGTCCGTGGCGGGTCTTGCGGGTCTGTTTTCCGCATTTTCTTTGTTCTGAACAGGTCTTGCATTTTCGGGTCTTTGAGGTCTGTTGTTATCTCTTTGCGGTCTTTGCGGCTGTTGCTGCTGCTGTTGCTGTCTTGCCTGTCTTTGCTCCGCTTTTCTTTTTTCTATTGCGGCTCTTTCCTGTTCTTTGCGCTTGCGGTTGTTTTCCGCCTGAATTTCAGCACGTCTTTTCTGGCTATTTTGATTGTTGTATTCAAGCAAAGAACGAATACTTGTTGCCGAAGGTGCAATCATTTTATTGTCATTTTCAGGTTCTGTTTCCTGTTTTTGTTTGGGTTCCTGTTTTTCTTCTGCGGGTTTTTCGGGTTTAATTTCAACTTTTTCTACCGTAACCTTTACTTCTTCTTTGGCTTTATCATCGGAAGCATTTTCGGTTTTGGGTGCTTTTGATTTTTTGACAATAAATGCTTTCGGCTTTTTGGGAGCGTCAACAACGGGCGCTTTTAATAAATCCGTAAATCTTTTGTATTGCGACATCGTCAGTGTACTTGAATGAGATTTTACCTTTATTCCGAGTTTCTCATCAAGTTTTTGTATCACTTCTTTAGTTGTTAAGCCGAGTTCTCTGGCTATGTCGTATACTCTTATATTTTCCATGGATTTCTTTCTTTGTTTGTATAATATATTTGTATCACAATCTAACTTTCAAGTATAGTCATGATTTCATCTTTCAAATTAATTGAAACATTTTGTTTTAATATTTTGGATATTTTCATTTTTTTAAAGGCATTGTTTACGCAGTTTTCGTCCCTGCAAATGTAGGTTGAACGACCGTAAACGTTACTTTTTGGATTTATGTATATTTCATTTGTATTTGTTTTTGTTATTTTAATCAGTTCCTCTTTTTTTTTATACGCACCACAACCGATACATTTTCGCAGGAATTTATTTGCCACTTAAATCCTCCCTGCGAAGAAATTCCAAATTTTCTTCGAGATTTTCTTTAGCCTTTGCAGAAATTCTTGCAATCTGGGTTAAGATGTAATTTGAAGCGCTTGTTCTTGCGACGGATAAGTTTGCATCATCAAGAACGGGAATTTTTGAGTCATCTATGTTATTTGTAATTTTTGAAACAGCGGCACAATTACAAAAATCAATCCGTTCGTACTCATCGGAAAGCGAACCGCTTGCTGCCGCAATAAACAAATCGTAAATATCCGATTTTATCAGCGGCAAAATTGTTTGCAGGTGCATTTGTTTAAAAAACGGATTAAACTCGATAACATTATAACAGTTTCCGTCAACGAAAAGGTCAACGCCGAGAATACCGCAATAAGCCTGACCACGTGCCGAGATATCGTCAATTACGGGATAAACAACCTCGTTTAATATTTTTCTTTCCATTTCATCGGATATGTAATTATCTGGCGAAACTACGCTGTCCGCAAAGGCAAAATCAGGGTCGTTTGAGGAACAGTTGCCGATTGGCAAAGCGGTGTAACCGTCTGTCAGAAAATACATCGCAACTTCTTTTGCATCGGTATAATCCTCGATTACAATTTTATTTTCGGGCGAAACGAGCGATTTTTCTATTTCAGCCTTTGCTTTCGGGAAAGAAGCCGCAAACACGGGAAAATCACCCGCCTGATGTCTGTCCTTTTTGATTACCAAAGGTTTTCTTGACATGGCGACATAATCAACAGCCTGATTTTCTCGGTCAAAGATACCGAATTTCATGGTCGGTATTTTGAGTCTGTACATAAGTTTTTTGGCAAGCGATTTATACAGAGTTACATTTGCCGCCTCTGCACAGGGCGCAAAGACAAGCCGTCTTGCATCGGCAAAAAATTCCGCAATATTTTGTTCGATTGCATTCACGGAAGTAACCACCGTAAGAGATATTTCATTTTCCAGCACAAAATCAAGAAGTTCGGGAAGATTTGTTTCCTGGATATCAATATTTTGAGCAAAATCCGAAATTTTATCAAACCCGGGCGCCGCAAATACGGCGTCAACGTTTTCGTTTTCGCTCATTTTTTTTGCTATTGAATACGCATTTGCATCTGAACCTACGACTAAAATTTTCATATAATTATTATACAATGAAAAAATTTTTTATTTCAATATTGGGCAAATTATTGTAATTATGCCGTTATTATCCGTCATTGCGAGAAATGAGCAAGCATTTCTCGGCAATCCCTGCAGAAATCAACTGTCTTTCTGCATTACGGATATTTAAAATATTGATTATTTGCAATGTTCAAAGAGAACCGTTGACAAATATCTTTCGCCGCAATCGGGGAGAATTACTACAATATTTTTATCTTTATTTTCTTCTCGTTTTGCGACCTGCAAAGCGGCAAACATTGCGGCACCCGATGAAATACCAACCATAAGACCCTCTTTTACGGATAAATCTCTTGCTGTCTGAATTGCATCGTCGTCCGTTACGGTAATAATTTCATCAACCACATCTCTGTTAAAGGTATTAGGCACAAAGCCCGCACCTATACCCTGAATTTTATGACTTCCCGCTTTACCCGTTGAAAGAACGGCACTGCTTGCGGGCTCTACGGCAATGGCCTTAACGGTTTTATGGATTTCTTTAAGACGTTTTGCGATACCCGATATTGTTCCACCCGTACCTACACCTGCAATTACAATATCAACCTTGCCGTCCGTATCTTCAAAAATTTCTTCCGCCGTTGTTTCATAATGTTTTTGGGGATTTGCGGGATTTTCAAACTGCAGGGGGATAAAACTGTCCGCAATTGTTTTGCTGAGTTCCTGCGCCTTTTCGATTGCACCCTTCATACCTTTTGAGCCTTCCGTCAGAACAAGTTCCGCACCGTAGCCTTTCATCATCATTCTGCGTTCGATACTCATTGTTTCTGGCATTGTGATAATGAGTTTGTATTTTTTAACTGCACAGACAAGGGCAAGACCGATACCCGTATTGCCGCTTGTGGGCTCAATTATTGTCGTAGTTTCGGGCGAAATAATTCCTTTTTTTTCAGCGGCTTCAATCATATTTAAAGCAATTCTGTCTTTGATTGAACTTGCGGGGTTAAAATATTCCACCTTTGCAAAAAGATTTGCAGTACCTTTATTCATCTCGTTAATTTTCACAAGCGGGGTGTTTCCGACAAGTTCAAGAATGTTATTATAAATTTTCATAAAAAACTCCTTATGTATTTGTATTTACAATGATTTAAACACTTTAAAATATTTAGTCAACAAAAAAAACATTCCGTTGAAAACAGCGGAATGTTTTTTGATTTTCAGAGAAAAAACTATTTATTTGCCTTATCCTGAGCGATAATGAGTTTTAATGCCTCAACACCGACTTTAACTGCAGCCGAAGTATCTTCACTCATTTTTTGGTCTAATCCCGCAGCCTCTCTTTCCTGATTCCAGATAACGTGAAAACAAGAACCGCAACGGCATTTAAGAGCATCTGCAACTACAAACAAGGCAGCGGATTCCATTTCGGAAGCCTTGACACCCAAACGTTTCCATGCTTCCCATTTTTGTAAAAGTTCGTAGGAAACGGGCATTTTAGCGGGGCTGTGTTGTCCGTAGAAAGCATCTTTACACTGAACAACACCCGTGTGAGTGGTTTTGCCCATTGCCAATGCAGCCTGTCTGAGAGCAATCGTAATATCGATGTTTGCAACTGCGGGATATTCAATCGGAGCATATTCCATTGAAGTATGTTCAAATCTGATTGCACCCGTAGCGACAACGATATCGCCTGACTGAACGTTCAAATCGATACCGCCGCAGGTACCTACACGAATAAATGTATCAGCACCGATATTGTGAAGTTCTTCCATTGCGATGGATGCCGAAGGGCCGCCGATACCTGTTGAGCATACGCTGACTTTTTCTCCGAGAAGTGTACCTGTATAGATATTGTATTCTCTGTTTTGAGTAACGTGATGAGGATTGTCAAAAAGTTTTGCGATTGATTCGCATCTTCCGGGGTCGCCGGGTAACAATACGTAACGTCCTACATCGCCTTCAACACATCTGATGTGAAACTGTTTGTCTAATTCTTGCATAAAACACCTTTTTCTATTTTATATACTAAACACAACATAAGTTAGAATTTATTATATTTGTTAAATATCAAAATGCAAGCAAATTATAGGGTTTTAATTTACAAATCGGCAAAAAATCTGACAGCCTGATTAATTCTCGGCCCCGGGCGGTTAATCAGTGAATTTTCACCGTCTGAAAGAAAATATATTTTTGTGTTCGGAAAGAGTTTTTGAATTTTTTCATACCCGTTTCTAAAACTCACAACGATTATATCGGGCTTTTTTGTAAGGAGATATTCATAAGAAACTGCGGGATAAAATTCGTTCAAATCGTCTGTTTCGTTAATTTGCCCCGATTTTCTGATTACATCAGACAAATACGACTTGTTTCCAATCGTTATTATAGGGTTAAACTGTATTATGTATAAGATTTTTTGTTGTCTTTTCGGTTTTGTATTATCAATATCTTTTGACAGTTTTTTAACGAGTTTGACGGCGTTGTCGTAGCGGTCGGTTAATCTTCCGACGGATAAAATTGCATCGTAAACGGCATTTACCGAATCCATAGTATAGCAAACCGCCTTAATTTTGCTTTTGTTCGTTATCTGGAAATTTGCAAACTGCGAGCCTTCGACGGTTAAAAGATAATCGGGTGAGAGTTCAAGTAACCTTTCCTTGTTAAAATAGAACGTGTTTCCGATTTTTTCTTTTTTTTCAGCATCTTTGGGATAATTACATTCCGTAGAAACGGCAATCAATTTATCCTGCGCATCAATTGCGTACATAATTTCAGTAATAGACGGAACAAGTGTCGCAAAAGTATTTTCCGCCGCAAATACAAAAGAATTTACAAATAATAAAACAAGAAAAGTAAGCAATAGTTTTTTCATTATGTCGTCAATCAATCTTTTTTGTGTTCAAAAAACTTTCAAAACCCGATAGAAAACCCAACAAACCCTGCCTGTGAGGATTAAGCGGAGCATCATAATATTTTTTATAGGCGGATATTACATATTCAGGCAGTTCATCACCACGATTTAAGGTATTTGCAATATCTTCGAGAAACAAATCCTGTTCTTCTTTGTATTCGGGATTGTTTTTACGAAGTTCCTCATCTGCTTCGTAATGACACAAAGCATGCCACGATGCCCTGACAGACTCATCATGAACATCTTTCGGAAAAGCCAAAAGCGCCTGTTTTACAGGCATTCTTTTTGCCAAAACACATTTTATCAGTTCCGCCGCCTTTTGCCGATATAAAAAAATTTCTTTTGTTAATTTTTCAGACATTCTTTTTCAAGGGCTTTCATAAAAGACTGCATGTCGTTGTTAAAATATTGTCCCGCAAGTCTTTTGATTGCAGAACTTGCTCGTTCGCTTCTCGAGGAAGTCGATGTATAATAAAACTTTTTACCCGATTTTATTCTTTGCAGATATTCCTTTTCGGTCAATCTGTCCATAACCGTTTTTACAGTAGTATAGGCCTTTTTTGAGGCACTGTTTTTATTTATAAATTCAACTACGTCTGCAACCGAAATATTCACGTTTTCATCACTTTCAGATGTTTCTTCAAGAGTCCAGACGGCATTCATTATCTCGTTTTCAAGCGAACCATGCGATGATAAAGTCATTATCCTTTTCAATCCCTTCTGTTACAATTATAGCACATTTTTTTATTATTTGTAAGTCCTTTTGCAGACAATATTATAAGAACATTTTGAACATTTTGGAGTTTCTGCGGCAAAAATTTTCTTTGCATTTTGAATTTCGGTACAAATATCCGAAATTTTTTGCAGGTAGGAGCCATAAGATTTTTCGTTTAATGTTACTGTTTTACTGATATTTTCTTTCAGAAAAAAGTAAGTTAAGGACAATTGTTCAAAGTTGTCGATTTTACCGAAGTGTTTGAAAAGATTATAAATACCGTATAAATACACTATTGTCTGCCAGTTTGTTTCGGCATCAATATTCGATGATTTACCCGTTTTCCAATCCAGAATCTCATATCCGTTTTTTGTTTTTCTGATGGCATCTGTTCTGCCCGTAAGCCTAATTTGTTCATTAAGCGGAACATAAAACGTAAACTCGCTTTCTTCGCAGGTATCGATATTTAAGGAAAGAAAATTTTGCCACATTGATTTTAAATCGGCATTTTCGGGTTTATCGAGAACGGTCAGCAATTTAGAAATATCGGACTTATTCAGTTGATAGTTTATCAAGGCGTGCAGTTGTTTTCCTTTTTCGGCAAACTCGTCGTTTGAGGGTATTTCAACGTGGTTGTTATAAATAAGGTCAAATTTTGCGGGACATTCCTCGAAAGCCTTTATCATACCCGCTGTTATTGTGAGCATCTTCCACCTCCGAAATAATCAAATAACACTGATGGTGTTTGCAGTTTTTTATTGTAAAATTTTGAACATGAAATATAAAGTTCTTTTTTTGCACGGGTTATACCGACATACAATAAGCGCATTGTTTCTTCGGCAATTTCAGTTTTGATTTCATCGTTAGTTCGTTTTTTATAACCGTTTCTGAGTTCTTTCACACTTTCCGCAAAATTTGATTTCAGTTTAATTTTGTTGTTCAAAACTGCATAATTTTCCTCGGTCAGTTCGGGAATAAAGACAACATCAAATTCTCCGCCCTTTGATTTGTGCATGGTCATAATTTTAACTGCGGCGGAATTGGCATCGTTTTCGTCCTCAAAAAATCTGAACGTACTTCCGACAGGACGTTTTGCAATACTTTTAAGACGGTCAAGAACTGTGTTTCGGTTTACATACATTTGGGAAAGTTTTCTGATAATAGTTGCTATGAGGTAGATATTGGATTTTTCATTTTGGGTATGAAAATATTTAATCCCGATATTCAGGGCGATTTCATCGGGATTTGAATAGGATAAATCCTCATAGAACTGCAAATCCCACCATAACTGCGCCAGATTTTCACCGTATTCATCGGGGACACTGCTCAAAAAATAGCCCTTTTGATTTTTAAGATATTCTTTTTCATATTTGAAGAACCTTGCAAGGCGGCATTCTTCAAGAGTTTTGATAATATTTAAAATCTTATCCTTTGAAAACGGGGTCTGAAAATATTCCAAAAAGGCGATTATAACTTTAAATACCGATTTTTGCTCCAAAACATCTGAATTTGTTGTTACAAAAAGACCGTTTTGGGATAAAAAATCAGACCATTGCGTTATTTGGGAATTATTTCTTACCAAAATTGCTATTTCCTGTTTATTCTTTTTGTTCAAATCACGAATTTTGTTTAAAACAAAATATTTTTCATCGGTAAAATCACTAAAAATACGAAATTCGGGAACATGAGAAGAAACGGGATTTTTGCCCGTCGGAACAAGTTTACTGTCAAAAAACGCCTCTTTGAGATTTTCATCGGTTTTTGATGTATCAATTAAATCATTTGCAAGCTTCTGGATTTGGACGGTGCTTCTTTGGGAAGATTTCATTACCATTTTAATGTTTTCATCAAAATATTTTTTAAAGCACTTCGGGTCGGAATCCGTAAAGGATGAGGTAATTGCCTGATTAATATCACCAATTCTCAAAAGATTTCCATGCTTTTCGGAAAGCATTAAAAGAAGTTTTTGCTGTAATTCGGAAGAATCCTGCGCCTCATCTTCAAAAATGTATTCACAGGACTCGGCGTAAAATTCTCTGATTTCATCAAAATTTTCGACAAGATAAACGGCATATCGGAGCATGTCATCATAATCAATGACGCCTGCTTTTTTGAGATTTTTTTCATAAGTTTCGTATAATTTGTCAAAATCTTTTCCGCCTTTTAAATATTTTAGCGGCTTTATACCGTTAGGAGAAAGTTTGACGGCAGAAAGTCCGACCTTGTAGTCATCAAGTTTATCGTAATCCATACCTAATTCGGAAATACTGTCGCATAAAATTTTATTTCGCATATTATCGTCCGCAACTTCAAGATTATCGGAAAGATTGAGTTTGACGTAATTGTTGTTTTCTTTGATAATTTTGAAGGCAAGCCCGTGTATTGTGGAAATATTCGGAATATCCGTTAAATCGGGCAAAGTTTTTTTAATTTTTTCTCTTATGTTTGTCGCCGCAGATTCCATATAGGTCAAAACGTATATGTTTGAGGGCTTTACACCGCTTTCAATAAGATTAACCAAAAGCGCCGTCAGGACGGTTGTTTTACCTGCGCCCGGGACGGCATTAACCGCACCTTTTCCTTTTCTGTATTCTATGACTTGCTTTTGGTCATCTCTCGGAATAATCCTCTTTTGCTTGTTATCGGCTGACTCTTTTTCATCGGAAGAAAAATAACTCTGAATTAACCCGATATTTTCCTGTCCCGAGGTATCATACTGCGAAAAGTAAGCATAGATTTTTTCCTGACAGCAGAGGAACAGTTTTCTCAAAACTCTTGCCTGTTTTTCATTTGCAAGACGGATATTGTCCTCTATCAGAAACTCTTTGTTCTGCCATTCGGCATTAAACACCCAGGCATTATAAAGAACACCAATATCACGCATCGACCATAAATCATTTGAAACATCAAGCCATATCTGATATTTGCGTTTAATTTCAAAATCGATAATTTTCTGCGGTGTTGAAATAATTATTGCATTTTTTTCGATTTGTTCGGGAATTGACGGATTTTCACTTATAATACCGTTTTGAAATTGCAACAGTATCCGCTTTTTCAAATCACCGCTTAAAATTCCGAACGCTTTTTCAAAACTGCGTATTTCTTTGAGGAAAAAGTTAAAATTCTTTAAATCGTCTTTATTTACGCCGTTTCTTGAAACATAACCGAAAATCGAGAGGATTTCATCGGAAAATTTTTGAGTTTTATCAAAGTCTTGCACAAATTGGCGAAACTCAGAATATCTGCCGTTAAAAAGGTCATTTTTAAAATCAAAATCAGCCAAATTTTCATCTGCCGTGCATTTTGAAACGGCTTTTCCCGAATATTTTACGGGAATTTTTAGACAGTTGCTGAAAATTGAACGATATTCAGAGGCTTCAAGCGGCATCTTCCATTCCGAATGAAGCAGTTTTATAATCGAAAAAATATCCCGTAAAAACACGCAGTCACTCGGTTTTTTACTTCCGCTCAGGGACTGGAAAGTAATATTTTTACCGAAAAATCGTTTAAGGGAATTTGAAAGCATATCATCATTTACGGGCGTAATAACGGCAATGTCGGACGGTTTAACTCCGTTCTTCAGCATCGTATTTATCTGAGTAAAGGCAGCATCAAGCATATCGAGTCTTTTGAGATATGAATGAAGTTCAAAATTTTCGGGGCTGCTTTTTGTTTTATTAATAATGTTGGAATATACTTTATCCGCCTCTTTTGAAATGTCGTCGTCCTGCTTTAAGTTATCCGCTTTTTCTCCAAACAGTTTTTCAAACTCAAAAACGGCAGTTTTGTAGGCACTCAGGTAACCGCACCTTGACGAACCCGAATTGTCATAGGCAATAAACCAATCTTTGAGTTGGGGACGCAAAAACTTAACGAAATTAAATTCCGCAAAAGTCATTTCATCAGCATCATCAACAAAAAGATATTCAATATTTTTAAAATAATCGGTATGCTCGGCGACATACGGCAGTATGGATAACTGCCTCAAATAGTCAAAACTTCTGTATTGCAGGGTAAGTTTCTGATAGTTTTTGTAAGCAGTTCTTGTATCCTCGTAGAAAGTTTCATTTAAAATATGCGATTTTTCGGATATTTCTTTTTCCGTCAAACTATTTAACACTATCAGTTGTATTCTTTTAAACATCTGGTGAAGAAGGTTGTTTTTTGAAAAATAGTCCTGAAAGATGCCGTTTTTGATACTATCCGACAAAAACAATCTGGATAGTTCGAGCCCGCAAAGATTAGGAATTATAACGGGATTAGCGATTTTAAGAGAATCTTCGATTTCAGCCCAGCTTCCGAGCAGAGCATTATAGCAAAGACCGTAAAAGGTCTGAATCTTCGGATTACCGTACAAAAAACCCTGAATTTGCTTCATAACACCGTTTATAAATTCCTGTTTTTTGTAGGAATTAAGCGTCAAAACAAGAATATTTTCGGGCAAAACGCCCTTATTAATCAACTCTGCGTATTGCTGCTGCAGAAGTTTTGACTTTTCACTCCGTATATTTCCCTGAATAAGCATGTATTAATTTTATCATAAATAATGTTAACAAAATGATACTTTATTTTTTATTTTCGACATTCTATGATAATATTTTTTTATACGGAAGTAACAGAAATGGACAAATTTGTATGAAAATAGATTGGAAATCAAAACAGACAAGAGTTTATGCAATTATTATTGCAATAATTATTATACCGATTTTTTACAACCAAATTTCGAGTTTGGTAGTAGGTGCAATTACGGCTTATCACATGAAGCAGCCCAAAACCGTTAAAACCGCTCACCCGATTGAAAAGGATATTTTCCCGACATACTCGTCAACGGGCAGAATTGAGGCAAATTTATCGGTTGATATCATTGCCAGAGTCAATGGCTGGCTGCAAAAACGATACTTTGAAGAAGGCGATGTCGTTAAAAAAGGACAACCGCTCTACTTAATTGAACAGGATGAATACATTCTTGCCGCAAAAAATGCAAGAGCCGCCGTAAATGAAAATGCTGCCGTTTTCAAAAATGCTCAAATAGAATTAGACCGTGCAACACAACTTTTAAAAGAAGATTTGGTCAGCCGTGAATACTATGACGATGCCTTGGCTGAGAGAAATAAATACAGAGCGGCTTTAGACGGTTCAATAGCACAACTTCAGAAAGCAAATCTCGATTTGAGTTACACAAATATTGTTTCCCCTATGGACGGCAGAATCGGTAAAACACATTATTCCGTAGGCAATTATGTAACATCTTCAAGCGGCGCTATTGCACAAATTTATACAACTTCGCCGATGAAAGTTGTTTTCCCGATTAAAAGCGGTGATTTTATTGAAATCAAAAAATACTACATAGATAATCCCGATGATGAAAGCACATCTTCGGTAATATTAGGACTTGCAGACGGCTCAACCTACGATATCGAAGGTGATATTGAGTTTGTTGACAACAAAATTGATGAAAATACAGGCACGGTTACCCTGAGAGCCGTTTTTGCCAATCCTAACGAACTTTTGGTTCCGGGTGATTATGTCAACGTAACTATCCGAATCAACAAGGCGAAAAAGGTTATGCTGGTGCCGCAGTCCGCAACAAAAACCGACGTCGGTACGGGTTACTATGTATGGGTAGTTAAAGACGGCAAGACGGTTAAAAAGAATATTGTCGTAAGAGATAACATCGACAACAACTGGGTTGTTGAAAGCGGACTTGATTACGACGATGAAGTTGTAATGGAGGGTATTCAGGATATCTTCAAATCAGGTCAGGAGGTAAAAACCGTTCCTTATGAAATGAAAAACGAAAACAGTGATACCGATAAAGCCGAAAAATCCGATAAAACTGATAAAACGAATAAAACGAATAATATCGAACAAATTGAAAGTAAGGCAGAATAATGGCTATCAAAAAAGAAGATTTGTATTTTTTCATTCAAAAGCCACGTTTTGCGGTTGTAATTTCAATATTTATAGTTATTGTAGGTATCATTTCGCTGCTCGGTCTGCAACAGGAAAAGTATCCTAACATCACTCCTCCGAATGTTACCGTAACTGCATCTTATCCGGGTGCAAGCGCTGCAGTTATTGAATCCTCGGTTGCATCTCTTATGGAATCGCAGTTAAACGGTGTTCAGGACATGCTTTATATGTCATCCACCTGCTACGATTCGTCATATTCGCTTGATATTTACTTCAAGACAGGTACTAATAATGATGTTAATCTGATGAATGTTCAAAACAAAATTCAGCAGGTTCAGGCCCTTTTACCGAGTGACGTTATTCAGCAGGGTGTTACCGCAAAGAACAGCGTCGGCGGTACGGGTGCTATCATTCTTAACCTTGAATCTACTGACGGTTCGTGGAGTCAACTCGATTTAACAAACTATGCAAGTATTTATATCAAGGATGCCATTAAAAGAATTGGCGGTGTCGGCGATGTTAACATCTTCGGTGCAGACGATTACAGTATGAGAATTTGGCTTGACCCTGCAAAATTAGCCCATTATAAAATCTCGATTTCCGAAGTTCACAGTGCTATAACAAGTCAGAACACCCAATTTTCAACAGGTGCTCTCGGTGATTTGCCGACGGATATCAAACCGAGTTTAAAACTCTCCATATTAACGACCGGCCGTCTAAAAACGCCGCAGGAGTTTGAAAAAATCATTATCCGCTCCAATACCGACGGTTCAAAGGTTCGACTTAAAGACATTGCGAGAGTCGAATTAGGTGCAAAATCATATACCACTTTTGGTATGGTTGATGCAAATCCGGGTGCGTTAATTCAGGTCATGCCTCTGCCCGGTGCAAATACAGTTGATATCGTAAAAAATGTCCATCAGGAAGTTGAAAAATTATCTAAAACTCTGCCCGACACCTTAGTAATTAACACTATGCTCGACAGTGCCGTTTTCATTAACGAGTCAATGGAAGAAGTTGAATTTACAATTTTACTGACATCGCTCATAGTAATTTTTATTATATTTATTTTCTTAGGAGATTATAAAGCAACTTTGATACCTTGTGTTACCATTCCTGTTTCATTGGTCGGTACATTTACTGCATTACAGCTTTTGGGAATGTCGTTAAATCTGTTAACCCTGTTTGCTCTTGTTTTGGCGGTTGCCGTTGTTGTTGACGACGCTATTGTCGTAATTGAAAACGTAAAAAGACACATGGAAAACGGGCTCAGCGCAGTAGAGGCGACTCAGATTACGATGAAAGAGGTCGGAGGTTCGCTTATTGCGATGGCTTCGGTTTTGATGGCGGTATTTGTTCCGATGTGCTTTATGACAGGCTTATCGGGTACAATGTATAAACAGTTTGCGGTTTGTATTGCAGTTTCTATCGCTTTATCGGCAATTTGTGCATTGTCGCTTTCCCCTGCAATGTGTTCAATTTTGCTGAAAGAAAAGAAAAATAAAAAGCCGTTAAGCCCCATGGCAGTAAAAATACAAGGTTATGTTGATATTCTGCTTAATAAATTCAACTATTATTTTGATATGCTGACAAATTATTATCTCGATATGGTTAAAAAATTCGTTTATAATCAGAAATTAACGATTATTTTATATCTTTCAATTGTAGTATTGATGCTCGGTCTTTTCAAAATAATTCCGACTGGCTTTATTCCGGATGAAGATCAGGGTATGTTGATTACGGCGGTAACTCTGCCTGACGGTGCATCTTTAAACAGAACGGAGGATGTCTGTATCAAATTTACAAAAGCCGTTGAAGAAATCGAGGGTGTCGACAAGACAAGAATAATTGCCTTCGGTGGTAACGGTCCCTCAAACCAGGCAAACGTTGTAATCAATCTCAAAAGTTGGAACGAAAGAAAAGTCGGTCCTGTCGATTGGGTAATAAGAAAATTTCAGGGACGTCCTACGGATTTATCACATACCGCTATTCTGACCGAAATTTACAAAAAATCGGCACATATAACCGAAGCATCAATTATGACGTTTTCACCTCCGGCAATTGACGGTCTTAGTATGATGGGCGGTTTCGAATTTCAGATGCTCTCCTTAAATGATGCGGAACTTCAGGAAATTTCAAAAATTGCTGACGATTTTATCCTCAAAGCAAATCAGGATAAAAGTTTGAACAGCGTATTTACTCAGTTTCAGGCAAATGTACCTCAATATCTTCTTAATATTGATTACGAAAAAGTTTTGGCTCAGGGTATTGATATTTCGGAACTTCAGAACACTCTTGCCTCAACGCTTTCTTACGCTTATATAAACGACTTCAATAAACTCGGCAGAGTATTTAAAGTCTTTATGCAGGCTGAGGGTGATTACAGAAATAAAATTGAGGATTTGCAAAAAATATACGTCATAAACAAAAACGGACAGGCTGTTCCGATTATGACGGTTATGAACGCAAAACAGATTACGGGTGCGGTTTCAATAACACGATTTAACCAGTTCCGTGCCGTTAAGATAATGGGTATGCCGTCAACCGGAAAATCCTCGGGTGATGCGATGAATGCAATGGAAAATCTTGCCTCGAAAGAATTTTCAAAAGATTATTCTTATGCATGGTCCGGTACATCATTACAGGAAAAAGAATCAGCGGGACAAACGGGTATTGTAGTAGGTCTTGCTCTGTTATTCGTATATCTGTTCCTCGTTGCTCTGTATGAAAGTTGGATGATACCTGTTGCTGTACTTTTGGTATCTCCCGTTGCACTTATCGGTGCTCTGATTTTCCAGATGATGCTCGGTCAGTCGTTAGACCTCTACTCTCAGGTCGGTCTTATTACCTTAATCGGTTTGGCGGCAAAACAATCTATTTTGATTGTTGAATTTGCAAAAGACGAACACGAGAGAAACGGTTTAACAATTCATGAGGCGGCTATTCAGGCAGCAGGTTTGCGTTTCAGGGCAATTATGATGACGGAAGCCGCATTCATTTTGGGTATTTTGCCGTTGTTATTCGCATCGGGTGCAGGTGCAAACAGCAGAATTTCTGTCGGTTCGACTGTAATCGGAGGTATGCTTGTTGCGGCAACGCTCGGTACGGTGCTCACTCCTGCTTTTTATGTAATAATTCAGGATGTAGTGGATAAATGTTTTAACAGTAAAAAAGAGAATGATGATGAAATTATACAGTAAAATTCTGATAACACTATTAGTTACTTCCTTGTCGCTGAACGGCGCCTTTGCTTTCAGTTTTCACAAAAATCCCGACAAGGCAAAAAATGTTGAAAAAGTCAAAAATGATGAGTATGAAAAAGCACCGTTTACAAATGATGTTCACTCGGTGTTTTCACTCGAGGATTGCGTAAATAATGCCGTTAAATATAATCACTCTATTAAAGCGGCTGTTTATAATGAGGATGTTTATAAGTCAAAAATCGGTCAGGCTTGGGCGGGTTATTTCCCCACGTTAACGGCAGGCGTTGATTTTTCAAGAACGAGTAACCATTACAAAGGTGCAATGTCTTATGCAAGTATGCACAACAATTTGGGGTATTTGCCTATGGTTTCTGCTCAGATGCTGCTTTTTGATTTCGGAAAAATTAAGGCTACGGCAGACAGCGCCAAAAAGTCTTATGAGGCTTCAAAAGAGGATACCAAAGAAAACATTAACGATATTATTTACAAAATTAAATCAACTTATTTCAACATTCTTTACGCTCAGGCAGCAGTAAGAGTTTATGAGGATACTGTCAAGGACTATGAATTGCAACTTGAGCAGGCGTGGGGCTTTTACAGATTGGGTAAAAAACCGAAACTTGATGTTGTAACAGCAGAATACAACCTCGGAAAAGCAAAACTTGACCTTGTTGAAGCAAAAAATGAACTTGAAGTTGCCAAGGTAAAACTCTCGAAAATAATGGGTGCTCCGGAATACGTCAATTACGAGTTATCAGATGACCTTTCAATTAAAAAATTTGAGTACACGGCTGATGAAGTAATTGCTAAAGCGATGGAGGTACGTCCCGAGTTGATTTCCGCGTATAAAAGTCTTGAGGCGGCAAAATTGTCACTCAGAGCCGCAAGAAGAAATTTCGCTCCTGACTTAAATCTTTCAGGCAGTTACGGAAACGGGCTTGGCGATGAATATGATGTCGTTGCGGCGAAAATCGGTGTTGATTTGAAATATGAAAGTGTAAATTTCGCAAGAGTAAAAAAACAGTTTGATGAGGCAAAAGCCACATATAAACGCACTCTTGCCCAATATAACGAGGTTAAAGACGACGTTTATTATAATGTCAAAAAGACCTATCTTGAACTTCAAACTTCCAGAGATGCAATTGTAATTGCAAAACTTGCGCTTGATGAGGCTAAAGAGCAATACAGACAGGTTTTAGGCAGATATAAAGCAGGTGTCGGTGATGCAATCGAGTTAAAAGACGGTGAAAATACTTATCTTAACGCCCGTCTTGATTTTTACAGTACTGTTTTGAACTATAATGTCACGGCTGCAGAACTTGAAAAAGAAATCGGTGTTCCTATTATCTTCTCGGATGAAAATATATTGGACATTCCTAAGGAACAATTATGAAAAAAACACTATCCGTAGTTTTGGCTCTGCTGTTTGTTCTTTGCCTGCTTATTTTTGATGTTTACTTTTTGGAACCCGATATGCTCGTTTTAAAAAGACAAAATGTGTATTCGGACAAATGGACAAAAAACTTAGACGGATATAAAATCGGTGTAATTTCAGATTTGCACATAGGCACATATCGTGTCAATCAAAAAAAACTGCAAAAAACAGTAAGAACAATTAATGCGGAAAAACCTGATTTAATAGTGTTATTAGGCGATTTAGATGCAAAATCGATTACTCAAAAAAAATATTCCGAAGATGAAATTGCAAAAATATTCTCCGAATTAAAAGCAAAAGACGGCGTAATTGCAATTCTCGGCAATCACGATTTTGACCCGCCAAACGTGGTAAAAAACATTTATCAAAAGGCAAAAATTCCCGTACTTGAAAACACGGAAACTATTATCACACATAACGGTAAAAAAATTCAGGTTGTCGGCTTGAAAGATTGGTGGCATAACAAGTACAACCCGAATGACTTTATGCAGAACAGAAATTATCCGGTTATCGTACTTTCACACAACCCCGATGTGTTTCCGAAGATTCCGTCCTACGTCAGCATAACACTTAGCGGACACACTCACGGCGGTGAAATATATCTGCCGCTTTTAGGCTCGCCCTTTGTTCCCTCTGAATACGGACAACGATACAGAAAAGGACGAATTATTGAAAACGGACAATATCTTTATGTTTCAGGCGGTGTTGCAAGTCTGAGCAGACTTCGTTTTTTAAACCCGCCCGAAATTGCGGTTATAACAATGTATGCAAGAGAACATAAAAAAATCAGAGATACAAAAGTTCAAAAAGGGTTTTCAAAAAATCATGCGGGTATCTTTTTTGAAATGTCAAAAAAGATATA
>JAILHI010000093.1 GCA_024695865.1 Candidatus Gastranaerophilales bacterium
CAATATTATGGATAGTTTAATAGGGTGTGAAAATATATAAAAATTAATACTATATTTATATAAGGTATTTCTGATGGATAATAATAAATTATTTGGAAAAAGAATTAAAGAATTAAGAAAGAAAAACGGATATACTCAGGAACAACTTTCTGAAAAATTGGGTGTTTTTCAAAAACAAATCGGTAATATTGAAACAGGTACTTGTTTTACAACAATGAATAATCTTGAAAAATTATCCGATATTTTTGATGTTGAAATAAAAGATTTATTTGATTTTAACCATTTGGAAAATAGAGATACCGCAATACAAAAAATTAATGATATTCTTGCAAAATCGTCCGATGAAGAAGTTCAAAAATTTTATAAAATTATAAATGCAATTAAAAATTAAAAATGCTAGTTTTAATTTTCTGCAAAAAAGTCGTAAAAATGATAGAACTGAAAGGGTGCAAGAAGAATACATTTTTCAAGAAATTTACAAAAGGCTGTTGTTAGTGCTTTTTCTGACAAGTCATTTTGTTTTTCCGCATAAATTTTGTAAATGCCGTCTTTTTTAATCGCCGAAATAAAGTAAACAGGCACTTCCATTAGTTTTGCAAGTTTAAAAGTTCCCTTGGGCAGATAAATGTTTTTGCCGAAGATTTCTGCTTTGATACTTTTAGTGTCATTATCCTGAGCAAGCCTGTCGCCCGCTATAAATACCATATCTCCTTTGTTCAGGTTTTCTTTTAATTCAATCCCCGTGGTTAAACCGATGTTTTCAACGGGAAAAAGATTGACGGGATAATCAATTTTGATTGTTTTCAAAAATTCGTTAAATATTTTGCTTTGTCTGCTGCTCATAAAAATATCGATTTTAAAATCATAATCTTTCTGAAGCATTAACGTCTGCAGCACTTCAACGTTTCCGATGTGGTTGCAGATTAAAAATACGCCCTGTTTTTTGTTTATGTCGTTATATAGGATTTTTTCGGTGTTTTCTTCGTCAAAGGTGATTTTGTCAGTATCAAAATTTCCGCTTATAACAAGCATTTTGTCGCAAAGAGATTCGGCGGAACTTCTTATATGTCGATAAATATTTTGTAATGAGGGTTTTATGCCCGTTTTTGTTTGTGTTATCTCAAAGTATCTTTTGGATGATTTCCGTAAATCAGGCGCAAAAAGGAACGTAAAAAATGCCACAAGGTCGCCGATAAAATACAGCATTTTTTCGCCGAAGGTTTTATACAAAAACCACGTTAAAGCAAGCCGTTTTTTGCCTGCCGAATATTCTCTAGCCTGAAACCACTGCATTTTTTCCGCACTCCAACAGTGTATAATCAAAAGCGCCTATTCCGTTGCAGCATTGTTTTATCGTCAAACCCGCCCTGCCGATTAGTTCTTCCATTTCTTTCATCGTGTAAAATTTGCTGACGCCGTTTGCCATACAGGTAAAATACAAAGACGAATGAACAATCGAATATTCCGCTCCCTCAAAATTTTGCATATCGGTGTAGGGTTCAAGAATAAATATCGAGGTTTTATCGTCTGCCTTTTGTGTTAAATCTTTCAGAATTTTTACAATATCCTGTTTTGAAAAGCAGTCTAAAAACTGACTCATAATGATAGCGCTGTCTTTAAACTCGGGATAATCGGGATTTTCAGACAGGACATCTATCGGGTGAAAATTGCATTTTTGTAACTCTTTTTTTGTTTTGATTTTCTCAAGGTTTTCGGGTAAATCAAACATCGTTACTGAAATATCCGGATACTTACTTAGGCAAAGGGCTTCGAGTTTTCCCGTGTTTCCGCCGATATCATAAATATTTTTAAAAGATTTAGAGATTATCTCTAAAATTTCATCAAAGCAGTTGTCCGAGTAAAAATGGTCAAATTCGTACCAACTTTTTAGCATTTTGTCGGGCAAAAGTGTCAAAACGGGGTATATCGTTTTATAGTTGCCGACAAACTTTTGAAGTCCTTTGGGTGCCCTTTCTTTAAACGATGAGTACATTTCGCTTGCACCGAGATAGCAGACATCTTTGACAAAATTAAAATTTGCCTTTGTCATATCGTCATATATGAACAAAAGCCCTTTTTTCGTCAGAGAATACATATTATCTTTTTCCCGAACCAGATTATTTGCCGCCGCTATCTGTAAAAGTGTGGTAACTGTGTATTCATCGGCTTTTACAGCCCTCATGATTTCCTCTTTTGAAGCGGGGTTTTTATCAAGAAAATCAAAAATACCAAATTCCAGCATCGCAGATACCGCCTGAAACGCAAGCGGGGCAAAGATAAATTTCTGCGCTTCCGTAAGGTCATTGATTACAGATGTTTTGTTTTTTCTTTTTACTTTTTTCATAATCAGATTTTACCATAAATTATTTATTGTTAAAAATCAGATATCCCGTCATATATGCTATTATAAGACCGAAGAATATCACAAGAGCCATTGTGCTTAAAAGTTTAAAGCCACAAAATGCTAATAATAAAAATGAAAATGATGTTGTAAGGCATGAAATTGCGATTGCGCTTTCTGTTTTGTATTCGCCCGATGTTCTGAAAATTGAATAATCCACCGTAAAGCCGAGAATTAAAAATACGGAAATTATGCCGAAGAAATTGATTTCACCGCATATTAACGAGGTTAAAAATAATGCGAAGACCATACCCAAAACCGATGGTGCAAGTATTTTAACGGATTGTTTAATCCCGTAGAAAAAGGTTAAAATGATAACCAAAACCAGTGCAGATATTGCAAAAACCACAGATAGTGCTTTTCTGTATTCTCTCATTTGATTCTCTGTATCCTGCTGAATGTCTATAATTTTTACGTCATTATCAGATATCTCGGGTAAATTTTTTGAAAAAGCATAAATGATAGTAGTATCAGGGTTAAGAACAAAATTTTTAAGAAACGGCATTGCTGCAATATCTGTTTCAACAGGCGTGAATTTTTGGTTTTTAAGGGCTTGAATTTGTTTTGGCGATAAAATATTTGAATAGTTTTGCAGATTGTTTTCATATAGTTTTTTTACAAGTTCAAAGTTTTCAGCCTGTCGTTTTTGTGACGGGATTATCTTTGACAGGCTCATGAAATCAATCGTTTTTTCTGACAACAAATCCGTAATTTTTTCTTCGGCTTCCATTCTTGCTTCAAAAGACGGTTTTTTTACCGTTATAAATATTGTATTCGTAACGTTGTTTCCCGAAATCTTATTGTATAAGGCTTCTGCCTGTTGAAGTTGTTTGTTCGGTTTATAAAGAGAGGATAGGGTGTCATTAAAGTGAAATCTGAAAATGCCCGCTAAACTCATTACAAACAGAATACTTAAAACAACTTTTAGTGTTTTTTTGTTTATAATAACTGCTTTTTCCGGTTTTGTTGTTTTGAAACACGGGTATAAAAAAACAAGGGTGAAATAAATTCCAAACAGGCCGAAAACAGAAAAAACCGCTATTTGTTGCAGTAATTCGATTTTTGTAAAATATACAATCACAAACGGCACAATGGTCGTTAAAAAACTGAACGTAAGGTTTTTATAAAACGTTTTATCTTTTTGCTCCGAAAAGAAGTAATGATAAGAATAATCTATTCCGACTCCTATTAGTGTTGTTGAAAAAACCATTGTAATTATTAAAAACGTGTCAAACCATAATTTTGTTGCCGTATAGCCCGTTAACATTCCAAAGGCTATGCTGACGGCTATGGGGATTAAAAGTTTCAGGTTCTTAAAATAAAAATATGTCAGGAAAACAATCAAAACAGTTGATAAAAGGCAGATGATATTAATGTCGGACTTTGCCTTTTGGCTTGTAAAATAAGAGTGTATAGGTGTTCCCGCGAGATAGATTTTGCTGCCGTTTTTTGATAATTCTTTTTGCAGTTTTATGATTTTGGATATTTTTTTGTTCGCAGAATCGGGTGAGAGAGCATCGTTTCCTTTTATTTTAACGGAAAGCGAGTCGTAATAAAGCCCGTTGACATAATGGATTTTGTTGAAAATATTGTTTCTTGAATTTATGTATTTATCAAGAAGTAAGTAAGGGTCTTTTTCAAAATCGGTTATTTGCAAGCCCGTCGGGTTATACAGGTCGTTTATGCTTTGAGTATAAACAAGGTCGTAATTCCCGTATTTTAAATTTTTTCTGATGCCGTAAGACAGAAAATTAGCGGGGTTTTCGGTGTATATTTCTAACAACTTTGAAATATCCGTTGAATTTATTTCAAAATCATTTTTATCGGTCTGCTCCGTAAATTGTTTGTATAATTCATTCAGATGTTCTTCGTCTTTATCTTCAAAAACGACTTTAATAACAGACGAGGACTTGTTGGCAACGGCAAGCATTTCCTCGAAATTAGCGGAAGTTTGCGGCATTAGTGTTCGGAGCAGATTTGTTTCCGTTTCGTTGTGATGATTAACACACAGTAAAACAACTATCAGTGTTATAATAAAAAAGACTGCAAATTTTATTTTGTGAACCATAATACAGTTTTATTTCCGTTATTTTGAAGAATTTCTATATTTTCAATTATTGCATTACCGCTTATTGTTATACTTTTAAGAATTTTTGAACTGTTTTGGCTTTGTTTCGGTTTTAGTCCGAGCGTCCAATTGTTGTTTCTTTCTTCAAAGAAAAAGTCAAACTCTCTTTCAAGTTCCGAATATTTTTTAGAGGAGATGGCGTTAATTACCGAATTTATCTGTTTACGGTTTTCATTAGTGTAGGAGGTTTTTAACTGCACGGGATAGGTTGTATCAAAAACTATCCCGATATTCTTTTTATATTCAAAATTTCCGTATGAAATGAGCGGTTTTTCTATATTTTTTAAATATTTTTCCTGTTTGAATTTACAACTTATGCTATCCATAACGGGTATTTGGGCGGCTAATTGTTTTACTTTTGCAGGTGAGTCAAAAACATCGGCAAAAACACTATTCGTGGCAATGATAAAAATAAAAAAGAATATACTAAATTTTTTCACAACCTGCCTCTATTAGTGCTTTTTTAAAGTTTTCGGAAATTTCATAAAGACTTTCGTTTGTCTCTTTTCTCACTGCAATCTGCATTGTGCTTGCAGACATTATTTTTTCGTTTGTTATCCTGTTGTAAATCTTGTAGTCAATGTTTAAACTCGGTTCAACAGAGATTATTTCGGTTTTTACCGTTAGAATATCGCCTAATGTTGCGGGTTTTAAGTATTTGATTTTTATTTTGGCGACAGGATACATCAGGCCGTCTTTTTGCATATCTCGATAATTGTATTTGAGTTTTTCAAGCATATCGCATCTTGCCTGCTCCATATATCTGACATAATTTCCGTGCCAGACTACATTCATCGGGTCTAAATCCTCAAAAGAAACTTTTACTTCGTATTCCGACTGAAATAAACTCATTTATACCTCTCCTTTAAAAATATTTTCGCATAAAAATATTCCCGATGCACATTTTTTTGTTTCCGAGCAGTATTCAAACGATACGTGTTTTTCTGTTTTTTCAAGTCTTAATTTGATAATACTGTCGGGTTGTATGATGTTTGAAAATTTTATTCTTTTCCACTGTCCCTGTCTGATATTAAGATGAAAATGTGCGTTTGCAAATTCTTTTGCAAGAAAAAGTTGAGCAACCCCGGGAACTATCGGAAAAGAGGGAAAATGACCTTTGAAAAAATTGCACTCTTTGTAAAAAAGAAGATTGTATTCTATGCTGTTTTCGGCAAGAGTTCTGCCGAAAATGAGAGGCAGGGACAGATTGACATTAAAAATATGCTCTATTAGTGTTTTATTGATTTTTCCCTCGGTTGTCATGGGGATTTCATCAGAATATTTCCATTTTTGCGGTATTATTTCAAAATTCTGCAACAAAAACGTTTTTAAAGTTTTTGTAAGTGCTGCAATGTTGTTTTTAAGTAAAAATTCTTGTCCGTCCCGAGTCAGAGCGCAAAAGCATACGAGTTTTTCATCGTTTTTTGTAATGTAACTTTTGCTGACAAACTGATGTTTGTTGAGTTTTGCTTCAAGTTCATCAGCAGAAACTCTCTTTTCGTTGATTTTGAACAATCTGTCCGTTCTGCGTATTTTTTGCAGAAAACGGTTGTTTAATACGACCTTGTCGTTGATTGATATTTTGTCTTCAAACATATAGTCTGATGATATTTCGGTATGATTTTCCGCCTGAGTTATTTGGACATTATCAAACAATTTTAAGTCGTTATTGTGTTTTTCTTTGTGGGCTATGATTCCCGTTTCTGTGCTGCCGTAAATTTCAATTACATTTGTCTGTTTTTCAAAGTATTCAAAGACTTTATCGTCCAACTTTGAGCCTGCCGAAAGTATATATTCTGGCATTACTTTAAACGACAAGTCAAATTTCGGAACGGCTGTTAAAAAGGTTGGCGTTGAAACTAAAATTGTTTTTTCTTTATCAAAGTTTTCAGGGTATGAAATACTATCAGTGTTAATTGTTAATCCGTTGCAAATCGGCGTCATAAGGTGAAAAGTCAGCCCAAAAAGGTGGCACATAACCGTTGTTGATGCAACCGATAATTCTTTGCCTTTTAAGCCCAATTCTTTTCCTGCATCTTCTCCCTCTTTGATGAGGTTAAATAATGATTTTCTGATATTCTTCGGTATTCCCGCAGAGCCCGAAGTAAAGAAATTAATTGCAGGTTTGTTAATATCAATTTGCGGAAAAATAATTTTTTCATCAGCAATGTTTTCTGGATAGCCATCAAGAACGTCATAATCGGCATTTAACGAGTTGAGTCGTGTCTTTTCCGTAATTAAAAAAAGGTTTTTATTGCAAAACAGCGATGCAAAAAACTGCATAATAAATGCAAAATTATCACCGCCTGTAATAACAACATTTTCTTTTAAATTTTTTATTTCTGTCATTTCCGCAAAGACGAGTTTTTTAATATCACCATAAGTGTATTTGCCTTTTTCGTTGGTAACTGCAATTTTGTTATCAAATTTATTTGTATATAAGATTTCTGATATCATATCAAATTCCTTTTACGAAGAATGGTTCTGACTATATATTCTGCGCCAAACAGTGTTCCGACCAGAAAATATGAGATAAAACCGTTGTAAAGTATCCAGATTTTATCCGATAAGAAGATTGTCCATACAGAAATTAAAAAATTTGCAAAAGTAAAAATGCACCAGATATATGTTACATTCTTCGTGTAATTCCATGCGGGTTTTTCAAGTTTATCCCCGCAGGCTCTTGCAAATTTCTGAATTATAGTTTCTTTTGCAAACAAAGAAGTGAAAAAAATCATAAAAGCCGTAAAGTTACAAATCGGCGGATAAAATTTCAGCAAAACAAAACGCTTTACATAAAAAAGAAAAACAACACATAGTGTTATTATAAAGAAAATCAAAGGTTTTGTTTTCGTCATTGCCTATACCAGTTTATAGACGGCTTCGACTACATCTTTAACAGTTTTGATTTGCTTAAATTCTTCGGGCGAAATTCTTTTGTCTGTAAATTGCTGGAGTCGTACAGCCATATCCACGGCATCTATGCTGTCTAAATCTAAATCAGTAAACAAATTTGCATCGTCTTTGATTTTTGTCTGTTCAATTTCAAATTCTTCTGTTAAAATTTCACAGATTTTCTGATATATTTCTTCTTTGGAATATTTTTTATCCATTTTGCTGTGACCTTACAAAATCGGCAATTGTTTTTACCGAATAAAAATATTTTTTGTTTTCACTTTTATTTTTACTTAAAGTCAAATTAAACTCTTTTTTCAACGCCATACCAAGTTCTAACGCATCAATGGAATCAAGGCCAAGACCCTCGCCGAATAAAGGTTCTTCTGTCTTGATGTCTTCCTTTGAAATATCTTCCAATTCCAGAGAATCAATAATTATTTGTTTAATTTTTTCTTCTAAGTCCATAACGTTTTTATTATATCATAAATGTCAGTTTTTGTGTTGATATAATATTTCTGTAATTTTTTTGATTAATTTTGTTTTAAAAGTAACCCTATCTTCATATTCTTCAAGATATTCTTTTGTGTTAATTTCGCCTAAATAGTCAAGTTTGTACAAAACAGTTTCTTTCCCTGCTTCGTAAAAAGGCTGGCCGATTTGGAGAAAATCGAAACTTGTTTCCATGTGCAGTAAAACAATGTCCTGTTTTGTTTTTTCGGCAATGAGTGCCGTTCCCCGTCTGATTTTTGGTGTTTCATTCTTTCTGTGTCTGCTGCCCATGGGAAAGATTATGATGTTAAAACCCATGTCCGCTTTTTCACAGGTTTTGTTAAGCCATTCATCTATTGACTCAACATCTAATATGAAAAGCAGATTAACTATCCCTCTTAAAAACGGGTTTCTGGCAAGTTTTGCCGCTACAAAGCATGTGGAATGTGGAATGATTGACATTAAAATTACAATATCAATAAAACTCGGGTGGGTGGATACAATAATCGAATTTTTTATGTTTTTAATTTTTTCAAGATTTTGTATATCAAGCCTGATGAGTTTTGTTTTCTGCATCAGCCAAAGAAAAAACTGCCATGATTTTTGCAGGGTTTCATATTTCTCAATTATTGTTTTTTTAAAGGGAAAAATGCAGTATCTGATTACTAATGCACCAAAACCAAAGATTACAAACATTGCCGCCAGAATACAGTTTCTTATAATTTCTATCATCAATCGACCCTTTCGATTGAATAATCAGAGGTTATTAACTGCTTTGATTTTCGGCTGAAAAAATCGGCAAAGTCACCAAAAACACTATTTGTGTCTTTGTGTTTTTCGTATTTCAGAATATATTTTACTGAATTTTCTTTTTTTGTTTTGCTCAAATTAACTGCAAGAGAATTGTTAATACCTTTGTTTGCATCTGCATAACAAAACAGTGTGTTATCGTATTTTGATATTACTGCCGATAATAAGCCGAAAGAAAGGCTTTTTTCACAGGCAGACAGGGCAGTATAAGGAATCGTTTTCCGTTTGTTTAACAGGAAAAAGCCGACGGCAAAGTTATGAACCGAGCCTGAAAAAGTATTTGGCGAAACTTCCTGATTTTCAGTGTATTGACCGATTATTTTTATAAGTCTTTCAAATTCACCGAACTGTGATGATAAAACAATGTCCTCAACATCATCGGAATAGGTGCTGTTCATTGCAGAGAGAACGTATTTGTCCAAAAGGCTTATTCTTCTTCTTAAAATTGCAGGAACAAAACTTAAATCAAATTCCTCTGAATTTTTATAAAAATTAAACTTATTTACATAAAATTCTGTTACAAGTTCTTTCATGCTATCATTATAATATAAACATTAAAGGATATTTGTTTTTGAAAATAATCGGTTATGAAGCAATATGTAATTTAGGAAACAACCTTGATGACATTTATCAAAATGCCATCATCGCCAATAACTCGTGTTTTGAAAGTCTTGAAGGATATCTTCCGCAAAAATTAATGCGTGCGGGTGTAATAAAAACCGATTTGGAAACTGTCGAAAACGAAAATTTTAATTTGCGCTGCAACCGCCTTCTGCAAAAAAATGTTAAATTGCTTCAGAAAAATATTGACAGCCTTTTTGAAAAATATCAGAGGGACAGAGTGGCTGTTGTTGCCGCAACGACAAATTCGGGTGTTGAGGAATTTGAAAAATCGGACAACCAAAGACATTCGGAACTCGGAAACCCTGCCTTGTTTCTTATGCGGCTGCTGAATTTAACAGGTTTTTATACAACGGTTTCTACGGCTTGTTCTTCGGGAATAAAGGCTTTTTCAACGGCAAGAGATTTGCTTCGCAACAACATTTGTGATGCCGTTATTGTTGCCTGTGTGGATACTTTGGCAAAGGTTCCAATCTTTGGTTTTGAGTCGCTTGAAGTTTTGTCTGCCAATCCTTCATCACCTTTTGGCAAGGACAGAGAGGGCATGAATATGGGCGAAGCAAGTGCAGTTTTTATCGTCGAAAAGGACGGCATCGGCATAGATGTTATGGGAATAGGTGAAAGTTCCGATATCTACCATTCGACGACCCCCGACCCCGAAGCCGAAGCGGCAATTAAGGCAATAAACGAAGCCTTGCAAGAGGCTAATCTTAACCCCTGTGATATTGATTATATCAATGCTCACGGTACGGGCACCGTTGCAAATGACATAATGGAAGCAAAGGCAATTTTTCAGATTTTTAAAAATACCGTGCCTGTCAGTTCAACAAAATCTCTGACGGGGCATTGTCTCGGTGCCGCTGCGGGTATTGAAACCGCCTTATGCTGTAAATTGCTGGATAATTTTGACGGCAGATTATATCCCCATATCTTTAACGGTGTTTATGATGAAACCCTTTTCCCGATTCGTCTTGTTCAAAAAGATGAAAAATATGACAAGTGTAAAATCTGTATGTGCAATTCTTTTGGCTTTGGCGGTACTAATGCCATAATGATTTTGGGTAAAAATGATGAATAACAAAAGTTATCTTGCAAAAATTCTGCCTCATAAAGAACCTATGATTTTAATCGATGATGTTATTGATTATTCGCTGGAAGAACAATGGCTAAAGGCTTGTGTAACCGTCAGAGAGGACAGTTTGTTTTTTGACAGGGAACTGAACGGTATTGACGGTGCTGTCGGTATTGAATATATGGCGCAGACAATCGGCAGTTACTGCTTTTTAAAGAATAAACCCGATGAACCCCAAATAGGTTTTTTACTCGGAACCAGACTTTATAACAATGCCGTTGAAAAGTTTGAACTCGGCAAAACCTATTATATTTTGGTCAGGGAAACTTTTACGGCAGAGTTGAGTTCTTTTGAATGTTTCATCTATAATGATAAAAACGAGGAAATTTCAAGCGCAACGATAAACGTATATCAGGACGAAAATGATAATTTTAAGGAAATGATGAATGGATAAAACGGTTTTAATTACGGGTTCAAGCAGAGGTATAGGCAGAGAAACGGCAATTTATCTTGCAAAAAACGGTTTTGATATCGTGTTGCACTGTATGAAAAATGTTGAAAAGGCAGAAGAAGTCAAAACAGAGATTGAAAAACTCGGCAGAACGGCAAGAATTTTGCAGTTTGATGTTGCGGACAGAGAACAAACAAAAATAGTTTTATTAAACGATATTGAGCAAAACGGTGTCTATTACGGCGTTATTATAAATGCAGGTATCACTGCCGACAATGCTTTTCCCGCAATGGAAGACGAGGAATGGGACAGGGTAATTAATACGAATTTAAACGGGTTTTATAACACTTTAAAACCTTTGATTTTGCCTATGATTCAAAACCGCAAGGGCAGAATTGTCGCTCTTTCCTCTGTGGCGGGTCTGGCAGGCAACAGGGGACAGATTAATTACAGCGCTTCAAAAGCGGGAATTATCGGCGCCGTTAAAACTCTTTGCCGTGAAGTTGCAAAAAGAAACATAACGGTAAATTGTGTTGCCCCGGGTGTAATTGAATCCGATATGACGGCGGAGGTTCCCTTTGATATGATAAAAGAGTCAATACCGATGCGGCGAATGGGTACACCAAAAGAAGTCGCAAGCGTTATTAACTATCTTATGAGCGAAGACGCATCATACATCACAGGGCAGGTTATTTCCGTAAACGGAGGTATGTACTAATGGATAAAAGAGTTGTTGTTACGGGCATGGCGATTGCAAGCCCTTTGGGCTCTACGGTATCTTCCGCTTTTGAGCGGCTTCACGTTTTGAAAAATTGTATTGTCAAAGATGATGATTTGGCAAAATACAACGGACTTCATACCCGTCTGGCATCTAAAATTGACGGATTGGTTATCCCGCAAGAATTTAACCGCAAAGTTACAAGGACAATGGGCAGAGTTGCTTTAATATCCGTGATTACCGCCAAACAGGCACTGGAAGATGCGGAACTAATCGGAAATCCCGTTATCACAAGCGGACAAACAGGCGTGAGTTACGGTTCTTGCAGCGGTGCGATTGATTCGCTTATGGATTTCTATTCTATGATTGTAGAGCACGACGTAAAAAATCTTAATTCGGGTTCTTACGTGCGCATGATGTCGCATACGGCAGCCGTTAACATTTCTCTCTATTTCAAGACTCACGGCCGTGTTATTCCTACTTCTTCGGCCTGTACTTCGGGCTCAATGGGTATCGGTTATGCTTATGAGGCCATAAAACTCGGTCTGCAAAAGGTTATGATTGCAGGCGGTTCAGATGAATTTACACCGAGCAACATCGGAATTTTTGATACACTTTTTGCAACGAGTGTTAAAAATGATAACCCCGAATTAACACCCTCGCCCTTTGACAAAGACCGTGACGGACTTGTTATCGGGGAAGGCGCTGCGACTTTGATTTTGGAAGAATATGAACATGCAAAAAACCGAGGCGCCAAAATTTATGCGGAAATTGTCGGCTTCGCCACAAATGCTGACGGTACTCATATCACAAATCCCAACTCGGAAATGATGGCAGAAGTTATGAAGCAGTCTCTCGATAGTGCTAATCTCTCGGCAGCCGATATCGGCTATATTAATGCTCACGGAACGGGAACCGTAAACGGTGATATCGCAGAATCTCAGGCGACAAGTTCAGTTTTCGGTAAAAATGTTCCTGTCAGCACAATTAAATGTTATACAGGTCATACTCTCGGTGCCTGCGGCGCAATTGAAGCGCTTTTGAGTATCGAAATGATGAATCATAACTGGTTTTGCCCGAACCTTAACCTTAAAAACGTTGATGAAAGATGCGGCGAACTTGAGTACATTATGGGGCAGCCGAGAACGCTTGATGCCGAATTTGTTATGAGCAATAATTTTGCTTTTGGCGGCATAAATACATCTTTGATTTTTAAAAAGGTTTAAAATGAATGTTTTTTATATAAAACAAGACGAATTTAAAAAGTTTTATGACAAAGATTTTGCAAAGCAATATGCCGACAAAGAGTTTAAAACGGAAAAACGGTTTTATGAATATACTATCGGCAGATACCTTGTGAAAAAAGCCGCCAAAGAGTTTTATAACTTGTCAGATACCGAAATAATTCTTCAGAACAACGGCAAGCCTGTTTTAAAAAATTCAAATTTATGTTTTAATATTTCCCACTCGAAAAATATTGTTTCCGTTTGTTTCGATGAAAATCCCTGCGGGCTTGATATTGAATATATAAAAGAGAGGGATTTGAACAGATTTTCGGATTATTATAAGCAGAACTTTGAAACATTAGACGGCTTTTACAAGTTTTGGACATTTAAGGAAGCGGCTTATAAACTCGATGCTGACGTTAAAGACACGTATAGTTGCAAATTTGAAATGCAGTATTTTTTGACTGTTGCATCAGTCAATAAGATTGAAAATATATCCTTGCAGAAAATCTTGTAAATATTTTTTTGTAATAAAAAAGAGCCGTCTTGTAACGGCTCTTTTTATTGTTTTCAGGTTTTACTTATTTTCTGTAAAATACCTGAGTTTGTTCATTTTGCTGCGGTTTCGGCTGAGTTGCTCTGATTTGGGTTACAATATCCGCTACCAAATCAGAAAATTCTTTACCGTTTTCGTTGATTGCGACTTTTACTTCGTGCATTTGTTCTCTCTTTTGTTCGGGAGTCAAATTGTTGTCATGAAGTACATCAAGATTGTGTCTTGCCATATTCAAGACTTTCTTCGCATCAAATTCGGGCTTGCCGTCAATCATTACAACAAGTTTTGAATCGATTTCAACACCCGGTAAATCAATTCTTCCGCCTGAAGCACCGCCGTGTCCGCCGCCGTCAAAGATTGAAGCAAGTAATTCTGCGTGGTCACTGCAATCTGCCGAACGGAACGAAAGTCTTATTCCGTTCATGCTTGCAACTTCCGAATTTTCGGTTACATAACCTGCTTTTTTATCCTGAACTGCAAGAATGGCAATTTTGTCTGCATCATAAGGTGATGAGTACATTTCCTTTGCCTGTCTTTGCAATTCGGAATCTTTCGGGTTGCTTTGAGCGTTTACTTTTGTCGGGTCTGATTTTAACGCACCCATTACTTCACAGTATTTGAAGCCGTTTTGAACGTCTAATAATGTAAATTCGGGGTCATGTTTCAGAGAATCTTCCCAAACTTCGCACATCTGGTCGTAGGATACCGAAACAATACCTACGCCCGCATCGGGATATACTTTCTTGCCTTTTACCGCAAAATCAAGCATTTTGTCACGGGGTGAAAGTTCACCGTCGGTGCTTTGTGTGTCAATGGTTTTATCGGGAACATCGAAAACAATGTTATCTCTGAGCCATTTTTTATCAACCTTTTCGGTCTGGTTTGCGTTTACTTCGTCAATCAGCCATTTTGACATGCCTTCGGGAGCAAAGTTCGGTCTGTCTTTTACCGACATTTCCATGTGTTCGGGTAAAAGGTTTGCCGTTCTCGTAAATGAGCCCGTATCTGTTGAAGTACCCGTAATAACAGATGCAACAAATTTTCTTGCTTCTTCAAAACTGTTTTTCATTGTGTTACCAAGAATACCTGCTTTGTCTGCAACGATTGTTACAAGTTGAGTTGCTGCGGGAACCATATCGGAAACAAGTGCGAGATTGTTTTTGTGGATTTTTTCCATATCAACACCTGTTGTTTCTTTTGCATCAATCCATTCGTTGATTTTGTGCGGGTGGTGGTCAATATAGATTTGTTTTGTTGAATTTTCGATATAATCTTTAAATCCGCCCGAAAATCTTTTAGGTGTCGGAATATCCAAAAGAATTACCAAATCGTATTTTTTTCTGTCCTCGCCCTTTAAAGGAGCATCGTCAAATAATCTTGACGGATCTTTAAGGTCTGCAAGTTCATTTTTTAAGATTTGAATTTGAGACCTTGTTGCAGCGGTTTGTTCGCCTGCTTCCATTTTTGCGATACTGTTTTCAACAAGTGCAATTCTTTCAGGGTTGTAAGGTCTTTTTACATCTTCAACACCAGGCATTTTTGCTCTGAATAATCCGGGGATTTTATCATCAACGGCGCAATCGATTTCTTTATCGGGATATGCACCTTTAATTGCAGTTTTCATGCCGATTACACAGCCGAGAGTATCACCATCGGGCTTACAGTGGCCGACAATTAATATTCTCTTGTTGTCGGGGTTATTAATTTCTTCCGAAATGTTTTTGATAGCCCCTTTGATTTCTTCAACGGCTTTCGGGCCGTTAACTTCTGCTTCGATATCAAAAATCCTTCCCAAAACCTGATCGGGTGATGTGGGTTCTTGATACATCATTACCTGTTTGCTGATGTTAGGGTCTTTTGAATCCATAAAACTTGTAAATACTTTTTGGGTTTCCTGTTTTAATTTCTGGTCTTTTCCGACATATAAAAGGTTTGCTCTTAAGCCGATTGTGGGTGCGCCTTTTGAGTTACCCGAAATAACGTTTGAAAGTTCAAATCTGAAATCTTTTTCTCTGCCCTTCATTAAGTTTTTGAGGTCAGGTACCAATTCGTCAGGGACTCTGCCGATTCCGCCTTTTTTAACTCCGCCGAGTTCGGGAACGCCGAGTTGAATTTTTTCATTACCCTGTTTGTCTGTGGTAAATCTGAAATCAAGTTTTTGACCGTCTTTCCATTGGCTTTGTGCTAATTTAACAACATTGTCGTCAAAGGCTCTTGGACCTGCTCCTGCGGTTCCTTTCTGGTGAGCGGCAACGCCTCTTACCTTCATTTGTATTGCATCGGTTCTTGTTTCCATCGGCATGGGGTTTTTCATTGTTCCGCAGAAGGAAACGTTTAATGCCGAACCCATTCTCTCTGTTGTGATTACAGGTTTGTGTTTATCTGTTTTACTGAACGAAACAGAGTCTTCCACTGCTTTAAAATTTAAGTAAGAACTTTTTGTTTCGGATTGCTTTTTAATTTGTCCGAAATAGACGTTATTATTAAATCCGCTGCCATTAATTTGAGTCATTTTTTTCCCTTTCAAACACACTTTGTCGTAATTCTACTTATACATCAAAACTCAAAAATATATTTTTTGCTACTGTTTTTGAGAAATAATAAACTGTTTTTATAAATCGTTACAAATTTTTTCATTATGTTATAATAATTACGTTAGATTAGAGAATAAGGTGGACGAATGGAAAAAATAATGGAAATCGGTATGCCCCGTGCATTATTGTTTTATACATATTATCCGTTTTGGCATGGCTTTTTTACGGGCTTGGGCGTAAAAGTTGTGTTGTCAGATGCGACAACCAAAAAAACAATGTCCGAAGGTGCCGCCCTTGTTGTTTCCGAAACATGTCTGCCCATTAAAGTTTATGCGGGACATATTCTTAATCTGATTGAAAAAGGTGTGAAGAAAATTTTCGTTCCGTCAGTTCAGTCAATTGCCCCCAAAATTTATAACTGCTCCAAAATCAGAGGACTTCCCGATATTATCAGAAATGTTATAAAAGCCGATTTTGAAATGGTTGAGGCGACTTATGATAAATCTGAAAAACATCAGGGCTTGTATGAGTTTCTGAAAGAGGCTGCATCTTATTTCGGCATAACCGATATGAGCATAATAAAATCTGCCGCAAGAAACGGCCAAAAGGTTTCCAACAACTTTCGTCTTATGGCAAGTATGGGTGTTCCGTATCTTAAAGCACTCAAACTTGCTCTCGATAACAAAGTTATTATGCCGTCTGAAAAGAAAAATTATCCGATTAACATTGCGGTTATTGCACACGGCTATAATTTGTACGATGAGCAGGTCAGCATGCGCATTTTGGATAAACTTGAAAGTATGAACGTAGGAACAAGAACTGCGGAATTACTTTCCGAAGAACAGATGAGAGAGGGCATTTCATCTATGGGTTCAAAACTCTATTGGGCAAATGAACTTGAAATAACAGGTGCTGCCGCTCATTATATTCAGGATTCCAAAACTGACGGACTTATTGCAATAAACGCCTTCGGCTGCGGTCCCGATTCTCTGATGATTGAAAGAATTTCCCGTTTTGCAAAAGGAAAAAATAAGCCGTTTTTGAATTTGTCTATCGATGAACATACGGGTGAAGCAGGTTTTATCACAAGAATTGAAGCCTTTACCGATATGTTAATCAGAAGAAAAAATATTCTCTCCAAAAAATCTGCCGATGAGCAAAATCTAGCAGAACATGATTTTCAGGAGGGTGCAATTTCGGAAGAAATTCTTGCAGGCATAAAGAATAATTTGTAAAAACTCTGATAGTGTTATGCACTGTCGTTTTTGAGTTACAAAAAGACCTTGGCATATTACCAAGGTCTTTTTTATTTCTTATTTAATTATTCCCAAAACACATCTTTAACCATTTTGTTGCTTTGTGATTCAGCCGATAATGTAACATTTACAGGAGTAAAAATGTAAACATTGTCGCTGATTTTATTCATATTTCCGCTTAAAGCGTGAGCAGCACCGCAGAGAAAATCAACGATTCTGCATGCTTCGGTTCCGTCTAAAAGACTGATATTTACGATGATTGATTTTTTATCTCTTAAATATTTGACAAATTCTACTGATTCACTGTACTTACGGGGTTCGCAAATAATAACTTCAGTATTGTTTGAATTAAAAGCAGCCGGTGTAATAACTTTTGTTTCCGGGGTTTTTACGTTTGTTTTAGTCATATTGTTATCCAATGCTAATGTTCCTTTTGTTTCATATGGTAATAATGCCTGCGGAGTATCTTCTTCCATTGTTTCTTCTCCGTCAAATGCCTGCATAAATTGTTTTGTTAATTTTGAAAATGTATCTTGTATCGTCACTATATGTTTCCTCCCATTATTTTTATTTGAATAGTATTCGTCCCAGTCTTATTATCGTTGAGCCTTCTTCTGCTGCGATGCGAAAATCATTGCTCATCCCCATTGATAATTCTTTTAATTTTACTTTATACTCGGTTTCAAGATTGTCTTTTAATTTTTTCATACCTCTGAATAAATTTCTGAGATAATCTTCGTCCTGAGATAAAGGTGCTATGTTCATTAACCCCTCGATTTGAATTGAAGGAAGAACAAGCAATTTGTCCATACAATCCTTAATTTCATCTGTTGTAAAACCGTATTTTGATTCCTCGTTGGCATTATTTACCTGAAGAAGAATTTTCTGAACGACCTTCTTCTTTAAGGCTTCATTTGATATTGCTTCCGCAAGTTTCAGTGAATCTACCGAATGAATTAAATCAAAATTTCCGACAGCATGTTTAACTTTATTGGTTTGCAGATGTCCGATTAAGTGAAATTTTGAATTTTTTCGGATTTCTTCGGGAAGTTTTGAAATTTTTTCATTCGCTTCCAGAACTCTGTTTTCACCAAATTCTCTTAAACCTGCTTCATAATATCTGACAATCATCGATTCATCAAAATATTTTGTTACAGCAATTATTTTCGGATTATAAGGTACGAGTTGTGTATTTATGATATTAAGTCTTTTTTGTATTTCTTCAATCATTTTGACCTCTGCCAAAACAGCATGTCATAAACACTCTTTTATTATACGTAATCATAAAAAAACAGACAACAAATTGTTTATTCTCTTGTTAATTGACTATTTTTAATTTCCCCAAAAGCCATGTGGTCATGGTTTTTTGCATGTATTTTATTCGATTTTACATTTCTTAATATTTCTTCATGAATGCTTAAAATATTGCATTTTTTTCATGAAATTTTTCGTTTTTTTGTTTGATACATATTTGTTTTTTCTAAAATATAATAATTTTATGAATAACGATTTAAAGAATTATCTTGATGAATTTCTTTTGTATCTGGAAGTGGAAAAGAACTTTTCCGCTCATACGCTGCGTGCTTATAAGTCTGATATTTTAAGTTTTTTGATTTGGCTTGGTGATGATAATATTGACGATGCGGATTATAAAAAACTGAAACTTTATCTTGTTTTTTTGCAGAAATTTAATTATTCAAAGACGACTACTGCGAGAAAAGTGGCATCTCTCCGAACTTTTTTCAAATATTTATACAGGGAAAAATTTATTGAAAACAATCCCGCAGGAGGTATTCATTCACCTAAAAAAAACAAGTCCCTGCCTAAATTTTTAACGGAAGATGAGGTTAATTCCATTTTGAGCGGTATTAAGTCCGATACTCCGTCGGGTTACAGAAATAAAGTTATTCTTGAACTTTTGTATGCAAGCGGAATGAGAGTTTCGGAACTGAGTAATTTAAAATTTTCAAATCTTAATATTGAAAATAACGAAATTAAAGTAATGGGAAAAGGCTCAAAAGAACGAATTGTCCTGATTTCAGACAGGGTAAAGGAACTTTTGGCATTTTATATAAAAACCGTAAGACCTCTTTTGAACACGGAAGGGCCAAAGACGGATATAACTGAGGATTCGCCTGTTTTTATAAATAAAACGGGCTATAAACTTCATCCCCAAAGTATTCGGCTGGCTATCAAAGAAACCGTTAATATGATACAATTACCAAAGAATGTAACCCCGCATGTTTTCAGACACAGTTTTGCGACTAAATTGTTAAATCATGGGGCTGATTTGAGGGTTGTGCAGGAACTCTTGGGGCATGCAAGTATAAGCAATACGCAGATTTATACTCACGTAACGGTTGAACGATTAAAAGAAGCCTATAATGAAACCTTCCCGAGAGCAAAATAAAAGAAAGAGGAATTAATTTATGTATGATGTAATTACTATTGGAAGTGCCACACTTGATGCTTTTATTGAAACAGACGATGCAAATATTGTTTCCGTATCGAGAAAAGACCGTAAAAACGAATTTATGTCTTATCCGTACGGTTCTAAAATCGAAATAAACTCTTTTTCTTTTGCATTGGGCGGCGGCGCCGTTAATACGGCTTGTAATTTTGCTAATCTCGGTATGAAAACCGCAACTATTATAAAAATCGGTAAGGAAGCAACGGCAAGAGATATTGTTGATATGCTTAAAAAACGCAAAATTTCAACAAAGCATGTTGTTGTCAGCGAAAACGAAACAACGGGATTTTCAGTAATTTTGCTCAGTTTTCAGGGGGACAGAACAGTTTTGGCACACAGAGGCCCCAATGCAACAATGTCTGAAAAAGATATTGATTTTGATGCCATAAAAAAATCAAAATGGCTGTATATTGCGCCTTTGAACGGGGAAAGCACAAATATTCTGGATAAAATTGCCGATTTTGCGGAAGAAAATGATGTTAATATGGCAATTAATGTCGGAACAAGCAGTATAAAAAGAGGAAAACGATATCTCGCCAAAATTTTGCAGACGGCAGAGGTTGTTATCATGAATGCAGAAGAGGCCGCTATGCTTACGGGTATAGAAAGACGACCCGATACTAAAACCGAAAAATTTTCAAAATGCAATATCCATCCCGATATGGTAAAAATTTTGAAATCACTTAAATCAACCAAGGCAAAAATTGTTGTTGTTACAGATGGCTGTAACGGCGCATACGCTTACAACGGAAAACATTTTTACAAATGCGGCGAATTTCCCGCAAAAGTAGTCAGCACGCTTGGGGCGGGAGATGCTTTTGCTTCCACTTTTGTAACAATTTTGGAAAAAACAGATTGGAATATTGAAATGGCTCTGACGGGTGCTTCAATTAATTCCGCTTCGGTTGTTGAACAATTTAATGCTCAGGACGGGCAGCTCACTTTTGATGAGATAATTGCAAAACATGAAAAGAATCCTGATTTTGTTGCTCAAAAATTCACGGAAAAAGAGTGCGGCGCAAATTAAATTGTTGAAAACATGTTTATTAATCTTAATGAAAAAGAGGGTAAAACCTCTTTTTTAATGTTATAGTATCGAGAGACAGTAATATTGCCCTAAAAAATCTATGTTTATCGCAGAAATCAAAAAATTTATATACAAAAGAATACTTCGTAAAAAATATTTCCGAAAAGGCAGTTGTAAGCGTTGCGGGGCTTGTTGCAGCAGAATCTACGTCAGCCATGGCAAACATACAATAGATTCCGAGGAAGAATTTGAAAGTCTGCGGGATAAATACCCTTTTTATTCATATTTGTCTGTTGAGGGTAAAGATGACATAGGCTTAATTTTCAGTTGTTGTAATTTTGATGCGGATAAACATATTTGCAAAATACACAAAATGCGCCCCGGAATTTGCAGACGATATCCCGATGAATTTGTTTTTTCAATGGGTGCCTGTTTATCGGACGGTTGCGGATATTCTTTTGAGCCGATTGAAAAATTCAGCGAAATTTTGGCAAATATTGAGAAAAAGCCGCTAAAAAACTGTGTTATTTTTACCGATGAACTTGATACAGATGAGGAAGAAACTTAACAATTAACTCTTTTTTGTCTTATCAGGCAGGCAATTTCGCCGTTTTCGGTTTTGACGGCTTCCGTAAAAATCAGGTTATCTTGGTCGTATTCTGCGGTAACAATTACTTTTTCGCCGTATTTTACCTGTTGTTTGTACTGTATTTCTACTTCCGCCATTCTTGTATTTAAGAGAAGGTCTATCGGCAAGACTTCCGTTGCCCACGTCAGATAAACGGCATTGTTAACATGGCGGTTGACATCAATTTCATTGTAACGTGCGGTAAATTCCTGTTTAAAATCTTCTCTTGCTGGCATCGGAACTTTCGGAAAGTTAGAGCGCAAATGCTCTTTATCTGCGGGAGGAAGGTTGTCAAAAATGTCTGACGGCAAAACTAATTTCCCTGTTTCAAGGTCTGTTAATACCCACGAACTTGTTGCCTCTCCGATTTTTTTATCTTCGCTGTTGTAAATATCAAAGTCACGGATACAGTTTATTCTGACGGAGCCTTTTGATTCTGTGTCAATATAGATTTTTCCGTTATTCTTAAGGGTTTCAAACAGTTTTATATGGTATTTTGTTAAAAACCAGCCGATTTCTTTATCCTGAATTTTTGAATAACCAAAACCGTTTTCTTCTGCATTAACGGCGGCGATATCCTGCAAAAAATTCAGCAGAACAGGTTCTTTAAGCCTGTTCAGGCAATCTGTTTCGTGAAATTTAATTTCATAGCACTTCTTCTGATTCATAAATTTATTATATCATAAATTTTTTCATACTCTTTTTAGTTTAAATCAGCTTAACATCTTTGTTTTTTTGTAATTATTAAGATAAAATAAAACTATAATCTATAATACTCGGAGTAATATATATGAAGAAAAAAGGATTGTTTTTGTTAGCGGCAGCAATAATTGCAACAGGTTTGACGTCTGATATGTATGTCAATGCCGAAGTTATTAAATCATCCGGAGCAATAATCAGACAAATGAATCCGGTTGATTACCAAACTGAGTTACATGGTATCCTTGACAGAGAAGTTGATGAATATTTCAGTGAAACTGATCGTCCAATAGAAGTTTATGTTTTATATGAACAAAATAACATGTTTGAACAGGCTGACGAAAATTTTTTACTGTTGTTGGAAGACATTGAAAAAACAAAAAAAACAAAAGAGAAAAAAGAAAAAATTCAAAAATTAGAAAAAAGACTTTACGAATTAACTTTGCAGGAACCCTACAACGCAAGATATTTCTATAAATATTACATTTTCAATTCCGTTTACGGAACATACGAAGAAGCTATGAAAGCTTTAAAAAAAGCATATAGCCTTGATAAAATAAATCCCGAGTATTTATCACAAATAGCAAAAATTTATTCAAACGAAAATGATTATGATAAAGCCATTAAAATTTATGAAGCCTTAAAAAGAAATTACCCCAGAGAGTTGAATTACAGATTGGCATTGGGACAGGTATATTCTCAGGCGGGATTTTATGACGATGCAATCAGAGAATATCGTGTCGCCGCTGATTTTGACCCTGATAACAGTGATGCTCTTGTTGCACTTAATGAATTAATTCCTTATACCATTATGCAGCAGCGTGGCGGCAGAATGTTTTATGACCCTATGAGAGCCGTAAAACAGGATAAGATTCAGGTTGAAAATAATCCCGTAAATAAAGTCGTAGCGTTCAGTACGGTACAAAATCAGCCTCTTGCAACAAACACCATTCCTGTTAACAGTACAACAATCGGTACTCCGTCACAAAACAGACAGGTAGTAAATGCTGCAGGAACTTCATCTCAAACATCAAGAAATCTTACAATGGCGCAGTATCAAAAGAATGCAAAATCAAAGAAAAATGTAAACAAAGTTCCGAAAACAGCCCCCGGCTCAAAGAGAATTATGGTTACTTATGTTGACGGCAGAAAAGTTGTTAAGATTGTTAATATTAATTCCGAGGCTAATTCAAGTTCGACTTTGCAGGATGCCTCATCGACCTTCAATAATCAACTTGATGATTTGAATTCGGGATACGATACGACAGGTACGACAAATACTTCAAATACAATGCAGGTTCAGCCGTCGTCATCTTCGCAGTCCAGATATCAAACACTTTCAGGAAGTTCTTATATAAGAACTTCGGGTGATTCTTCTTCCGATATTACTTCTTCGGGCGACCCGAGCGTACAATCACTTTCTTATAACACGGGCGGACACAAACAACTTGTTGTTACACAGGAAAACGGTAAAAAGAAAGTTAAAACAATAGGTTCCGGCAGTTCTTCTGTTTCTGAAACTAAAAATGCTGTTAAATCGCTGAAGGAACAGGAAAAACTTCGTAAAAAAGAAGCAAAAGAACAAGCCAAACTTGATAAATTAACAAAGAAACAAAAATCTTCTTTAACTCAGAATAATTCGGCACCCGTATCTTCCGAACAGGATAATGCAGATGCGTATATCAAATCAAAAGAACTTATGGTTCAGGAAGATTATAACGGTGCGATAGCCGTTCTCCAAAAGGTTAATCCGCCGACCTTGCTTTCTTTAACTACAATGGCTGCTTGTTACAACTCTTTGGGTAAAACAGATACCGCTATTGAATATTACAAGAAGGCAGATAAATTATCTCCCAATAATGCTCAAATTCTTTACGCTCTCGCATATTTATACTATACGCAAAACGATATGACCCAGGCTAATAAGTATATTGATGCATCCTTGAAAATTGACCCGAATAATCAAAATGCGGTACAACTGAAACAATATATGTCTCAAAATGCTTCAAGTCAGACAATTGACAGTGCTGTTTCTTATATGAATCAGGGCAATTACCCTGCCGCAAAGAAAATTTTGGAAAAGGTTATCATTGACCATCCGAACGATTTTCAGGCACATTACTATTTGGGACATATTTGTTATGCAACTCAAAAATATGAAGATGCTACAAAGCATTTCTTAACGTCAATAAAGATAAACCCTGATTACGCTTTATCTTATTATTCAATCGGTTTGGCTTATGATAAACTGAAAGAGTTTAACAAGTCTATTGCGGCTTATCAGCAGTTCTTGCAGATGGAAACCGATGATAACAGATACACGCAGTATGCGCAGACCAGAATTAATACGATAAAGTCAAAACAGTAGTTTAACATTAAATTCCAAAACAGAGAGGGGCAGGCAATGTCCCTCTTTTTGTAATAAATATTTTGTTAAAACAGTGATTAATGATATTATATAATATATGATTGATACACATGCGCATATAGATTTTAAAGATTACGATGCCGATTTTGACAATTTTCTGTCGGAGATTAAGTCGGCGGGTGTTGAAAAGGTTGTTATTCCGGGGGTTATACCGCAGGGGTTTGATAAAATCATTTCACTTGCCGAAAAATATGACAATTTGTTTGCTGCTATCGGTGTTCACCCGTCAGAACTAAAAGATGTTCACGAAGGCTGGGAAGAAAAAGTCGAAAATTTGCTTAAGCACAAAAAGGTTGTTGCTGTCGGTGAAGTCGGACTTGACTATTACTGGGATAAGGAAGAAGAAAATCACAATCTTCAAAAGAGTGTTTTGCTGAAACAAATCGAACTTGCGAAAAAGTACAAATTACCGATTTTAATTCATGACCGAGAGGCTCACGGCGATTGTTTTGATATCCTGTCGGAAAATCTTCACGGTGAAATTCCCGTTGTTTTGCACTGTTTTTCGGGTTCTCCCGAGTTTGCGGAAAGATGTTTGAAAGAGGGCTGGTATCTGGCCTTTGGTGGTGTTTTGACGTTTAAAAACGCTAAAAAAATGAAAGAAGTCGTTAAAATTACGCCGACGGATAAAATGCTTCTGGAAACGGATTCACCTTATCTGACGCCCGTTCCCCACAGGGGCGAACTTAATTCTCCCGCTTATGTGAAATTTGTGGCGGAAGAAATTGCAAGAATAAAAGAATTGTCTTTTGAGGACGTTGACAAATATACAACACAAAATGCGTATAAAATTTTTAATTTTAATGGTGAAAAATGAAAGAAAGATTAGACAAAATTTTATTTGACCTCGGGTATTTTGAAACCAAAAACAAGGCGCAGGCTGCCATTATGGCGGGAAATGTCAAAATTAACGGTGAAAAAATAACCAAAGCGGGTTATCTGACCGAATATAACGATAATATGATGATTGACGTTCAGTCGATGCCGTTTGTTTCAAGAGGCGGATATAAACTCGCAAAGGCGGTAAAAGAATTTAATCTTGATTTAAAAGACAGAGTTTGTCTTGATGCGGGTGCATCAACAGGCGGTTTTACTGATTGTATGCTGCAAAACGGTGCAAAAAAAGTATATTCCGTGGATGTCGGTTACGGTCAACTTGCGTGGAAATTGAGAACGGACAGCCGAGTTAAAGTCGTTGAACGCATTAACGTAAAAAAGTGCTTTGATTATGAAATATATGACCCTAACGATGAAAGACCCGATTTTTGCGCAACAGACCTCTCATTTATTTCCGTTACAAAAGTGCTTGAAAACATAAGAACACTGATTAAGCCCGAAAATATTCAAATTGTTACGCTGATAAAACCTCAGTTTGAGGCGGGGAAAGAGGAAGTCGGCAAAAACGGCGTCGTTCGGGATAAAGATATTCATATAAAGGTTATTAATAAGGTTATATCTTATGCGGAAGAAATCGGTTTGTATGCTTTGAATTTGACGGAATCGCCCATCAAAGGTCCTGCGGGAAATATTGAATATCTGCTTTTGTTGTCGGATAACAATACTTTAAAAACCGATTTTGATATTGATAAAATTGCCGCAACCGCTTTTGAAAAATTGAACTAATCGTGTGAACGGAACCCTGCATACTATCGGCTGGATTGCCACGCTTCGCTTGCAATGACAGCATCTTGGGCTATATAAATGTTTAATAGGACAAAATCACCAACTTGTAGGGTGCAAAAAATGAAATGTTTGCACCGAAAAAATAATTATAAATTGGGACGAATGTTCCTATTCGCCCCCTGCAATTCTAAACCTTATACAAGCGATATAAATCTATTCTTCTGCTATTTTAAGTAATTCAGGATATAAAATACAATGTTTACTTTTAAAAATAGGATTTTTTAACATTTTTTTCAATTTCGGGTAGTCTTTATGCCAGGGTTCAAAAACAGCCACTTCTTTGTATCTTTTATGCATTTCTGCAGATTCCCATGGCTTGTATGACCAAAAATATGCTATTGCATCGAATTTTTCCGCAATTTTTACAAAGGCAGGCATTTCTTTGTAATTCATTAAATGAACAACAAAATGTATTCTTAAATTTTCAAGTTTACCTTGTTTTTTCCATCCGGAAATAAATTCAAGATTTTTCATTATCCTGTCAAATGAATCCTGTCTCATTATCTTTTCATAAGTTTTTCTTGTTGCAGAATGTATTGACATACCAACACTATACAGTTTTGTTATTCCAAGTTCCTTCATATTATTTTCATCAAGAAAATATCCTTGTGTATTAATTGAAATATTGATATTGGGATTACTTTTATTAACTTCATAAATTAATTTTCTTGAATGTCTTGAAGCCAAAGGATCCCCGCCCGAAAATTCAATTTCATCCAATTTGGAAATAAAGGGTAAAATTTTGGGTAAAATTTCATTGTTCAGTTTTGCTAATTCTTCATCACTATTTGTAAAAATTTCATCTCTGCAGGTTATACATTTATAATTACATTCTTGGTCGTAGCAAAGATGAATGTTGATGGGTAACTGTTTTGCAGCATTAAAATCTTTTGTATATTCTGCAGGATTGTAACAGCAAATATTTCTGTTACAAGAGGAAAAATCACCTTTTAACAATTTGTTTCTTAGTTCTTTAAACTTTTTACCGTTCCATATTGAAAACAAATCTTGGTCATAAAAATTGCCCATAGGTTTAAAATCAACAAAATTCGGACAACATGGATAAATTTTTCCTTCTTCATGTATTTCCATAAATTCAAAAGGAAAAGAACAAGGTTTATCTAAAGCAAGAAAATTATGTTGAAAATTATCAGGTGAAGGTTTATCAAATAATTTTAATACAGAAAGCCCTAACCCTCCTGCTCCTGCCAGAACAATTCCATATTTTACAAAATCACGTCTGTTCATATATATATATTATAAATTATATGTGTGGTTTTTTCAATGTCGTTTATTTTTTACAAGGCGGATTTTAAGAATAAAATCAGCAGGCAGGTTGGGTGAAACCCAACAAAAAAACATAATCCGTCATTGCGAGGAGGGCAAGAATTGCTCGACGTGGCAATCTTTTTCAGGGATTACTTTGTTGCATACGCTCCTCGTAATGACGGCATTTCGCATTTATGTTTGATAGTCTTTTGACAATCGTTAAATAATCTTTTATTAAAAAAGAGCCATTAAGGCTCATAAAATTCGGCGGTAACGGGAATTGAACCCGTGTTTGGAGAATGAGAATCTCCCGTCCTGACCACTAGACGATACCGCTATGTCTAAATTCTATATCAAAAATAAAAAATACAACAGATTTTATTTCTTCGGTTAATCTGTTTTCATTGCTGAAAAATGTTCAATATCCGTCCGCATTTCCGTTATTATATTTTCGCATTTTTCGATTAAGCCCTGTAAAATTTTATTCAACTCGGTTTTATTTTTTATTGTTTCTAGGTGGAAAATTTTATCCTCTTTTATTTTGTTTAAAAACTCCGTCTTGAATTTTTTTAATTCTTCCACAAAGGTAAAGTCCATATTTCCGTAATCGTCGGAGCAGTCGCAAATGTAATTGAAAATCGTTTCTTTTGCCTTTTTGGCATTACCTTTTTTTACTGATATTTTCAGATTTTCAAGCATTTCAAGAGTTTCAGTATATAACGGCAAAAGTTTTTTCTTTTTTTCGACAAGAGTATCCGTAAAATATTTCATTGTTGTGTCATAGCCGTTTTGAGAAAGTTGTTCCCTCTTTTCCGTCGGCATCTGAAAATCAAGCAGCAGCACATCTTTTGTGTCAATTACAATATAATCGATTTTATCCTGTTCCTTATACAAATCGACAACCTGTTCGGTGCTGAAATAAGACATTGTACTGTAAACCTCATTGAAAAAATCAATCGGGTTTTTAAAATTTTTGCAATCGCTGCAGCCCTCAAGTCTGTATTCAAGTATTCTGTTTTCGGGAGTTACCAAATCATCAGAGCATTTCCACAACGGCAGATTTTTTGCCAAATCACCATCTACAAGAAGTTTGTCCCCGTATTCAACAGGCTTCATAAGCCCCGGGAAACAGGCGGAAATTCTTACCGCTTTTGCAATTTCAAAATCCGGTGTTGCCTGTTTTGAAAAAGTAAATTTTGTGTTTGAAGCCATATCCGTTGTGCAGATATATATGTCTTTGTTTATATCTCTGAACGTAACAGGCGGATTTTCACCTTTTTTGTATTTTTCCTGATAAAATTTCTTTTCAACAATCGCTCTTATCCAGTTTTCAAACACGTCGCCTTTGCTGAAAGCAAATTCGGCACTGATTCCAAAATTTATGTCTTTAAACATTAATGCGTTAAAATCAAGCATAATGCTTTTTGCTTCCTCGGGTGTGTAACCGAGAGCGTAAAAGGTTGCAAAAATTGCGCCGACCGATGAGCCGACATATTTATCACACTCAATTCCGAGTTTTTGCAGGGCGTCCATTGCGCCGATGTAGGCAAGACCTCTGATTCCGCCGCCGCCGAAGATACATGTGTATTTTTTCATATCAACATTTTTATAAAAAAATAGCCCGTATGTCAATCAGCATACGGACTATTTTTAGCATAAATCGTATATTTATATGGCTTGTGCCTTTTCTTCTTCGGTTACGCCCTTTAAAGTAAGGTTAATTCTTCCCTTATCGTCGATTTTGATAACCTTAACGACTACTTCATCGCCGATATTGAGATGACCTTCGATTTTCTCGATTCTTTCTTTGCAAACCTGAGAAATGTGAATCATACCGTCTTTTCCGGGGGCTAATTCAACGAAAGCACCTATCGGGATAATTCTGACGACTTTGCCTTTTACAACCATGCCTTCTTCGGCTTTGAAGGTAGCCTGTCTAATCATTTTGATTGCAATATCGGCACCGTCTTTGTCGTTAGAAGTGATTGTAACAACACCGTTATCCTGAATATCGATTTCGGCACCCGAAGCATCAATAATGCTTCTGATGTTCTTGCCGCCGGGCCCGATAACTGTTCCGATATCTTCTGTCGGGATAGTCATTGTGAAGATTCTCGGTGCGTAAGGTGATAAGTCTTTTGCAGGTTCGCTGATAACTTTTCTCATTTCGCCCATGATATGAAGTCTGCCTCGTTTAGCCTGTTCCAATGCACGTCTTAAAGTTGCGTTTGAAATACCTTTAATCTTCATATCCATTTGAAGCGCTGTGATACCGTCGTCGTTACCTGTTACCTTAAAGTCCATATCACCGAGGAAGTCTTCAATGCCCTGAATATCTGTAAGAACAACGTCCTGGTCACCTTCTTTGATTAAGCCCATTGCAACGCCGCCAATCATACACTTAACGGGAACGCCTGCATTCATAAGAGCCATTGAGGTACCACAGGTTGAACCCATTGAGGTTGAACCGTTTGATTCCAAAACGTCTGATGTAACTCTTATAGTGTAGCCGAATTCTTCTTCTGACGGTAATGCGGGGATATTTGCTCTTTCTGCAAGGTTGCCGTGTCCGACTTCACGACGTCCGGGGCCTCTTAATGGTTTTACTTCACCGACTGAAAATCCGGGGAAGATGTATTTGTGCATAAATTTCTTTGTTGTCTGCGGGTCAACACCGTCAAGTTCCTGAGCCATTCCGGGGCCTGCAAGTGTAACAGCGGAAAGAATCTGAGTTTGACCTCTTGTAAATACCGCTGAACCGTGTGCTCTCGGAAGAACACCGACTTCGCACCAGATAGGACGAACATCTTCAACATGTCTGCCGTCTGCTCTGACACCTTCATTTACAATCATTGCACGCATAATTCTCTTTTCGAGATACTTAAATTCTTCCGCAATGAAGTCAATGCCCGTTTCTTCCATCATTTTCTTAATGGGGTGTTCGTCATCAAGACTGTCAAAGTATTCTCTTGCTTTTTTCTTCGTTTCATCGAGTTTTGCTTTTCTGTATTCTCTGTCGAAGTTGTGATATGCGTCGTAAACCGCATCGTAGCACATATCGTTCAAAATATTTTTGATTTCGGTAGTGTCGTTGGGGTTTTCAAACTGAGGTCTTTCAACTCCGCATTCTGCAGCAAATGCCAATTGAGCATCACACTGAATTTCAATTTCTCTCTGAGCAAATTCAACTGCTGCCATAATATCGTCTTCCGTAACAAAGTTACAGCCTGCTTCAACCATGATGATTGAATCTTTTGTACCTGCAATAACAATGTTCATATCGGATTTTTCACATTCTGCGTAGGTCGGGTTTGCAACCATCTGACCGTCAATTCTTCCGACTCTTACTGCGCCGACAGGGCCTTCAAAAGGAACGCCTGCGAGCATTAATGCTGCTGATGCACCGAGAATTGCGAGTACATCGGGCTGGTTTTCCATATCGGAACTGAATAATTGTGCAACGATTTGGATATCGTTTCTGTAACCTTTCGGGAACAGCGGTCTTATCGGTCTGTCGATAAGTCTTGACGCTAAAATTGCTTTGTCTGATGCTTTGCCTTCGCTTCTGTTGTAGCCGCCGGGGATTTTTCCGATTGCGGACATTCTTTCTTCATAATCGATTAAGAGCGGGAAAAAGTCTATTCCGACTCTGGGTTCAGGGCTTACTGCCGCATGAACAAATAACATTGTGTCACCACATCTTACCGTAACTGATGAAGCCGCTGATTTAGCGTACTTGCCTGTTTCAATTACGACCGTCTTACCGCCTACGGTAATTTCGGTTTTTTTGACTTCATTCATCATGATTTTCTTTCTTTCTTTTTTACTAAACCTATTGTGTACGTTTTTATTATACATTAAACATATTTTATTTGTGTAAAGATTATTTATTACTTTCGCAATTTTTCTTTTTGGGGGTTGAATTTTCCTGAAAATCGGTCATAATGTGATTGGAGTTATCATTGATGTATAGAAAATCTCGTGGCTATACCCGACTTACCTTTTATGGTTCGTCAGATGACGGGAAAGCGAGTCCGTCCTTTGATAACTCTGCTTTTTGTGTTTTGGGATAAACTCGTCATGCAGAACTTGTTTCAGTATCTGTCGGAAAATTGAAAAACAGAAACTGAAATAAATTCAGTGTGACGGAACGAACGGTTTTGTCACCCTAACAAAAAAGAGGACAGAAAATCTGCCCTCTTTTTAATATTTAATACCTCTTATTCGGCTTTTTCGTCTGCTTCCGCTGCAAGTTGGTCTGCCAAAGGTGTTTCGATATTTCCGTTAAGTTTTTTGCTGATAGACTTCAGATTTTCTGCGACTTTTTCGCAGTTTTCGTCCCATACAAAGTATTCGTTAACGTATTTTTCGGCTTCGTTGACATCTCTTGAAAGTTGTATTCTGACAGCTTCCGCGAGCATCTTTTTCGCTGCGGGAACAACTTTGTCTATATTAACGTGAATTTTGCCCTCGTCATTTACTTCGATAGCACCTTCTCTAATCATAAACTGTGTCTGCATTACGGAACGTACTCTGTGTGCCTGTGAAAGTTCCGGTTTTGCTTTAAGGAAATTATCCGTCGCATAAGAAACAAGAATTTGTTCTCTCTGTTCGGGCGTGTACATTCCTTCTTCCGTCAGCATATCGACAAATGAAATAGAGCCCATATCAGCCTTATGTTCTTCAATAATTGCTTCATATTTGCCGAGTTTTTCTCTGCCCTGTGTGGGGCCGAGTGAGTGGGTGTTTTCATGACCGATAGTGAACCAGTGGTCAGCTTCGGGATTGTACAATTTATGCTGAGCGGGGTCTAAAACCGCATCAAGTTTCTGCTGAACTTTTTCGGGTGTAGTGCCTAATCTGATTTGTCTGTGGTAAACGTTTCTTCTTCCGCCGCCTATTGAAAGTGATAATTTATCATCGTTAGGCAGGTTTTCGGCTAATGTTACACCGCCTCTGTATGCACCGCAGTCGCCAGCAAGCATTAACAGGTCAACATCAACCATTGTTTGTTTGCTGTCGCCCTCGGGCTTGATATTTTGTTCATATTGGTCGTTGTACGGCATCATAGCAGCCATTTTCGGCAGGAACTGCTTGATTTTTAACAAATCGTCCGTGCTTTCCTTGTTTACAATACCGACTCTGCAGCCGAGAGAGTCTTTTGCATATACTCTTATTCCTGCATCTTCAAGCATTTTTGAAAGTTTCGGGTTTTCCGAAATGCTTGTCGAGAACGTATCGTCATAAGATTCTCTTGTGATTGTAAATTCAAGCGGTGTATCCTGCAAAGTAGCCCATTTTTTATCCGCAACCGCATCTGCCATCGGGTCTGCTACTCTGAGTGCATTTGCCTGTAACTTCATATATTCCGCAAAATCTGAATTTGTTGATGTTTCTGCGGCTTTATCAAGTTCGTCAGCCATTTTGCCGAATTCTTCGTGATAGATTTCAGTATAGTCAAGGGCTTCAAGTTTGTCGCCGTTTCTGACAACAACGGAGCGCTGGTTAAGAATTTGTGCAACTTCGTCTTTTTCGCCGTTTTCAAGCATGTTGATTAAGATGTTGTGAAATTCTTCCGTTCCCAAATCCTGCGGATAGAAGCCTTTTCCTTCGGGTTCGGGCATGCCTTTTGCAAGTTCAACCATATTTGATTCTGTATCAATTGCGTTCATGCCTTTTTGGGCATTGAACAATTTTAAAGACATTTCAGCATCTTTATCACCTTTTGCCGCTTTTTCTTCAAGAAAATTTTTGAAAGGAATATTATTTTCGTTATCCAGTTTCAAATGAATGTTTTCAAGAATTTTACCTGCTTTTACAAGGTGTTTGAGTGCTTCTTTGTCGCCGTCCGCAAGTTTTTCATACTGCTCTGCTCCCGGTTTTAACATTGTTGTTGTAACAAGTACATCGGGGTCTGTTCTCTTTTGCAGTTCTTCCGTTGAAAGATTAAGTGCAAAATCTTCTTTCTTTGCTTCGGGTCTGTTGATTGCCACTCTGTTTATGCTTGCCAGAGAATCTAAGCCTGCCATGACTTTTTCGGGATTGTTTTCCGTATTTTGTACGGCAGTATTGTTTTCTGTATTATTTACATTTTGTGCTTTTTGAAAATTAGTTTTTCTTACGTTTAAATTAGTCTGAATATCCAATTTATTAAAATCCTTTCCAATCTGTGCGGTTTTATTGTTATAATATCCGTGAATATTATTTTTTGCCAACTGCTTTATTATACAACATTTTTTCAGGTTGTATTGTCTTGTTATAAAAGGTTTTTACATATTTGTAACATTTTTTTAAATCGTCTATTATATGTATAAGTAATTATAAGGTCAAAAATATGATTTTAATATTAGGCTCCGAAAAAGAATTTCATTCAAAATACGTTTTTGAATTTTTAAAACAGCAAAACGAAGAAGTTGAGTATCTGAATACGGGTAAATTTCCCGTTTCGGACAAAATTAACTGGTTTCCGACAGACAGTGTTAATTCGGGAAATTTCGTTATTGACGGCAAAAAAATATCTTTTAACGAGATAAAAAGTATCTACTGGCGCTGGCAGTATTCTGTCGATATCTGCAAACTTCTGAACATTAAGGCAAGCAGTTACACTTCATTTGTTATGAATAAAGAAATCGCCGCAACAACGGACAGTTTGTTTTATGCGCTGAAATGCAACTGGGTAAATCCGATAGAGGCGATTTATCTGCACAGAACAAAGGCTTATCAGTTATTTCTGCTCGCCCAAAACGGTTTCAGGGTGCCAAAAACTTTAATATCAAACGACAGCGAAGAAATAATTAAATTCGCCGAAGAAAATAATTACGATTTGATTTATAAACCCGTTCAGGGCGGGTGCCATACCGCAATTCTCACAAAAGATGATTTGTCTGCCGACAGATTAAATTCTTTTAAAACTGGTGCGGTGCAATTTCAGGAAAAACTCGACGGCACCGACATAAGAGTCTATATTGTCGGTGATAAAATCTTTCCCGCAGAAATACGGGCAAAAACAATAGATTTCCGTTCGGATAAAGATGCCGAAATTGTTCCCGTAAAATTGCCGCCCGAAATTGAAAAACAATGTTTTAAAATCGCAGACATGTTTAAACTGAAATTTACGGGTATTGATATAAAAACAAAATCAAACGGGGAATACGTTTTTATTGAGGCAAATCCCTCGCCTATGTTCGTCGGTTTTGAAAGACAATCAAAATATAATATTACGGAAACGTTATGTGAATTATTAAAAAAAGAGTACAGATAATTTATCCGTACTCTTTTTAATAATGCTAAATTCTTTCTATAATTGATAACCGCCGCCTTCTTCACCCAATGCCATAGAGGTTGAAAAATGTTTTGACGGTTCCCATGGTGCTTCGGGTTCGCCGGGGTCTTCAAATTTACCGGGAAGAATGTGTCCGCCCTCTTCACCAACTGCCATTGTAGTATAGCCTCCGGTTTCTTCAAATGATACCGTTGATACTGTGCTGCCGCCTTCTTCGCCCAGAGCCATTGTGGTATCAAACTTGTTTGACGGTTCCCAAGGTTCTTCGGGTTCGGGGTCTTCGATTTTACCCGGAAGAATGTGTCCGCCTTCTTCGCCTAATGCCATTGTCGTATAACCGCCTTCTTCGGCTAATGACGTTGTTGTGGTTTTCTCTTCAGGTGCAGGCTCGGGGTCTTTCGGCTGGTATGGACGGCCGCCTTCTTCGCCTAATGCCATTGTCGTATAACCGCCTTCTTCACCTAAAGACATTGTCGTATTTTCATCGTCCGACGGTTTGGTCGGCTCGGGGTCTTTCGGCTGCGACGGCTGTCCGCCTTCTTCGCCCAAAGACATTGTTGTATTTTTATCTTCATCAGAGGGTTTATCGGGATTTGCAGGATCGGGATTGTCTTCTTCTATGGGAAGAAACGGCTGAACTTCGCCTTCTTCGCCCGAATCTGCCAATCTGTCATCATATCTTTTTAACGACCCGTCAAAAATTCTCCAGTCGGGATTGTCTTCGGGAATAGGAATAAACGGTTTGAAACCGCCGCCTACGTTATCATTGATTTTTTTCATCAAGCCGTCAAAGATGTCCCAATCGGGATTATTTTCGGGAGTCGGAATAAACTGCTTGTAAACATTGCTTTCTGTATCCGAAACCGCATTTGCGCTTTTATTTTCTGCGGCTGCGGCTGCTTCGGAGTTGTTTTCTTCAGCCTCCGTTCTTCCGCCCTCTTCGCCGAAGGATAAGGTCGTTGTCTTAAAATCACGGTCTGTGAAAGACAAATCCTTTACTTCTAATTGAACATTTTCGTCCTGCGTAACGGGCATTTCCGTTGCAGCATTATTATCCTGCTGAACAGGTTTTGACGCAGTTTGATTGTCCGATGACACCTGCTGTGCACTGTTAATGCGATTGATTCTGATATCGCTCATAGTTATTCCTCTGTTTAAGACTATTTACTTATATAAAGTCATTTTTCTGACAATTCATGATAACAAAATTTTTGATGTTTACAAATATTTACAGAAAAATTCCATATTTTGTAAAAGAGTTATACAAAATTTTATACAACTCTTTCAAAAAATCAGTCTTTATTTTTTAATATCAAATCACAAAGTTCTCTAACGGCACCTCTGCCGCCGTCTTTTGAGGTTATAAATCTTGCCGCCTTGATAACTTCGGGTACTGCATCGTGCGGGCAGGCGGGAAGTCCTACCTTTCTGAGTACGCATAAATCGGGCAAATCATCTCCCATATAAGAGATTTCGTCAAATTTTAGTTCAAATTCTTCGATAACTTCATTCAGCGCACGTTCTTTGTTTTTTTGCCCCTGATAAATTCTTGTAAAATTGAGCGCTTCAAATCTTTTTTGAACCATAAAAGATTCTTTTGCCGTGATAACGATTGTTTTTATGCCTGCTTTGTTAAGCATAACAAGTCCCTGACCGTCTTTTGCGTTAAAGATTTTATATTCTTTTCCGTCCTGATCCATTATCATACTGCCGTCTGTCATAACGCCGTCAACATCAAAAATGGCCGCTTTGATTTTTGCCGCCGCTCTGTTTAATTCTGCCTGATTCATTATGCAACTCCTGCCTTTAATAAATTATGAATGTGTATAATACCTATCGGCTTTTTGTTTTGGTCGCATACCGCAACGCTTGTAATGGAATGTTTTTCCATTAATGCAAGTGCTTTTACGGCAAGCGCATTTTCCGAAACGGTTTTGGGGTTTTGTGTCATTACATCTTTTGTAATTAAATCGTCTATGTTCATGTGTTTCATTAAAATTCTTCTGATGTCGCCGTCTGTTACGACTCCCGTCATTTTGCCGCCGTCATCGGTCAGAATAACACAGCCGAGTTTTTTGTCCGTGATAATTTGTATTGCATCAAGAAATTTAATGTTTTCGTTGGCAACAGGAAGTTCATCGCCTTTAATCATAAGATTTCCGACCGTGTATAAAACACCCTTGCCGAGAGAACCCGAAGGGTGAAACATAAGAAAATCTTCCGCCGAAAATCCTCTTTGTTTCAAAAGACATATCGCCAGAGCATCACCCATTGCCAAAGCCGCAGTTGTGCTTGCTGTGGGTGCTTTGCCTAACGGGCAGGCTTCCTTTTCTACCGAAACGTCAAAAATTATGTCTGCCATATTGGCAAGCGTAGATGTCGTTTTGCCGACAAAAGCAATAAGAGGAACTTCAAATCTTTTGATAAGCGGCAACAGGTTCAGTAATTCTTTTGTTTCGCCGCTGTTTGAAAGCGCTATTACAACATCTTGTCTTGTAATAATTCCCGAATCACCGTGTGTGCTTTCCGCAGGGTGCAGAAAATATGCGGGTGTTCCCGTTGAGGATAAGGTTGCGGCGATTTTTCGTCCGATATGTCCCGATTTTCCCATACCTGTAACAATTACCCTGCCCTTACTGCTTATAATTGTTTTGACGGCAGTGTTGATATTGTCATTAATTCTTTCTTTGAGTTTTATAATTGAGTTTGCCTCTATGTCGAGAACCGATTTTGCCAAAGCGGTAAGCGATGTCTGATTTAATTCCGATACGGTCATATTTCCACCTCTTTAAACATATTATCAAAATTTTTTTCTTCGGGCTATTCTGTAAAATTTTGAAAAACTAGTATAAAAATCTTAAATCGGCAATAAATTTTGTTATTCCTGCGGATTTTAATGTTTTTATTTCTGGATTGTTGTCGGTTATTTCCTTATCGAAAACATGTACATGACAAAATCCGTCCGTAATAAATAATTTGTTCGTCGTGTTTTCATCCGCAATTTCATAAATACCTTTGGTGCAGGGTGCAGAGCAATACAGCCCCGAGGTTTTGTCTTTAGAGGTATTTAAAGGACATTCTGAAAGTGTTTCGTTTTCTTTTCTTCCGTAAATAAAATATTTTTTTATTGTGATATTTTCAGGAAGTTCGGAAATTTTACGATAATCCGTTT
>JAILHI010000026.1 GCA_024695865.1 Candidatus Gastranaerophilales bacterium
CGCCGTGTGAGCGATAGCGAACCCAGTCCGAAGAAACGGCGAAATAGTGAACGACTGTTTTGCGCACAGCAAAACAAAAGTGAGCGATATGTAGCCGTAAAACAAAAACCAAGACAGAAAACACGATTCCTGCGGAATGCTCTGACTCACTTCGTTCGTATTTAAACTAAAAAATATATTTTTTAGAATTGTAGGGTAGACTTCAGTCTACCATTAAGAATATTCTAAAATATCGTTTGGTGAAACCCGACGAAAAGAACAATCAAGAGATTTTGTGCAACAAAAAACAGAGTCCGAAAACTCTGTTTTTCAAAATCTGTACTTTTTCTAAATCATCGTTCCCAATGAAGGAGCAATCTGAATGAATTGTCTTACAAGGTCTGCATCCCATTGAATACCTGCACCCATCTTTAAGATTTCGCAAGCCTTTTCAACGCTCATACCTTTTCTGTACGGTCTGTCGCTGATTAATGCGTGGTAAGTATCAGCAACTGCTACAATTCTTGCCGCCAGAGGAATTTCTTCACCCTTTAAGCCTTCGGGATAACCTTTTCCGTTCCACTGTTCGTGGTGATATTTAACAATCGGGATAAGATCGTGTAAAAGCGGGTTCGGCTGAAGAACTTTTTCCGCACCGATTGTCGGGTGCTGTTTCATTATTTTCCATTCTTCATCGTTTAAGCCTGCCGTCTTTTTAAGAACGCTTTCGGGGATACCGATTTTTCCTACGTCGTGGAGCAAGCCGCCGAGCATAATTCTGTTGATTTCTTTTTCGGGTAAGTTAATTGCTCTTGCGAGTGCTACCGCATATCTTGAAACTGATGATGAATGACCTTTTGTATATGTATCTTTTGCATCAATTGCACTTGCCAAAGAAGTTACGACTTCTAACAGGTGGTTTTGTGAATTGATTTCTTCGTTCTGGAATTTGTTTACAAGTTCTTCTTCAAAATTGATACCGAGTGAAGCGTGTCTTTTTGTCAAAACAGATGCAAATGAGTTCAGCGCCGTATCGTCCCAGAAATCGTAATCCTGTGAACTTACAACCGTTGACATGCCGTTTGTGCAACCCTTGCTCTTTGAAATGCACATTGCCTGTTCTGCAAGGATTAAAAGTTTTTCCTGGTCTGTTGATGCTTCGGGATATGCTGCAACACCGACAGAAACTCTTACGGGGCCGACATTGTCAATTGTACAGCATGAAATAGTGTAGTTAAGGTATTCTGCAAGATATTTTGCTTCTTCCGTACCCATGTTCGGTAAAATTACCGCAATTTCATCGCCGCCGTATCTGCCTGCCGTGTCCTGCTTCTTGATGTTTGAAGAAATCTTTTCCGCAACGGTTTTGATAACTTCATCACCTTTTGCGTGGCCAAATTCTTTGTTAATCTTTGATATGTTGTTAACGTCAAATAAAATGACCGCAACCTGTGAATTTGATGCTTCGGCATCTTTTATTTCTTTCGCCAAAACTTCCTGGAAATGTCTGTGTGAATATAAACCGGTTAAGTTATCCGTATAAGCATTTTGTGAAGCCTGGTCTTTTAATTCAAAGTTATTGATAAACAAACCGAAGTAATTTGCAATCATGCCGTATAAATCGGTTCTGCTTTCAAACTGGTAATCGCCGATAATCAAAACACCGATTGAATCTCCGAAAGAAGATATGGGAATAATAACCGACGGTGCCTGTGCGAGATAAGGTATCTTTAAGAAAGAGTTGTCGTTGTGTGTTGAAAAAGTTTTTGAATTAACTGTTTTGACAATTTCGTTATTGTCTTCGTTGAGGAAAACTCTTGATGAAAAGATACTTCCGATTTTATCGGCAAGTTTAATGTTTATGCAGTTTGATTGTTTGTTTATAATTCCCAAAGATGTAAATGTAGTGTTGAGTTTGTGGGTAAATAATTGGTGGCATGCCAAAAATAAATCGTGGACGGAAGTATTTTTTGACATAATTTCGTTTAACGACTTGATTAATTCGGGGTAATTGATTGCCTGAGAGGGTTTTTCGGTGTATGAAGAATTAACCTTTGCAATCGCCGATTTGCCGTTTAACGCATTTATTTTTGCAATTATGCCGACTGATTTAATCGGGTTGGAAACCCTTGTCGTGTTTAGCATTGAGTCGGAATTTACTGTTTTCATATCTGTATTCTGCACAACTATTACCTTTTCAACTACACGTACATAAAGTCGGAACATGAAAAAATTTGCTAATTATTTCACATGATTTTTTAAAATTGTTACAAACTTTACATATAAATTATAGCAAAATTTGCGAAAAAATTAAAGGGTATTTGAAGGATATTTTTGAGATTTTGTAAAAAAGGTCAAAAGGCTTACCACATTTGGCATTTTATCCTCTTAAAAATAATGCGGGGGCTTGCCGAAAATTAAAGATTTTCCAAAATTATTCTCGCTGCTTCTTCTGCGGAATTTTTTTCCGTTAAAAAGTGTCTTACCGTTTGCAGTTCGGTTTTCATTTTTTGGTATTTTGTTTCATCTGTGAGCAATTCGATGATGTGTTTTGCGATAATTTCGGGTTTTGCCTTGTGCTGTACAAGTTCGGGAACAATGTCTTTGCCCGTAATAATGTTTGGCAGTGAAACATGGTCTATACACCGAACCAAAAGGTATACCCAATAAAAAAATTCAGGTCCTTTGTAGCTGATAATCATCGGGGTCTGATAGAGCGCCGCTTCAAGTGCAACGGTGCCTGAGGCAAGAATAAGTGCATCGGAATATGCCAAAAGTTCATAATTTTTGTGTTTCAGAATTTTCATATCAGCGGGCACAAGGTTTTGCAACTGTTCGTCTTTTATTGTCGGCGCCTGACAGATAACAAACTGTACATCAGGAACAGCCTTTTGAATTAACGAAACGGATTGCATAAAAATCTTCAGAAGATTTTTGATTTCAAAAATTCTCGAGCCCGGAAAAACCGAAACTAATTTTTTCGAACAATCAATCCCGTTTTCCTGCAAAAATTTGTCTTTTTCGTTGAGTGTCGGCAATTGGTTGACAAGCGGATGCCCAGCAAATTCGGCATCTATGCCCTTTTCTTTATACATCGGTATCTCGAACGGAAATATCGTTATTACCTTGTCAATGTATTTTTTTACGGTGTTAATTCTCCATTTTCTCGATGCCCATATCTGTGGCGGAATATAGTAAAATATTTTCAATCCCGCTTTTTTAAGGACTTTTGCCATATTCAGATTAAAACCGCCGTAATCGGTTAACAGTACCAAATCGGGCTTATAATCGTTGATTAGGTAGTCTGCAATCCTTTTCCCGAGCATTACGTGGTTGATAATGATTTTTAAGCCCAAACCCATAGCGGACATTTTGTCATGGTTGCAAAACAACTTTACACCCGCTTTTTCAAGATTTTCACCGCCTACGGCTTCTATCTGAACCTCGGGGTTTTTTTTCAGTATCTCACGGGCAACGTTTGCTGCGTGCTTGTCACCCGAATATTCACCTGTGATTATAAAAATTTTTTTCATAATGCCATAACTGCAATATTATTTGCATCTGCGTATTCTATTGTCTTTTGCTGGTCAACAATAATAGTTTTGCCTGCCTCAACCGCAATAACAGAAGCCTTATACTTTTTCATTGTTTTTAAGGTTGCAAGTCCGAAGGCAGGAACGTCAAATCTCGTGTCCTGAAAAGGTTTTGCCACTTTTACAACAACTGCGCCCTTATGTGCGATTTTTCCGCCGCGTTCGATACATCTGTCAGTTCCCTCAATGGCTTCAACCGCCATAACCATTTTGTCTTTGATAATAACGGTCTGTCCGATGTCAACCTGTCCCATTGCCTTTGCAACCCAAAAACCGTATTTTGCATCGTCTTCCTGCTCTTTTGTCGGCTTGACTTTGCCGAGAACACCCGTCGGAACCATCAGATTTTTGATGAAAATAGTCTGGTCTAAAACCGTAATTCCGATTTTTTCAAGTTCTGCAACCGCCATAAGCATAATTGCATCGTCATTCAGCCTTTTTGCCTGTTTTAAAAGTTCTATCGCCTTTGCATCAAATTTGGGGCGCTTTAAAACAAGCCCCTTGTGAACTTTTCCGATAAAACCGAGTTGTCTTATGTTTTCTGCCTGCAAAGTCTGGGAAATCTTTTCAATCTGTCCGGGGCCGAAATCATATACCTTTAAACAATTTTTCTTTAATTCCTTTTTGTTATCCGAGGATAAGGAAATTGCTACAACGTCAATTCCGTTGTCCTTTGCGTTTTTCGACCATATAATCGGAAGTTGTCCGTTTCCTGCTATTAATCCTATTTTTGAATCTAAAACTGTTTCCACGACATTCCCTTTTTCATTTTATTCTGATTATATTATCAAGTTTGTCAAATAACAAGCAAAACTAATTGCCGTCATTTTTGTTTCCGAAAATGATAACTCTGCGGTCATCGTCTTCGCCTATGCTTTCGCTTGTAAGATTGTTTTGTTCTATATATTCGTGCTGAAGTTTTCTGATTTGCTGGTTTTGAGGTTTCAACTCAATATTTTGTCCTGTTTTTAAAACTTCTTCAACCGCTTTTGCGGCTTCATCAAGTGCTTTTTCCGCATCGTCACAGTAACCCTGAACCGTGGTTTCAGAATCTTCTATTTTAAGCGCTTCTTTAACTACTTTTTGAATTTGTGCCATAGAGTTTGAGCGGATATAGTAAATCGGCAGTCTGTAATCGTTTGCAGTGCTTAAAATTTTATTTCCGCCCTTTGCAAAAGATTTGTGTGCAATGACAACGTCCGCATCTTCGATTTTGCGTGTTATTTCAGCATGTAAATCGAGTCTTTCGATTACTTTTTCAATAACGGTACGGCTTACGGCGTAAATGTAGATTTTTTTGAAATCTTTTACCTGATTTACGTATTCCTGTCTTGAAAAACTGAATTTAAGGCTTTCGCTTGCCAAATCCTGAATTTTGTTGTCAAGTTTATTTACTTCTTCAATTACATTTTGCTGGGGTTCTTTGTAACCCTCGTCAACTTTTCTGATTTCGGGTCTTACAGGCCAGCCTCTAAGAATGTAATCAACGGCTTCTGCGGTATTTTTGTAAACCGCAAGAGTGTTTCTGTCAATTATTTCCATCACTATGTCAAAAGTGGGTTGTTTTTCTCTTTCCAGAACGGTTTTCTGCGAACCTCGTCTTTTTGCTTCGTCATCACCTAAGGTTACAGAACTTACGCCGCCGACTAAATCTGATAAAACAGGGTTTTTGATAAGACTTTCAAGATTGTTGCCGTGAGCCGTTGCAATAAGCATAACGCCTCTTTCGGCAATCGTTCTCGCCGCCTGTGCTTCCGCCTCTGTTCCTATTTCGTCAACGACAATAACTTCGGGGGTGTGATTTTCAACCGCCTCAATCATTATGTCCTTTTGCATTTCAGGCTGCGGAACCTGCATACGTCTTGCTTTTCCGATAGCAGGGTGGGGTGTGTCGCCGTCGCCCGCAATTTCGTTTGAAGTATCAATAATAACAACCCTTTTCTTTAATTCATCGGAAACAAGTCTTGATATTTCACGTAATTTGGTGGTCTTGCCTACACCCGGACGACCTAAAAACAAAATGCTTTTATTCTGCATTACAAAATCTTTTATACATTCGATGGTTCCCGTAACAACACGACCAATACGGCATGTCAGACCGACAACCTTTCCTTGACGGTTACGGATTGCGCTTATTCTGTGCAGTGTTCCGGGGATTCCCGAACGGTTGTCGTGTGTAAATGGCGGGATTAATGATATTGTATGTTCAATATCGTCATCAGTTACGAGCCTGTTTTCAAAATATTCGGTTTTCCCGTCAGCATGTCTGATTTCTGGGTTTCTGCCAAGGTCTAAAACTATTTCTATTACATCATTTATATAAACATCTGATAAAAAATCAACAATATCCTGCGGAAGTATTTCTATTAATTTGTTGAAATCATTATGGAATCTTAATATATCCATGGAAACCTTTCGTTATGTAAGTTTGGTTTTATTATAACATTTTTTTCTTTAAAAGATATTTTCTTTACATTGTTAATTTGTTTAGTTCTTTTCTCTTTCTTTTTTGATAATTTCAACAGCCTTGTCTAATTGAGGGTCTTTATGCTTTAAAATATCTTCCATTGTAATAGGAACAACATAATCGGGTTCTATTTTGTGTTTCTTCAAATGATTATCATCAAAAATGTATTGTGCGGACGAAAGATTGATACAGGTTTTGTTCGGCATATAAATGATTTGCTGAATTATATTTTTGCCGTAAGTTTCTTCGCCGACAATAATCGCTCTGTTATTTTTCTTCAGTGCGCCTGCCAAAATTTCGGAGGCACTTGCCGTTTTGTTGTCAACAAGTACAACCAGCGGTTTTTGAGGGGTTGTCGGTTTTTGGTTAGCTGTTACGGGAATTATCTTTCCGTTTCTGTATTTGATTTTCAAAAGTTCGCCTTTGTCTATAAAAATATCAGCGATGTAAATACCGTTTAAAAATAAGCCGCCTACATCTCCCCTTAAATCGATGATGTAACCGTTAATATTGTTATCCCACTCTGAAATCATTTTAAAGGTTTTCGGTGTTTTAAAGCCCATAAGGGAATATACCGAAATATAGACAATGTTGTCGTCAATGTATTTGAAAGCAACTTTACGAACGTCCATTGAACCGCTTTGAACAGTATAAGTAAGTTTTTTCCCGTCTCTTAAAACTTCCGCTTTTGCAAACTGGGAAGTACCTCTGATTAATTTTGTTGCGCTGTTCATTTCCATTCCGCAAATGGGATAATTGTTAATGCTGACAATTATGTCATCTTTTTCGGGGTTTTCATAAAAATCGGATTTTCGGACAACTTTTGCCGAATAAACAACGCCTGCAATGGTTTCTAATTCAACAGTGGCGCTCTTTGATTTTTTTGAATCGGTGAGAGAATCTACGTTGTCCTGAATGTATTTTTCCTGAAGTTTGTATTTTTTTGTGTCAAAAAATTCGGAATATTCGTCATTAAGGCTTGCAAGCATTGTGTTTATTGCAACACGAACGTCCTCGTCGGTTTTTATGTATTTCAGATATTTGTATTTCCATCTGTTCCAGTCCTGATGGTTCATAGATGGGTCAATGTAAAGTGATTTGATGTTTCTCCACGAAGCAATAAATAATCTCTGCGGGGCAATCGTCTGATAAACCGCTAAATTTCTGATATCTTTTCTGTATATACCGTTGAACAAAAACGACGGAGAACACAAAAGAATAATAATGGCCAGAGAAGCCGTTATAAACAACAACATGTGAAATATGCGATTTTTCATTATTAATCCCTTTTTTTTATTTTAACATAATTTTGTTAATATAAATAACAATTTTAAGTTTTTGTAGCAAAAATTTTCTAAAATGATTTTTATAGGGTATATAAAAATATAAAAATTTGTGTATAATTGTGGATATGGAAACAACGGAAAACAAAATTACCGATATAACAAAATACATCAAGCCGTCAAAGACAGTTGATGTAAAGCCTCATGCAAAAAATCATACCAATCCTATTTTTAAAAAACAGATGATTATAAGCATTAAAAACAATGTGCACAAATTTTCCGTTGATGATTTGTTTGATTAATGTATAATTTGCATTTTAAGATTCTGGACAATTTAACGAAACTGCAAAAGAGTTCTTTGCAGTCTTTTGTGAGAAATTTTGTGAAGAAGTCGGATATTTGCGATAAAAAAGAACTTTTAAAAAGATTGTCGGATGAGTTAAAATACGAGGTTCGACTCGAAAATACAAGGTATTTCTGGCTAAAAGAGTATCTTGATGATGAAGATTTTTACAAGGATTTGAGCCTTTGGGTTCAGAGGTATTTGCAGGCTATAAAGCAGAAACAATGCCAAGCGCAGTATACGGAAAAGAGAAAAATGTATTTAAAAACCGTCCGCAAAAATCTTCTAAAAAACAGGCAGTCGCACGAAAAACCTACCGCAAAACAGATAAAGTATTATAATTATTTGTGTGAAAAATACGGAATTGCGGCTGAAAATACCGAGGATAAATCAAAACTTGATTTAATTAACCTTATAAACGGGATAATAAATGAACGAAGCGCAGAAATACAGAGCAATATACAGGGAAATATATAAAAACAGCAGAAAATTTTCGGCAGAAGAAGCGGACGCCGAAATTGACTTTGTCATGGAATTGTTGACAGGCAAAAAGGCTCATAAAATATGGTTTTTTGATATAGTGTCAACAGATAGTTTACACAAAGCGCAAGACATTTTTCTGCAACGTGTTGAAACGATGAAACCCTTGCAGCATATACTCGGACAGGCTTTTTTCTGCGGAAACCGATACTTTGTCAATGAAAATACCCTTATTCCAAGACCCGAAACGGAATTTTTGGTAAAAGAATGTATAAAAAGGGCGCCCCGCAATACCCGAAAAATTCTGGATATAGGCACGGGCAGCGGCTGTATTGCCGTAGAACTTGCCAAGGTTTTTAAAGATTCCCTGACGGTTGCGGCAGACATTTCTGAAAAAGCGCTTGAGACGGCGCTTTCAAATGCTGAACTTCATAACGCGGCAGACAAAATCAAGTTTATCAGGTCTGATTTATTTGAAAATATCGATGAAGAATTTGATATAATTGTATCAAATCCGCCCTATATCGCCTTTTCCGACAAAAACGAAGTTCAAAAAGAGGTTTACGATTATGAACCTCATTCCGCTCTTTTTGCCGAAGAAAACGGGTTTTATTTTTATCGCAAAATTATTGAAGTGGCGCATAATTTTTTAACGGAAAACGGGCTGATTGCCTTTGAAGTCGGCTGGAAACAGGCTCAAAAAGTGTCTGAAATGCTTTCTGAAAAAGGTTTTTCCGAGATTAACATTATAAAAGATTTGGACGGTATAAACAGAGTCGTTTCGGCGATAAAAATAAATTAGTTGCTTTTTTTTCTGTTCTTGATAAAATTTTTTTACGGAAGATATAATTTTCATTTTATTTTAAAGAAAGGATTTTAATTATGGCTAAATTTGTTTGTTCCGTTTGCGGATATGTTCACGAAGGTGATGCAGCACCTGAAAAATGCCCCATCTGCGGTGTTCCTGCCGATAAATTCAAAAAAGTTGAAGAAGGTAAAAAAACCTGGGCAACTGAACATGTTATAGGTGTCGGCAAAGATGTTGATGCAGAAGTTTTAAAAGGTTTACATGACCACTTCACAGGTGAATGTACCGAAGTCGGTATGTATCTCGCAATGTCAAGACAGGCTGAAAGAGAAGGATATCCCGAAGTTGCTGATGCTTTCAAAAGATATGCTTTTGAAGAAGCAGAACACGCTGCAAAATTTGCTGAATTGCTCGGTGAAGTTTTGACAAATTCAACAAAGAAAAACCTCGAAATGAGAGCAGAAGCAGAAAACGGCGCTTGTGCCGGTAAATTTGAAATTGCAAAAAGAGCAAAAGAACTTGGTTACGATGCAATTCACGATACCGTTCACGAAATGGCAAAAGACGAGGCTCGTCACGGACAGGGCTTTGAAGGCTTGTTAAAAAGATATTTTAATTAATTGTCATTTATTTATTTTATGGGCAGATACGGTTTTTATCGTATCTGCTTTTTTATTTTAAGTCCTTATAATCACCGCCCATTATTGCAAACAGTAATATTACAAACGGGCTTATCAGCCATCCCGATAGGGTTGTATCAACACTGACAGGCATAAGTATCAATTCCAAAATCATTGGGGAAGTCGGATAATAATTGCCTTCATAAAAAACCTCAAGCCCTTTTATTGCACATAAAAGTGCATATTGTATATGACCAAAAACAAGAGGACGGGAGTTTTTGGGAAACGGCATAGTTATAATTGTCGTATTTCGTATTTTCGTTTGCGTTTATAGTGTTTCCGAAAATAAATAAAATTGCCGAAAGAATTAAAAATTTTTTCATTATTTTATCCCTTCATAAAACTCGTCTGCTGATTTTTGTAAATCAAACTTTTGGGGAATTGTCTGAAAAGCCGGTATGGGCGCCTCTGTTGTGTTTTCAGAATTTGTATTTGTTTGTGCGGGAAGTATTTCTTCCGTTTTTAGAAGAATATATTCGTGTTTTTGGGGATTTTGCTGAGGAGCCGTTGTCTGTGTTTGTTCCTCTTTTTCATTTGTCAAAGGTTCTTCTGTTTCTTCATTATTTGGTTGCTGCGAGTTGATTTGCCCGTATATTTCGTTAAATTCCTCATCTGAAACTTTGTTTTCTCTTTTGTAAAAAGAGCCGCTTTGCAGAACAGCATCAAAATTGTCATTATAGCCGTCCTGCTCAATACGTGGATTGCCCTCCTCGTAGTAGGTTTTGTAATTTATCGGAAGAACTAATTTAACCTCATTATCAAAGTTAAATAAATTGTTTATCACTTCCTCGCCGTAGCAGGTACCGTTTTCCGAATCAGTTGCCGATAGCCTGTATTCAAGAGAAAAATCGTTATTTAATGATGAAAGTCCGCTGTTTTCTATCAAAGTTAGCAGTTGTGCCGTTCTTTCTTTTGTTATTAAAGACAGAATATACTCTGAAGCACATTCGGGATAAAGGTTTTCTTCAGTATTATTTTCTGTGGTTAGCAAATAATTTTCATTTGCCGAAATGTTTTCTTTTGTTACGTTTTCTCTGATACCATTGATGAAAGAAAAAATTATCACTGCCATAATAATAAAAACTATAGTTTTAATAATTACGGCTAATGACTGCAATTCTGCTGATGAAGGTGTATAAGAATTTGTAGTCGTATATGAAGAAGTGCTGTAATTTTGTCTGATATTGCCTGATGATGAGGATTGAGAGTAAGATTTTGATGAGGTTTGGCTCGATGTTTGTGTCCGATAATTATAGTTATTGCTTTGATTTTGTATGTTTTCCGAATTAAAGGCAACATAGCCGTTTTTTTCTATATCGCACCATACACACGAATTATATTTGTAATTGTAAACATGGTTTTCATTATGGCTGCATTCTACCAACTGTTTTTTATATTTTGTAAGTGCGTTTCGCCATTCCTGCGTAGTCGGTCTGTTTGTTGTATTAAAGGCTCTGTCAAAAAGTTTTTTTATCTCTAAGTTGAGTGAGTTATAAACCTCTGTAAACGGATAAAAACTCGATAAATTTTTATCTTCGGCATTTTGTCCGTAACAGTATAATCCGTCCGTAACGGACTGTCTTATCTTGTCTAAGGAAGTATTTTGCCCTATATACGGATGTTTTCCCACAAGAATTAAGAAAATCATTATTGCTAACGCAAAATAATCATGATTTTTTGTGCGCACGGTATTTCTTAAAGTGTTTGGCAATTCAGGTGCGGTATATTCGGGCTTTCCTACACCGCACAAATAATCTTCTATCTGGTAAGAATCACAATCCAGCAGTTTTACCGTTGCATCTTTATTATTGATGAAAACGTTACTTTCATTGATATCTCCGACCACAAATCCTTTTTCATGCATAGTTTCTATTGATATGGTTAAATTTATGGCGGCATTAACAAGGAACAGATAATCGGCATTCGGAAAATATTTTCGTCTGTCTTTCCAGTTATAAAAATTGATAAATTTTATATACTTTGAGCCGTTTCGGTTGTTGCTGTTAATATTTTCCATCACAAAACCGACGGCGGAATTACCCGAATAGATTATTTTTAACGGCCATGCATAAAATTCTGCAATATCATAATCATACAATTCAAGCATTCGCCGAAGTTTTGAATGTTTTTGATTGTCAATTAAATGGCTGTCGTTATATATTTTGGCAATAAGATTATCCGCACCTGCAATTTTATAGATTTCGGCTTCTCCGCCCTTATCTATTTTTTTTGATAACAAAATTTCATTTTCGTTATTATCTGTATATCTAATCATTTATTATCTCTTTCATTGCAATAAGTAAGGTTTTATCATCATTTGTTCTGCTGTTTACCCTGTCAGATGACAAAAACTCTGAAAGTTCTTTGGAAAGTTCTTCATTAAACCCTTTCGGTTCATCTGCAAGGCAGTCAAAAAAAGGATTAAAAAACTGTAATGATGGTTTTTCCAGATTTATAAGGGAAATCATTTCAATACCGTCTGTATGCACCGCAAGACGTTCAATTTTTTCATCAGTTGAAGCAAACATCAAATATTTTTCAAAATGTTCCTCTGTTATAAAATGGGTTGTATTGGCATATTCCCCTTTTTGCGGTATAAAGACACATTTTAATTCCGTCTGATTACCTGCTGCAATCGCTCCGTCTCCGATTTGGGCAAATACATTTAAGTTATCACCCAAAACGGAAAACAAAACAGTTGTTGAAAAATCTCTGAGAGATGTTTTTTTGTTCTTTGCGATATATTTTTTGTATAAGAGAATTTGAAACTTTTTTATCCACTCACAAAAAATTTCTTTTTTAAAATCGGACAAATCTTTTCTTTTAGTCAGCCATATCTTCATTTGAAAAGCAAGGTATCTGCAAAGAAAAGCAGAGGATATATCGGAATATTTGGCAGTTCCTGCACCATCTGCAACGGCAGATATCAAATAATGCTTTTTATCCGAAACAAAACCAAATACATATAAACTATCCTGTTTAGGTGTATCGGTTTTGATATGAGATGTTCCTTTTACCGAAGAATAGTAATATTTATAACTCATATCTTATATTTCCACGTAATCCCAACTGTTTGTTGAACGCAACTTAATTCGTTCAGTATCCAGGGAAGAAGATGACAGGGATACAAGAGAACTTGACAGCCATTCAAACATTTCGCTCCATTTGTTCTCTCTTAATTTTTTGGGCGGGAATTTGGGAGAAAGTTTGGATAAGGTGTCCATATTTGCATAATCAACACCAACTGCAAAGAAGGTAAACTGTTTACCGTTTACGCCGTTGTGCAGAGTTTTTACGGCAGACTTAAATCTTGAATCAGAGTCCTCTAAAGCGTAACCTTCTTCGTCCGTGGGTTCTCCGTCGGTGATTAGGAACATCCACGGGCGGTAATAGGCAACCCCATTTTTCTTATAAACATTTTTTCTCTCTGCAATCAAATCGGAAGCAATATTTATTGCTTCTGTCATAGAAGTAACGCCGCCTGTTTCTAATTCAGTCGGCTCAAAATTATCTACCGTTGTAAAATCCGAAATTATATTAACGTAAGTATCAAATGTAACAACGGCAATTTCAACTCTTTTAGAGGCGAGATCGTCTTCTTCCAACTGCTTTTTTAATTCTTTAATGCCTTCGTTTAATTGTCCTATGTTGTCGTACATAGAAGAAGATGTGTCAACGAGAAGTACACAGGCACATCTCGGCTCCGGATTTTCAACAAATTCAATATCTGCCATCGGCAGTTTTTTCTTGTTTTCGGAAACGTTGTAGCGAGTTTGATTAACCATTTTCAAAGTCCTTTCAAATTTCAAGTTATCTTTTCCTGTTTATATTCATATTTTAATTCCCGGGTGTGTCATTTTTTGAAGAAAAAGAAAGATTGATTTTCTGAAAGTCCGGAGTTTATTTTGGTTTTGCAGATTTTTATCAGCCTGAACGGCTTGCGGTATGTGTTTTTTTATTTTTTTGACACACCTGTTTAGTAGAATAAAGAAGTAAATAAATGAAAGATGGAAAAACTTATGGATTATGAAAACTTTGATTATAAAGAAGCGTGTTCAAAATACAGTATGAAAGAACTTGAGGTAATACTTTTTAAAAGCAGGTGTAGTCAGGCACTTGCTCATGCAAATGCAATGATTAAAAGAAATGCTGATGGTTTAGTTCTTTCTTTAATTATTGGTATTCTCGCACTTAGTTATTTTCTGATTGTTTTTATCTATTTCATATATGACGGAATTTCGTATATACTTACGCACGACGAGGACTATATACATATTCCGAGATATTTTGAAGTCAAATGGAGTAAGGCAGAGTTTCAGAAAGATAATTCTTATACGACTTTGGGCGATATTAACAGAATTGCAGATTACATAGATGTTATGAAGCAGGAAGTTATTGAAAACAAAAAGATGTTTGATGATGACGATAATTCTGACGATACAGACTATACGGACAAAGAAACTGCGAGAGAAATTTTAAAAAGGGCTTTTAAAAAAGGCAATGTTTTATGCGGTGTTATTATCAAAACAAAAGTCAGATTAAAGGAAAAATCCGACACTAATCGCAGTGAAGTTCAGCATTATAAGTGTCAGGTCGTATCTTTCGGTGCGGAAGTCAATAATGCCATAAAGGTTTTACTAAAAGGCAAAATAAAAATTTATAAAGACGAAGAAAACGGCGATTCTTATATAAAAATTTTTGATAATGACAGAACACCATTAATCAAGGGATTAAAAGATATTACCGGACTTTCGGAGGTAAGAATAAGTTTGATGAGGAACAGATAATTTTTATAAGCCTTACATCAATAATTGTAAATATTTTTAGGCGAAATATTTGCAAGTGATACAAAACATGTTTTACAATGGATTTACGATTTTTAGGAGTTGAAACAGGAAAAATGGGACTATTTAATAATTTTGATGATAATAAGCAAAAGGCAGATGATTTTAGACAAAAAGGCAGAGAGGCATACAATAGCGGTAACTACAAAGAAGCCATTGAATTTTTTGAAGAAGCCTGCGAACTAAACCCGAGTGATTATTTAAACTTCCATTGGTGTGGTTGTGCATATTATGAAAACGGCGATTTTGAAGATGCAATAGATAAATTTGAAACAGCCTGTGAATTAAAGCCTGATGATGAAGCAAACAATTTTTGGCTTGGTCGTGCTTATTATGAAAACGACGATTTTGAAGAAGCCGTTGAAAAACTTGAAAGAGCCTGTGAATTAAAGCCTGATGATGAAG
>JAILHI010000097.1 GCA_024695865.1 Candidatus Gastranaerophilales bacterium
TGCTGTCAATGACATCTTTCTAGCTGTAAATAAAGCGTAACCCATCTTAACTCTCTTTCATTCTCTCTACATTTATATTAAGTATTTCACTTCCAAAAAATTGCCTTTTTGTATATATTTCTCTTAATAAAACTTAACAAAACAAAACCATGTCGTATCATGCCTTTTCATGCCTTCATCATGAAAAACAGACCCAAACCGAAAACAAATAAACAATTATACCATTATAATTAAAAACCAAGATTTCAAAAAATTTTATCGAATAATTTCATTGATATCTTTAAAATCTTTTGAAAAATCGTTTATTTCCTGCACCGCCGACTTTACTGATTTAATTGTGGCATTTCCGCCGACGCAGCCGCCCTCGCAGCACATTACTTCTATCAGATTGCCGTAGGGACAAAGTCCGTCTTTTGCATATTTTTTTAACTGTTTAATACTTTCTTTATTAATTCCGTTAATATAACAGGGTTTTACAAAGTCCTCGTCATCGGAAGCCTTTTTAACGGCTGCGGCAACACCGCCCGAAATACCGTAATTTCTGCCCTGTCTTGAAATATTATTATCAAGTTCCGAACTTCCGCAATCTTCCAAATTTATATCCAAACCTGTCAAAAGTGCATCAATTTCTTCAAAATTTATAAGATAGTCAACCTGAGGGTTGTTTCTTGCTTCGCTTCTTTTTGCAACGCAGGGACTTACAAAAACCGTAATCGCATCGGGCATTTGTTTTTTAACCATCTCTGCCGTATAAAAAAGCGGAGTTTTTGTATCCGAAACATAAGGCTGTATTTCTGGGATATGTTTTTTTACAAGTTCGTTATACCCCGCACAACATGAGGTTGTCATAAACTGTTCGCCCTTGGAAATTCTTTCGTCAAACTCTTTTGCTTCGTTTAAAGTTGTAACGTCTGCCCCCTTTGCAACTTCTACAACATCGGTAAAGCCCGCTTTCATAAGCGCACTTTTAACCTGAAACATTGTTCCCGAAAGTTGTCCCGCAATAGACGGTGCGACAAGCGCCACAATTTTTTTGTTATTTTTGATATTTTTCATAATATCAATAAGTTGGCTTTTTTCATGCACAGCACCAAACGGGCATTGCGTAACGCATTTTCCGCAACTGATACATTTATCAAAATCAATTCTTGCACTGCCGTGTTCGTTTTTGTGTATTGCTCCGACAGGGCAGGCATCTTCACAGGGAACTGTAATATTCGTTATAGCGTTATACGGACAAATGGCAATACAACTTTTACAGCGTCTGCATTTCTTTTCATCAATTACGGATTTTCCGTTAATTATACTGATTGCGCCGAATTTGCAGGCGGTTTCACAGGGCCTTGCAACGCAGCCCTGGCATAATTCCGTAACCAAAATCTTACCGCCGACACAGCCCTTGCAGGCTGCATCAAGAATTGTCAGAACATTTTCATCGGGGGTTTCTCTCTGAAGTGCTCGTTCTGCATACTCCGAAAGCAAAGTCTTTTCATCGTCATCTTCAATAGAAATACCCAAATCCGCAATGATTCTGTCTTTCAAAATGGCTCTTTCTTTATAAATACAACAGCGGAAGGTAACGTCAGAACCTTTCGGACGCATATCGTACGGTATTAACCGGACATTTTTTTTGAAATCTTCCGAAAAAAATGCCTTTACCATTCTGACGAGAACTTCTCTTTTTAAATGAATTGACTGATTTTTGGGCCCCATTTTATTTTCCGCTTTTATTTGTATTTATAAATAAACCGATTAACCACGTTCAATTTCCGTTGTTAAGAGTTCGCCGTAACTGTTAAAACCGCCGTTGGTTTCTTCTATAACGAAAGTCGTTGTGGGGTCTTGTTTCTTTGCCTCAAAAGCCTTTTCTTCGGCTTCGTCCAAATCTTCAAATTCACCGATTAATTTTGGTGAAAACGTAGAACTTGTTTCTATTAAAACTCTGTACATTTTATACTCCTTTATTTGTTTTTATGCTTTTATAATATATCACAAATATTGTTAAGTAAAAATTTTTTGCATCAAAAAAGGTACGATTAATCTCGTACCTTTTTTTGATTATGCTCTTTCAGCAAGTTTTTGTCTTACTTTTGCTTCAATTTCGGCAAGAACTTCGGGGTTGTTTTCCATATAGTCAATGGCTTTTTCTCTGCCCTGACCCAATTTATCATCACCGTAACTGAACCAAGCGCCTGCTTTGTTTACTATTCCAAATTCTACCGCCATATCTACTATGCAGCCGATTTTTGAAATACCCTTACCGAAAACGATATCAAATTCCGCAATTCTGAACGGGGGCGCAACTTTGTTCTTAACGACTTTTACTCTTACGTGGTTGCCGTATTCTTTGTCATCTTTTTTAAGTGTTTCCGTTCTTCTGATATCAAGTCTGACACTTGCATAATATTTTAAAGCATTTCCGCCCGTAGTTGTTTCGGGGTTACCGTACATAACGCCGATTTTTTGACGTAACTGGTTGATAAAAATAACCGTTGTATTGGTTTTTCCGACAATACTTGTCAATTTTCTGAGAGCCTTTGACATCAAACGTGCCTGCAAGCCCATTTGTTTGTCCTCCATAGCCCCTTCGATTTCTTCTTTGGGAACCAAAGCCGCAACAGAGTCAACAACGATAACATCAACTGCCGCTGAACGAACAAGTTCTTCCGTAATTTCGAGAGCCTGTTCACCCGTATCGGGCTGTGAAATTAAAAGTTCGTCAACATTTACGCCTAAATTTCTTGCATATTCGGGGTCAAGAGCATGTTCGGCATCAATAAATGCCGCAATACCGCCTTTTTTCTGGCATTCTGCAACAATATGCTGTGCCAAAGTCGTTTTACCGCTGCTTTCAGGGCCGTAAATTTCTATTACACGTCCTCTTGGTACACCGCCGATGCCAAGTGCGATATCAAGAGATAAAGCGCCCGTCGGGATTGATTCCGTAGAAACCGACGGTCTGTCGCCAAGCCTCATAATTGAGCCTTTGCCAAAATCTTTTTCAATTTTTTCTATTGCCATGTGAAGCGCTTTTGCTTTGCCGTCAGCGGCATTCACCTGTTCTGTTTCTTTTGCTTTGTCTTTTCCTGCCATTTTATTACCTTTCAAAATTTGATTAATTATATTATATATTCATTTTGAGCATGAAAAAAAGTTTTCATATTTTGTAACCTAACTGTTAAATTTATCTTTCTTATATGCCCTGTTAAGTACAAATTCATCGTTATACAGGTTTTGGAAATTTATATGTCCGAGTTCTTTGGCATCTATCATGCCGCCCTCTTCAAAGAAAATTTTCAGTGCGGTTTTGCTGTCGATAAATTTATATGCAACTATATTCGGATTTTTATAAAAAGTTTTATAGTATTCTTCCGTAAAAGTTGTATGTTTGAAAAATGTTCTGTTAGTAATCATTTCATCAATATCAACATTTTTATCGTCAACAAAATTTCTTATTTTGAAAATTTTAAGCAGAGAATCGTCGGGCAAAAGCGCCGTTTTGTTTCTCAAAGAGTAAAAACGGTACATTTTTTCAATACAGTAAGTAACATTTTTTGTTTCCTGTGAAACGTTTCTCCAAATAGACATCGAAGCCCATACCAAAGGCGCCTGAACAACAAAAAATGCCGCCAGAAGAAGTGAAAAACATGCCGATATAACTTTTAACTCTTTAGGTTCGGATTGATGTTCTTTTATGCAGGAGCCAAACAGCAAAAAGACAAACGACATCAGCAAAATTCTCAACAAAACCTGTGATTCTGTCAGAAATGTCGGTATAAGAAAATTTAAAGACGAAAACAGATAAAAATACGTATAAGCACCCGCCAAAGAGGCGTAAACCACAAATAGTGTTCTTTTTATGTAAGTGGTTTTTTTTGCGGCAAGGAAAAACAAAATTGCCGATAATATGACAATCAAGGCTATTTCCATTGAGTTTAACATTACAAAATTTTTAAAAATCGTTTTTGAAATTTTTAAAAAATTGAAATCAGTTTTAAAGAAATTCAGATATCCCGGGTAAACGGCAAAGGCAATACTTCCCGCAATGTAAGACAAAAACGGAAAGAGAAGAATTTTTGTATTCTCATTTTTCAAAGATTTTATATTGATTATAAACAAATATAAAACCGCTGCGGTAAGCGCAAAACCGCAAACAACATTCACAAAAAGCGAGGACATTGCCGTTAAAAAACTGAAAATACAAATCAAAAAAAGATGCTTTTTATCGGGTATTTTGTTTTGGGTAAAATGAAAAATTAAAAAATACAAAAAGCAAAGTCCTATAATCAAATTAAATAACTGACCGAAATGCTGCGAATATTCCGTCAAAAGAACAAAAGAACCGTCCAGATTATTGTTCGGAATTAAGTTCGGGTTAAAGCATTTAAACTCAATATTTGCGCAGGCATAACTGAAATAAAAAGCCGAAAACAGTGCAATTAAAGAGATTTTGCCAGTGATTTTTCTTCCGTTAAAAAAGAAGAACGACATCATTAAGCATAAAACAGTAACGTCAAAGGCTCTAATCCACGCACCTGCGGTCATCGAAAATTCATGCGGATTTATGTGAAAAAGCAAAGGAATATCCTTGCTGTAAACATGGGATATAAAAGCCGTTATAATACCGTCAAAATTGAATTTTCCGCCCTCCTGAAGCCATGCGGAAATAACTGCAATATCATCACCCGAAAAAATATCGTTTGATAAAAACCAGCCGAAAAAAACAAAAATTAAAAGCGAAACTAGCCCTAAAAATATTTTATTTTTCATTTCATACCTCTTTTTTTAACGCTTGTACCAATTTTACAATGAAAATTTTATCTGCGCTATTAAAAAATGAAATCTGAGAGGTACGACAAGACAAAGGCGGCTGCCGAACGGGATTGCAAAAAATCAGCAAACAGGCTTTATGCTGCCGCTGTTTTACTTTTGCTTTAAAAAATGATATCATCGTAAAAACAGGAAACTTATGACTAAAATATTTTGTCCCGAACCTTTTCACTATTGCGAAATTGACACCAACGGCGATGTCTTTGTTTGTTGTTCATCGTGGTGCAGAGAATATGCAATCGGAAACCTTTTTGAAGAATCCCTGTATGAAATCTGGAATTCTTCAAATAAGGGTAAAAAAGGTATCTTTGTTCGGCAGTTTGAAAAACAAAAATTTGATTATTGTAATACCGACGTATGTCTGCATCATCGTATTGTTAGTGATGATGCCTTTGAAAAACTTTATTATGAGAGTAAAAACAAAAACCAATTGAAAAAACTGCGGCTTAATTTCGACCGCACCTGCAACATAAAATGTGTTTTTTGCAGAAAAGAATATATGGCGGAAGTCAAAGAAAACGAAGGTTTTATTGAGAAAATCTTTGAAGAGATTTTTAAAACTCTGCCTTATCTTAATGAATGTCATACAATGCTTTCCGTCTGCGGTGTGGGAGAGTTTTTATGCAGTAAATTGCATACGGATTTAATCAAAGAAATAGTTGAAAAATACCCGAAGATAAACTTTTCCTTTGTAACAAACGGTATTTTGTGTTCAAAAGAAAATCTTGAAAAACTCAATCTTCAGGATAGAACAGAGGTTATGGAGGTTTCCGTTAACGCCTTTACCGAACAGACTTATAACAAACTGTGTGTGGGCGGAAATTTTAAAAAAGTGCAGGAAAACCTCAAATACATAAGTCAATTAAAAAAAGAGGATAAAATAAAGTTCTTTTTCATGAATTTTGTAATTACTTCCGAAAATTACCGTGAAATGCCCGATTTTGTAAAATGGGCGGCCGATTTGGGCGCAATTCCTCAGTTTTTGATGTTAATGGATTTTGGAAATTATACCGATAAACAACTGTTTGACAGCCTGAACGTTGCCGACCCGAAACATAAAGAACATGAAGACTTTGTAAAAGTCCTCAAAAACCCCGTATTCAAAACTCATAAGGTTAATATTTCTCAAAATCTTCTGGAACTATAAGCATAAAAGATACAATCTTTTCGTTTCATTGCCTCTTTTGACATCAATTGTGTACGCATCATTTTTACGGATGGATTTCCATAATTTATCAATTTCAGCCTGTTTTAGTCCTTTTAAATTTCTATTATTTAAAGATATAATTATATCATCTGTCAACGGCAAATCTGTATCATAGTTGTTGCTGCTATACTTAATATAAATATAGTTGTCGTAACACCGAAGCGTCATATTGATGCCGTTTTGTCCGTCATAATTATAATACGTTTTCCTTGTGTATTTCTCATCATCGTCATCACTGTATTCGTCACTGTCATCATCGTTGTATTCATCACTGTCATCATCGTTGTTCTCATCATTGTATTCATCATCGTCTTCATTTTCCTCTTGTTCCTCGTCACTTTCATCGTAAGAATTTTCGTCTTCTTCGTCCTGCTCCTCCTCGTCGTCCTCATAAGCCGGATAATCATAATCCTCATACTTCGGCAAAGGCTTTTCCTGACGGGCAGATGTATCGCCCTGATAGTTTTTATCCTGCTTTACAATAATTGCAAACACCAGCATGACAAGCAGTAATAATACAAAAATTTCCGTCCAAAATTCCTTATTCATTCTTCTTCTTTCGTTTAAAGTGCCGAAAATACAGTGTTTAAGACAAATTTTTAATTCAACACTTTACATCATTACGTAATGGTGTTATAATAATAAAACAAAAGAGGAAAAAATGCAATATAAAATATCTGAATTGGCTCAAAAAGCAGGCGTAACAAAAAGAACAATACATTATTACATAAGCAAGGGACTGTTAATGCAGCCCGAGGGCAGCGGTGTTGCAAGCACTTATGACGATTCTCATTTGGAGAGAATTTTGCTGATTAAAAAATTACAGGCTCGCTATATGCCGCTTAATAAAATTCGTGAATATCTGCTGGAGGGCAAAGATATTGATTGCGGCGCAGATACAAAAGATAATTTTTCCTCACGGCAAAATGAAAAAACGCAATTTACTACGTCCTCTGCTGACATATATATGAGAGAAAATATATGTAACATCTTTGAAATTCATTATACGCAGGAAAATGCACAAAAATATAAATATATTATCGAAAACGTCAGAAAATATGTTGAAAAAATGCTGGAGGACTAATTAAATGAAGTTAACGGACTGCAAAAATTTATCTCTGAGAAAGGTAAAAATTTCGGGTAATGTTATCGGTAAATTCGGAACTTTTGAGGTTGAGCAAACCTTTTTTAATGATACAAACAAAGTTCTTGAAGTCGGATATACTTTTCCGATTGCGGAAACGGCTACCGTGGTCGGATTTGAGGTCTGTATCGGCGATAAAGTGCTGAAAGGTCAGTGCAAAGAAACTTCAAAAGCAAAAAAAGAATATGCAAAAAACATAGTGAAAGGTAACAGCGCTTATCTTATGGAAGAAAAGTCCGACAACATTTTTTCAATTACAATCGGCAAACTCGCAAAAAAAGAAGAAGTTAAAATCAAAATTAATTATATTGATAAATTTGACATTGTTGACAATCAGGTGCAAATCTTCATTCCGACACTTGTTCCGCCAAAATACAATTCGCCTGTTACCGACAAATTAAATTATGAAAAAGTTGATTATAAAGCGGATTTTCAGATAAATATTGCGAAAAATGTAAAATGCCTGAATATCCAAAGTCCGACACATAAATTTGAACTTGATGAAAACGAACAGGGCAAATCGGTCAAAGTTTTAAACTATGATATGTCGAAAGATTTCAAGTTATATTTTGATTTGGCAAACGAATTGACTTCAAATGCTCTTATCTTCAAAACCCGTGATGACAAAGAAGTTTTATATATGTCCTTTATGCCTGAAATTACCGATTCTTACGAGGACAGTGAAAAAGAATATCTTTTTCTCGTTGATGTTTCGGGTTCTATGGACGGGGAAAAGTTAGAGGAAACAAAAAAAGCCGTTCTTAAATGTTTAAAACAACTTGATGACGGGGATAAATTCAATATTATTCCGTTTGAAAGCGAATTTAGGGCAATGTCTGTCAATTCTGTCGAATATAATGAAGAAAATCTGGAAAAAGCAAAAGAATATATAAAATCTTTAAAGGCAAACGGCGGCACAGAAATATTAGACCCGATAAAATTTGCTCTGTTTGAAGAAAATGCTGATAAAATTATTCTTTTGTTCACAGACGGCGAGGTCGGAAACGAAGGAGAAATCATAAGTTATGTTGAAAATCATATCAGCACAAGCAGGCTGTTTCCGTTTGGCATAGATTATAACGTTAATTCGTATTTCCTGCGTGATTTGGCTAAAATCGGCAACGGAAAAGCCGAACTTATTATGCCGCATGAAAGAATTGACGATAAAATTATAAGAACTTTTGCAAGAATACAGACCCCGCTGCTTGAAGATTTGAAAATTGATTACGGCAGCAATCGGCTTGTTGATGAAATAAGAGAAGATAATGCTCTGTTTAATTATGAGTTTTACAATGTTTTTGCCAAAATCGAAAAACTTGAAGACGATATTACTTTGCGGGGCAAAATTCTCGATAAAGAGAATTTCTGGACAATAAAAAAAGATGATATTATTAACACCACGTCAGATTTAGAGGTTCTTTTCGCCAAATCGGAAATTGACAGGCTGGAAGATTATATCCGAAACTGCGATGATGATGACAAAATTCAGACATATAAAGAACTGATAATTGAACTGTCCGAAAAATACAATATCAATTCAAGATACACGTCCTTTTTAACAGTTTATGAACGGGAAAACAAAATTCTTGAAGTTCCGACTTATCAGGAAACAACTTTGAGCAACAAATTCAGTCAAATATTTAGCAGTATAAGTAATGTGTTTACTTCTGAATCCTTTGATGATGATTGTATCAATTATTGTATAGATGTGCCTGATTTTATAACAAACAGCAAATCGACAGATAACGACCCTTTTTATTATCATTCATTACCGGATTTTAAGGACAAAAACGGGAAATACAACAACCAACCCCGTCCCAAAACAGACCAAGAAAAACTGCAGGATAAAACGGACGAATATTTTGAGTTTTTCATAAAACAGGATGATAAATCTTTGATTACGTATTTGCTTTTTGCGCTGTATTATCTTAACGGCGAAAAAAACACCTTCAACTGTGATGAACTTCTTTGTTATCTGACAAAAAACAAAGACATTGTTTTGGAAAATCAGGAAGCGCAGGAATTATTGTATTTGTTGTGTTATCACGGTAAAATGCAGCCCGAAGATATAAAACCTTTTATGAAGAAAGATTTTTATAAGGCAGCCGTAACAAAATTATGGCTAAATATTGAAAGATTTGCCATAGATGAAAAATATTTTTCCAAAATTCTCGAACAAAATGTTGTCGGGGATTATATTGACAAAATACTGTGGACATTCTATTGTCCAAAGTAATAAAAACGGCAGAGAACACATTTGATTGTCTTGATATCCTCGCAATAAACGTGCCTGCGGTTGAAAATTTATCGTCATTAAACTCTTGCAAAATTACGGATTGTCAAGGATAGTTTAACTATATAAAATTGCAGAAAACATTTGTTTAATTCTTTTTCGTATGTTAAAAAATATCACAAACTTGTTATTTGTATTTTTAATGTATAATAAAAAAGGAAAGATATTATTGTTGAGGGACAAAATGCAGAAAATTTTAATGACAGGAATTACCGGTCTGGTAGGAGCAGGATTTGTAACAAATTTATTAAGAAACAATCCGAATTATTCTGTTGTCTCTCTTAGCAGAAGTTTCGGTACTAAGTCAGGACTTGACCGAACCAAAGAAATAATAAAAGAACAATGCGAAATGGATAATCAAACAGATGCCGAAGAACTGCTTTCCCGTATTGAAATAGTTGAAGGGACTCTTGAAGATTTTCCCGAGGCTGAAATGTTATCAAAAGGGCCTTATGATACCTTCTTTCACTGCGCTGCCAGCGTTATTTTAGGAAAAGACCCTGATAAAAAAACATATAACACCAATTATTACGGTACTAAATCTGCATTGTCTCTTGCAAAAAAACTCGGATTGAAAACCTTCCACTTTGTAGGAACAGCCTATGTCGCAGGTAAATGCAGCGGGGTTGTAATGGAAGATTCAATGCCCGCAACGGATTGGAATAATTCGTATGAAAGAAGTAAATTTGACAGTGAAAAACTTGTAAGAGAATCAGGTCTTGACTATACAATATATCGTCCCGCAATCATCGTAGGTAAACTTTCTGACGGTGTGATAAGAAAGCCTCTTGCGTTTTACAGAATACTTGAATTTTTGGCTAAGGTAAAAATTAACGGCTGCAAAAAGGCAGGCTTGCCTTTAAACGGACAATTTAGTACAAATTTAAGAATTGCGGCAGGAACATCCGATAAAATTTACTTTGTTCCTCAGGACTACGTTCAGCAAACAATAGCAAAATTATTTGTCCTGCCTGTTTGTAACAGAACCTATCATTTAACGGGCATGTCGCCTGTTTCAACCCGAATGATTGAAACCGCAGTATGTGAAGCATTAAAAACAACAGGTCTTTGTCTGGTTGATAAGGTTGAAAATCCTTCAAAGGAAGAAAAATTTGTTCAGCGTATGCTTGATGATTTGCTGCCTTATTTCCAATCTGATATAACTTTTGATAATACAAACGTTATAAATGCTTTGGGTAAAGAAGTTCTTGATTGGAAACTCGATTTAGAATTTTTAAGAAAAATGGTACATTCATATTATAGAGAACATAATCCCGAACTGTTATAATAAAAGTAAGAAAGAGCGAAAATAATGACTCAGGTATTACTTAAAAATAATTTAAAAAAATTATCAACAGATAATATAACGGTTTCGGTAGTTATTCCCACGCATAAACCGGATATGAAGTATTTTTTACGTTGTTTTAATTCCGTAAAAAATCAAACGTTCGGTTTTAATAATATAGAGGTCATTATTGTTGTCCATAACACTAATGAGCAATTCTTCAATGAAATCAAAGATTTAGTAAAAGATTACGATAATGTTAAACTTTTAAAGTTAGATAACAATAAACGTTCTGCGTCAAGTCCAAGAAACTACGGCATGAAATTTGTAACTAATAAATATGTAACTTTTTTAGATGATGATGATGCTTTAAAAGAAAATTTTATTGTTGATTCTTTGAATTATATAAAAAATCACAATGTTCAGTTTGTTTCTTATGCCCGTAAAAATATACGTGACGACCATAATATTGTCAGCATAAAATATAATGAACTTGAAACAAGAATAAATAAAGAAATTATTTATAATATTAATAAAAATGCAAAAATTATTCCTTTTGAACAAGCGGTTTTTGTTACAGGAAAAATGTTTGACTTTGATTTTATAAAAAAACATCATATAGAATTTAATGAAGATATTCCTGTTTTTGAGGACTTTTTATTTGTATCGCAAGTTTTAAAACATTCGAAGTTTGTATGTGTTCAACCTCATATTTTAGGGTATTATTATCACCTTAATGAAGACAGCATAGTTAACAATTTAAATCGTACAGATGCAGATGTATTAAATTGTGTTAATGGAATTCTCAATGTTATAGAAACAATAAAATCTTCGCCATATCTTTCAAAAATAGGTCTTAGAGAACTTATTGCATACATTGGCGTTACTATGTTTTCATCTGTTAATATATCTTATTTAACAAGATGTAAAGTCAGAGATTTAATGCAAAAATATATAAAATTATTGTGGTCGGATGATGATAATAGTATGTATGCAAAAAACAGAAGCAAATTGAATTATAAGATTATGGAAACAGAAATAACTTGTCCTGCGTTTGCTTTTGTTAAATCTAAAATTTTAAAACTATTAAGAATAAATCCGATGTTATTGGTAAGTTTTTTTACAAAAACATTTGATTAATAAAAATTTTTCACACAAAAAAAGAGCCGTTTGGCTCTTTCAAATGGCGGAGAAGGCGGGATTCGAACCCGCGGTGGAGTCGCCCCCACACAGACGTTCCAGGTCTGCACCTTAAACCGCTCGGACACCTCTCCGTGATTTATAGTATGATTTTATCATAACAATATAAATATTCAATATTATATTCAAAAGCCCTCAAACGAGGGCTTTTAAGTTTTATCAAATCAATTATGCTTCAAGATGGATATATTTTGCATCTTTTATGCCGTCGATTTCCGAAATTTCTTTCAGCGTTTCCGCATCGACTTTGCTGTCCGTGTTGATTATCATAATTGAAATGCCGTCTTCGTTAGTATTTTTTGCAACGTACATTCTGCTGATGTTGACGTTATCCTTTCCGATTACTGTTGCAACTTTTGCAATCATACCGGGCTGGTTAACGTGAGGAATAATGAGCATGTGTTCATCGGGGTCAAGGCTCATTCTGTGTTCGTTGATTGCAACGATTTTCGGCATGTGTTCCGCAATCAGTGCGCCCGTTACAATTTGTTCATCTTCGTCCGTCAAAAGTCTAACGGTAATTGAACCGATATATGTGCAATCCTTTTGCGACTTTGATGTTACAACGTTTATGCCTTTTTGTTTTGCTATAACGGGGGCATTTACATAGTTAACGCCCTCTGTTATTGATGAAAAGACACCTTTTAAAATTGCAATCTGAAGCGGTGAAATATCAAGTTCAGCAAGCGAGCCTTTAACTTCAATGCTGACGGATTTTAAATTGCCTTTTGCAAGTTGGAAAGCCAGTGCGCCGATATTTTCTGAAATCTTCATATAATCTTTTACGGGTTCCAGAACGGCAGGTTTTAAGGCGGGGATATTGACCGCTGCTTTTGCGCTCTTTCCGCTTAAAACATCTCTGATTTGTTCTGCAACATCAATCGCAACATTTAATTGCGCTTCTTTTGTACTTGCGCCTAAATGCGGGGTTAAAACAACATTTCCGTCGTAACTGCAAAGCGGGCATTTTGACATATCGGGTTCGTTTTCGTAAACATCAATTGCGGCAGATGCAACCTGTCCTGCTTCAAGCGCTTCTTTCAAAGCGTTTTCATCAATAATACCGCCTCTTGCGCAGTTGATTATTCTTACACCTTTTTTCATTTTGCTGATAGTGTTTTTGTTGATTAAATAAGTTGTTTCTCTTGTTTTGGGAACGTGAACGGTAATAAAATCGCATTGTCCCCATAAGTCATCGAGATTTTGAACATATTTTGCGCCCGCCTTTTCAACGGTTTGTTCCGAGGTGTAAGGGTCGCTTACCAAAACGTGCATACCGAGAGCAATTGCTACTTTTGCAACGTGAGAACCGATTTTGCCGAAGCCGATAATACCGAGCGTTTTACCGAAAACTTCAACGCCCGTGAATTTTGAACGTTCCCAGTTTCCTGCTTTTGTTGATGTGGCAGCCGTCGGGATATTTCTCGACATTGCGAGCATAAGAGCAACTGTGTGTTCCGCTGCCGCATTAGTGTTTCCGTCAGGTGAATTGACAACAAGAACACCCTTTTGCGTAGCGGCTTCGATATCAATGTTATCGACACCGACACCTGCTCTGCCTATGATTTTAAGGTTTTTGCCCGCTTCGATGATTTTAGCGGTTACTTTAGTCTGGCTTCTTACCATCAAAGCATCGTATTCGCCGATTTTTTCGCATAATTCGTCTTCGCTCATTGTCGGCAAAAATACCGCTTCTGCAACGCCGTCAAGAATTTTGCCTGCGCTTTCGTTTATTTTGTCTGTAATTAATACTTTCATTTTTATGTCCTTTTTTGAATTATTTGTTTTCTGCAAGAGATTTTATCACTGCCGCAACGCCTGCGCCGAGTTCAAATTTGTAGCCTAATTTGTAAAGGCTTGCTTCGAGAGCGCCCATTGCCGCAATGGCATCACGTTCTGATACGTAGCCCATTGTACCGATACGGAAGATTTTGTCTTTTAATGTTTTCTGACCGTTTGCAACAACGATGTCATAATCCTTTTTGAGAGTCTTTCTGATATCGGGAACAGAAATATTTTCGGGCGGAAGAACGGCGGTAATGGCGTTTGATGCATATTTTTCGTCTTTTACGAGCAATTTCAAACCGATTGCCTTAACGCCTGCTCGGATTGCAGTTCCGAGTCTTTTGTGTCTTGCCCAGATATTTTCTATGCCTTCTTCTTTCATCATTTGCAAAGCCGTGTCTAATGCAACAAACAGGTTGACTGCGGGAGTCCATGCCGTAGATGCTTCAAGAACGGATTTTCTGTTTTGAGTCCAGTTGAAATAGAAACTCGGATTTTTGCATTGTTCGTGGAGTTTCCATGCCTTTTCGCTTGCTGCGAGGAAAGACAATCCCGGGGGAATCATAAAGCCCTTTTGTGAACCCGAAATCAAAACATCGATGCCCCATTCGTCCATTTTGCAGGGAAGTGCAGCCAAACTTGTAATACCGTCAACAACGGAAACGGCGCCATGCTCTTTGATGTAGCCGATAATTGTTTTTACGTCGTTTGTAACACCCGTTGCAGTTTCGTTGTGGGTTAATGTTACGATTTTGTATTCTTTGTTCACATCTGCATCAAGAAGTCTTTTAACTTCTTCGGGGTCAATTGCTTCACCTGGGGCAACTTCGTATTTTGTAACTTCTGCGCCCTTCATTTCCGCAATTTTTGCCCAGCGTTCGCCAAAGTTACCTATAATCAAAGATAAAACTTTATCTCCGGGGTTTACAAGGTTAAAAATCGCCGATTCCATAGCGCCCGTGCCGCTTGATGTAAATATCATTACATCGTTTTTCGTCTGAAACATCATTTTGATATCTTCATATACACGTTTTAAAAGGTCTGAAAACTCTGTGCTTCTGTGACCGATGGGGTGTTTAGCCATTGCAAGAAGTACGCTTTCGGGAACAGGTGTCGGCCCCGGTATCATTAAAAATGTTTTATCTTTCATGTTAAAAATCTCCCTTATGTTCTTATGGTTTTATTTTCTCATGAACATAACGGCATAACTTAAAGAGTTAAATTTTGTTAATTTATATTCAATCCCGACAAATACAACGTCATTGCGAGCGAAGTGAAATTAATTTGCCCGACGCGGCAATCTTTTTCAGGGATTACTTCGTCGCATACGCTCCTCGTAATGACGCAAATTTCTGTCATTCCGAGCCCGAGAGGGCGTGGGAATCCAGCCGATTTTAATTTTAGAAAAATTTGTTTTTGTCATACTGAGCGGCAGCGAAGTATTCAGCGGATTTTGTGTAGGACGAAGTCCGAAGTAACAAAAAGCAAAGTGAACGGCAACGTAGTGAAGTGAACAAGTGCTTTTTGTGAAACAAAATCCAAGACAGCCGTACAGAACATATTCTTTTGGTGCAAACGTTCCTTTTTGCACCCTACCTACTTTTTGCACCCTACTTACTCATTTTAACTCCTTTCGTTATTAATTTTTGAATGTTTCATAATAATTGCTGTAATATACATATTAAAATATATCCAATAAGCATAGTAAAAATCTAAAAAAATATCATATAATAATGATTTTATTGGAGCATAAGTTAATAACAATCCAAATGAAAAAATAAAAATTGAC
>JAILHI010000064.1 GCA_024695865.1 Candidatus Gastranaerophilales bacterium
AGATATTTATATGATAAAAGATTTTTCAGATATTTTAATCTGTCTTTTTTCAGAATGAACTTATCATTTTGCTGCTCATATTCCATAAAATTAAAACAAAGAATTTTTCCGCAAGTGTCATACATACGGTATATATGCTCATTTATAAAAAGATACAGGACATATTCGACATCATTATTTATGTCTTTTGTATTATCTAAAAAATATAAAACGTGTTGTATGCCCGTACCCGAAGATGCGTAATTATAAACAGGTCTTTTGGTTTTTTCCGAAAGAACATAACCCATAGATTCTGTCGGTTTTAATCTGTGCCCGTAGGCAAAAGAACAACCATATATTACAATTGGACGTTTTTTATATTGTAAACCAAAAGGCTGACGAAAAGCGGCTTTTTCTACGGAAAAATCTTCTTTTATTAAATTATATGGGGGAATCGGCAAATCTTCATTACGAAAAAAACGGGTTTCTTGGCAATATAACACATATTCACTTAATAACAGCAATAAAAACAATAACAATATATTCACACCAACAATCAAAAAAATTTTTTTTGTATTTTTTGGAGATTGTTGATTTTGTGACATATAAAATACCACCTGATTAATTATGAGTTTTTATTGATTTTAATTCTGCAAGTTCCTTTTGGAACGGCGAAAGTTTGTTGATTTTTTCGACGATTTCGGGGAAAACTTTGCAGGTGTAGTCAATTTCTTCTTCCGTCGTGTATCTGCTTAAACTCAATCTGATACTTCCGTGAAGTGCGGTAAAGGGAACGCCCATTGCACGCAAAACGTGGCTAGGGTCTAAACTTCCCGAGGTGCAGGCACTACCCGAACTTGCACAAATACCGTGTTCGTTCAGATATAACAGGATAAGTTCACCCTCAATGTATTCAAAGCCGATGTTTGTTGTATTCGGCACTCTGTTTCCCGTAGAGGAATTGAGTCTTGCGTTAAAGACGTTTTGCAGAATATTTCTTTCGAGTTTATCTCTTAACTTTTTAACTCTTGTCAATTCATCGCTTAAAGCGTCAATAGCGAGTTCTGCCGCTTTGCCCATACCGATAATGCTTGCCGTATTTTCGGTGCCTGCTCTTTTGGCTCTTTCCTGATGACCGCCCGTAATTAACGGCACAAAAGGCGTTCCCGCTTTTACGTACAAAGCGCCGATACCTTTCGGAGCGTGGAACTTGTGTCCCGAAATTCCCGCAAAATCAACTTTTGTGTTTTTAAAATCCATTTTGATTTTGCCTGCCGCCTGAACCGCATCAACAAACACCTTTGTTTCGGGATTTTTTTGCTTGACGATTTCGGCAACTTTTTCGTAGGGGAAAATTATGCCCGTTTCGTTGTTAGCCGCCATAAGAGAAACGAGAGCCGTTTCGGGCAGAATAGCCGCTTCAAGTTCGCTGAAATTAAGGTTTCCGTCCGCATCAACACCGAGATAGGTAACTTTATGACCCTGTTTTTCCAAATCCTTGTAGGTATTTAATACGCAGGGGTGTTCTACCTTTGTGGTTATAATGTGTTTTTTGTGCGGGGTGGCATTGACGACACCTCTTATCGCCATATTGGCACTTTCAGAGCCGCAGCCCGTGAAATAAATTTCCTTTTGGTCGTTTGCGCCCATAAATTCTTTTACGGCTTCACGTGCATCCTGTAGTTTATGACCGACTTTTTTTGCAAAATCGTACATTCCGCCGGGGTTTGCATAATCCTCGGAAAAGTACGGCAACATAGCCTCTACGACTTTTTCATCAACTTTTGTTGTTGCATTGTTATCCAAATATATTAATTTATCAGCCATTTTATACCAATATAACCTCTATGTCTTGCGAAATATGTGTTCTCAATATTTTTTCAACGTAATTTTTAGTTAACTGTGATTTTTGGCAGGCACTGCATTTGCCCGAAAATTTCACATAAATTTTATTGCCGTCAACATCAACAAGTTCAACATCACCGTTATCTTCTCTTAATGCGGGTGAAACGTATTTTTCGATAACCTTGCTGACTTTTAAAATTTCCTGAGTTTTAGTCAGTGCGGGCTGTGTTTTGTTGACTTCTTTCAGTATGGCTTCGATTGCCGACTTACAATGACCGCAGCCGCCGCCTGCTTTTGTGTATTCAGTAACTTCGTCAACTGTTTTGAGATTGTTTGTTCTGATTTGTTCTTTGATAGTTTCTTCCGAAACGTTGTAACATTGGCAGACGATTTTTTCTTTCTTTTCCGCAACGCAGGTTTCGCCGTAATAGTTTGCGATTGCGGCTTCAAGTGCTTCGTGCCCCATAACTGAGCAGTGCATTTTTGCGGGCGGAAGTCCGCCGAGTTCGTCAACAATGTCTTTGTTTGTGATTTTACGGGCTTCGTCAATGTGCATACCGATAATCATTTCGGTTAAAATACTTGAACTAGCGACCGCAGAGCCGCAGCCGAAGGTTTGAAATTTTGCGTCCTGAATTATGCCGTTTTCATCGACTTTGAGGTACAATTTCAGCATATCGCCGCAGGTTAAAGAGCCTGCTTCGCCGACCGCATCGGCATCTTCTATCATGCCCGCATTCTTCGGGTTTTTGTATAAATCTGTAACTTTATCAGAATAGTCCCACATATTTTCTCCAATCTTATAATTTTATTTTATTACGAAAAAAATTATTTATTTAGTTTTTTAATTATTAATTAATTATTTCGTTATTAAAGAGAAATTTGTCTGAGAGTTTTTTGATTTTGATATAGCAATCTTTTTTGGTGCAAACGTGCCTTTTTGCACCCTATCTGCTGGGCCTGGCACTTGCGGCAGGTGTTTCTGTCGGAGCAAAGGCTATGCCTGTTCATGCGGCAGAGTCTAATTCTGCAAATAATACAACAAGTGTTACGCAGGAAACGCAGACAAATGTTGAAAAAACAGACATGGAAAAAACTGTTGACGATTTGATGTCAGAAACAGAAGGTACAACCACCACACTTCATGTCGGTGATAAAAATACCTGCTTCGGAAAAATGGCCACTTCCGAACTTTTCGGCGGAAGATATTATGATAAAGCAGCAATAGAAGAAGACGGCACTTTGGTCTTTTATAGACAAATTGAAGAGCATAATTATTCTACCGACATGACAGAATATCATTACGTCAAGAAAAATTCTTTCAACTTAAATACAGAAACCCAGGGCAAGACAATCCAACTTCAGACAGGTTCAAGATTTGAAGAAACAAGCAATCTACACGGCGAATATGTTGTACTTGCCGATGACGGAAGAACTTTCCAAGTCTATAACCAGGAAGGTGAAGAAATCGGACATGTCGAGGCAGATACACCCGAAAGCCATAAAACAGAGGTTATTGCAGAAATTGGCGCAGCAGGTGTTATGGCAGGAATTTATTTCGGTTTGAAGCATAAAGAAAATCACATAAATGGTTAATACAAAAAAAACGGCATGCAAATGCCGTTTTTTTTTGCATAAATTTTGCACATATTAAAATCATTATGTATGCCGTCAAGGTGAGGAGGACAAAAAGCCCGACGTGGCGAGCCTTTTCGGTGCAAACGCTATGCTTTTTGCACCCTACCTACTATGCGTCATTGCGAGCGCAGCGCGGCAATCCTTTTCGGTTTTCAGGATTGCTTCGTCACTCCGTTCCTCGCAAAGACGTATAGGTGTGATTTTTATTTTACGGTCTTTATGAGAGAGGAAAGCAAAAAAGGTTCGAGCATATTGAGCGAGTATTTGTTGTTTTTGAAGTTTGCGTTAAAAAATTTTAACTGTTTGAAGAACGAAGTTCGAGTTTTAAAATTTTAGCAAACGAAAAATTACAGACAAATAACGAGCGAAATCAGCT
>JAILHI010000065.1 GCA_024695865.1 Candidatus Gastranaerophilales bacterium
GCGCCGCCCGAAAATCAAAGTCCAATTGTAAAAACTGATTGGCACGTTTATTGCGAGGGCGGTAATCTTTTTAGAAAAACATCTGTCATTCTGAGGCGAAGCCGAAGAATCCAGCCGAACATAATCACATTATATTAGTGCGAACGTTCCTTTTCGCACCCTACTTGCTTTGCGAGGCTTGCCCGAAGCAATCCCCGAAACCGAAGGGGATTGCCGCGAAAATCAAAGATTTTCTCGCAATGACATTATACATTTACCGAATAAAATCTCATTATATTGGTGCAAACGTTCCTTTTTGCACCCTACTTGCTTGCCCGAAGCAATCCCCGAAACCGAAGGGGATTGCCACGAAAATCAAAGATTTTCTCGCAATGACAATATTCAATGTCATTCTGAGGCGAAGCCGAAGAATCCAGCCGAACATAATCACATTATATTTGTGCGAACGTTCTTTTTCGCACCCTACTTGCTGAGGCGAAGCCGAAGAATCCAGAATTGTAGGGTGTCAAAAAGCGATAGCGTTTGCACCTTTTTATTTATATAAATGAAAAAACCTTTTGAGCCACATATCTCAGGTCCAATTCCCGAGGGGGAACTCAAAAGGTTCTATAAACAATATAACATATAAAGAAGATTCTATCAAGAAAGTTTGCTTGAAACCCGACAAAATTATAAGCAATCCCTTTGGTAAAAACAATTAAACAGATGATTTATAAAAAAACAAAAAATGCTATTCTTTTTTTGTAATCGGGAATGAACAATGAAAACTAAAAAAGACGCTATTGAATACACGGAAACTTTTTCTGAAAGCAGTTATATGATAAAGCCGCTTGAGCATAAAGGTTTTAACAGGCATTTTATTAATCTTGTCAGCGCAGATGTTTTTATGCCGAAGAAGTTTTCTTTTTTCGGGTCTTTAAAGAATTTGTTCGGTTTAAAGTAATGTAAAAAGCGGTTTTTTATAGGTTTTTACCCAACCTGCATTTTTACGTCATTGCGAGAAATCGCTTGCGATTTCGCGGCAATCCTGTTTGGTGACAGGGATTGCTTCGTCACTTCATTACCGTCAATTTATGTTTTCGCTGTTTCGGACTTCGTCCTACATAAAATTCGTTCCTCGCAAAGACGTAAGTTGTCATTGCGAGCAAAGTGCGGCAATCCTTTTTATCAATTGCAAAAAATTACACGTTGCCCGTTGAACTGTTTTTATCGTCCTCAAGTTGTCTGATTTCGGCGCTGGTGGCTTCATCTGCACCGTAAGACAGCGGTTTGTCGATTTTGATGTTCAAATCGGCATCAACCATTTCAAGTTCATCTTTCATAAATTCTTTAGTTTTGCCATCCTGAAGTTTTACGTTAATTTTGCCGCTTAAAATATTCACGGCGGCGACAACACCGAGTCCGTCGGGGGTAATTACGCCCGAGCCCACAGGGGGTGTGTTTTGTGCGGCTTCAACGTAGTTGGAATATTCGTAATCAAGACAGCAGAGCAGACGTCCGCATGTTCCCGAGATTTTGCCCGGGGTAATGGGCATACCCTGATCACGTGCGAGTTTGATGTTGATTGATTCAAACTGTCTTTTAAAGGAGCAGCAGCAATACGGTTGTCCGCAAAGTCCGCAGCCCTGACACAAAGACGTTTCATCTCTGACACCTATATGTCTTAAATCAATTCTGACCCTTTTAAAAACCTGAGTCAGTTCTTTGAGCAGATTTCTGAAATCCACTCTGTCGGGAGCCGTGTAATAGAACGTTACTTTTCTTCTGTCAAAGGTATATTTACAGTCGATTAAATTCATTACAAGGTTTTGTTTTGCAATCAGTTCTTTGCAAATTTTATAGCCTTCGTTTTCTTTTTCTCTGATGTTATCGAGTTCTTTTATTTCTTCTTCGTTCAAAACACGAATGAGCAATAGGGTTTCAGGTTTGTATTTTTCCCAGATTGCTGCAATTTTTGAGGAAACGGCAAAAACCTTTGCGGCTTCTTCTCCCTTTTCGGTGTTTACAAGAACGTATTGTCCGTGTTTCACTTCAACCGATTCGGGTATCTGAAGCGGATAGTATTTGTTTTTTATTAATTTAACCGCAAATTTTGTCATAAAGTCCTCTTAAAATTATAATATCATAAAAAGACAACAATTTGGAAATATTTATATTTTGTTATTTTAGGTAATAAAATATTGCAATTCTTTTTCTGCAATAATAAAATTACTAATAGGTGTAAGGTATGGCAAAGTCAAATATTGATACAAACAAAGACTTATTAATTAAAAAAATGCAAAAGACAGTTGCATATATCTCTTTGTTTTTGTTGTTATCGGCTTTGGTTTTTGTTTTTTTGAGTCTTAAAAAAGAGTATGCTGCCGCAAGAATGAATTTATTACACAGTGTTATGCAGACGGCTTCAAATATGAGGGAGCATATCAAGAATGAGATTTTCGGTTTAAAGGTATTATCTTCCGAGTTTACGTCAAAAAATACCGCAATAAATGATGCCGAAGTTTCAAAGTTTTTGTCTCAAAATCTTCAGAAAGACAATTATTACAGATTGTTTTTTGCTTATCCCGACAGAAAAACGGTTATTTTGAGCAAAAAGGACGGTAAGGTTTCTTATGAAAAAGAAAACGACTCAAAATGTCTTACCTCGGCTTTAAGCGGAAATCCCTGTTTTGCGGGTACTACGGAAGAAAATGATGCAGAAAGCAAATATGTAAATACGTATTATGTTCCCGTTGTTAATGCGGCGGGAGAAGTTACGGGTGCCATCGGGGCGGATATTGACACAGATGTTTTCAAGAGAATTTTGTTCCTTAACAGTTATAACGGACAGGCTTATTCCCACGTTATTGATTCCGACGGAAATTATATAATCAAATCTCAAAGCCCGATAAACAGTTATATCAATTTCTTTGATGCAAAAATCAATTATCTGAAAAATTCGAGAGAAAAAATTCAGGATTCTCTGAAATCCGAAAATTCGGGTACTTTTTTGTTTAAGGTAAAGGACGGAAAATTTTATGTCGGGGCGTTTGCTTTTATAGGAAATAACAATTCTTTTGTTTTAACCGATGTTCCGCTTGATGTTCTTATGTTTCATTCAAACATTCTTTTAGGCGGTCTGGCTGCAATTTTTCTGACTATATGGGTGTTAATGCTTGCGCTTTTGAGATATTCAAATTCTTTGTACAGAAAAAATGAATATGTAATTTATAATGCGGCTTTTAATGACGAAATTACCGAGGGCTACAACAAAACAAAATTTTTACTTGATGCGCAGGATATTTTGGTTCAGTCAAAGGACGATAATTATGCTTTAATTTCCGTGGATATAGCAAATTTTAAAGCACTTAACGAACTTTTGGGCTATCAGTTTTCAAATAAAATTATAAAAGGTATTTATACGATAATACAGAGAAATCTTTCCAAAGGCAGTATTATGGCGAGAGATTTTTCTTCAACTTTTGTCATTTTGTATAAATATGCTTCCGAAAACCAGATACCCAAAACCTTTTTACCGAAGTTGACTTATGAAATAGAAAAGTATAACGAAGATGTTATGAACAGACTTCAGGAAGAAAAAGGCAATGAAAATAAAAAAATATCCAGATTAAACCCCGTTTATGGAATATATCTGATAGAGGATAAAAATTCAGATCTTGTTCAGATGTGCGAAAACGCTTCCTTTGCAAAACGAAATATAAAGAATGCCAATACACAAAATTATCAGTTTTATGATGACGGGCTGAAAGAAAAACTTCAGCAGGATAAATCTCTTGAAGAAGAGATGATTGCGGCATTAGAGAACAAACAGTTCAGAATATTTTTACAGCCTAAAATTGATATTGTATCGATGAAGATTGCGGGGGCGGAGGCGCTTGTCAGATGGTTTCATTCAACGAGGGGCATTATACCGCCGAGGGAATTTTTAACTGTTTTTGAGAAGAACGGTTTTATTACAAAACTTGATAAATACGTATGGCAGCAGGCATGTAATTTTATATCCATCAGGCAGGTTGCGGGTGAAACAATTTTCCCCGTTTCCGTCAATGTTTCGCCCCTGCATTTTAATAATGACGGTTTGGTTGACGAGTTGCTTGCTCTGACCGATAAATACAGGGTTGACCCGAAATATATCGGACTTGAAATTGAAGAAAAATGTATTGCCGAGGATAAAAATAATCGTGTAAAAGAAGTTATCACAAAATTAAAAGAAGCAGGTTTTACGATATCTCTGGATAATTTCGGAACGGGATTTTCGTCTGTAAATATACTGAAAACTCTGCCGATAGACGAGTTGAAACTGGACAGAACTTTCATTTCTACTATGAGCAAAGACGAAAAAAATCAGGTTTTGATAAACAGTATTGTAGAGATGGCAAAACAACTTGACATTAAAATTGTTGCAGAGGGTATAGAAACACCGGAGCAGGCTGAATTTATCAAACAGGCAGGCTGCAACATTGCGCAGGGTTTCCTTTTTGGCAGACCTATGGACGAAAACAATTTTATAAGAACCTTTTTATCGAATAAAAAAGAGTATTGATAGCGGCATCGCCCTAGGTATGATAAAATTTTGTATTTGTAGGGTTTCACCTAACCTGCATTCTTTTTTTGGTGCAAACGCTTCAATAAATTGAAGCGTTTTGACACCCTACAAACTAAAGTCCACCCTACAACTTGTTGTCATTGCGAGCGAAGTGATTTAGTTTTAGCGTGGCAATCCCGTTCGGATTTAGGGATTGCTTCGGACAAGCCTCGCAAAGACGCAAACTGTCATTGTGGAAAATACGGAGTTATTTTCCCTGTTTTGTTTTCAGATAGTTATGAATTGCCTGTAAAGCCATTGTGTAGCCAAATTTTCCGAATCCCGTGATTTGTCCTATGCAGACGGGTGCGGTATATGAAAATCTTCTGAATTCTTCTCTTGCATGAACATTTGACAAGTGAATTTCAACGGTCGGAATTTGCACCGCCAAAATCGCATCTCTTATGGCTATACTTGTATGAGTGTAAGCGGCGGGATTGATGATAATTCCGTCGTATTTGCCCATTGCCTCCTGAATAGTCGTTACGATTTCGCCCTCAACATTGCTTTGAACAACATCAACCACAATTCTTAACTTTGCGGCTTCTTTCATAAGTTGTTTTTCTATATCGTAAAGAGTCGCAGTGCCGTATTTATCGGGTTCTCTTGTTCCCAAAAGGTTAAGATTGGGGCCGTTGATACATAAAATTTTCATATCTTCTCCGTTATTTTGAATATTTTTCTTTTATGAGTTTTTTAGTTTCTGTTCTTACTATATTATCAATTTCAAAAATTTTATCAATATCGGGATTGCTTACGGATTTATGATTTTTAATCATTTCTTCTACAATTTCGGCAATTTGTCCGAGAGAGATTTTGCCGTCCAGAAACGCAAGAACGGCTTCTTCATCGGCGGCATTTAGGCAGACCGTATAAGAGCCGCCTTTTCTTCCGCATTCGATTGCAAGTTTTAAGAGCGGGAATTTTTCAAAATCGGGTTCTTCAAACGTCAATTTTGCAATTTCGGCAAAATCGAAGGAATTTGTTTTTATGCCTTCGATTCTTTCGGGGTAGCAAATTGCATACTGAATGGGAATGTGCATGCTGGGCAGACCGAGTTGTGCAATTACACTGCCGTCCTTGTACTCAACGGCACTGTGAACAACACTTTGCGGGTGTACAACGGTTTTAATGTCGTCATAATCCACATTGAAAAGGTGGTGAGCCTCAATAACTTCAAGCCCTTTGTTCATAAGGGTTGCGGAATCAATGGTGATTTTTTTGCCCATATCCCATCTCGGATGAGCCAAAGCCTGTTCGACGGTTGCTTTTTGCATTTCTTCGCTTGATTTGTTCAGAAAAGGCCCGCCCGAAGCCGTGATAATCAGCCGTTTAAGTCCGTTCTTGTTTGTCAGACATTGGTGGATTGCACTGTGTTCGCTGTCAACGGGTAAAATTTTAACACCGTTTTTTTCGGCTTCTTTCATAACGATATCGCCCGCCATGACGAGAGTTTCTTTGTTTGCAAGTGCAATATCGATATGGTTTTTGATGGCTGTTAAAGTCGGTTTTAATCCGATTTTTCCCGAAACGGCAACAAGAATTATATCGTTTGAAGTGTCAGAACAGAGTTCTTGTAGTCCGTTATCACCAAAACAAACCTGTAAATTCTTAAATCTGCCCTGTATAACTTCGGCGCTTTTTTCGGATTGAACACATACCTTTTGCGGATTAAACTTTTTGATTTGTTCGGATAACAAGTCAACGTTGTTTCCCGCAGACAAAGCAGCGACCTCAAACTTATCGCCGAGTTTTTCCAAAACCTGCAAAGCCTGTGTTCCGATAGAACCTGTTGAACCTAAAATTGTAATTCTCTTTCTCATAACAAATATTATAATATCAAAATAAGAACTTTTAAACAGAAAAATTATTGTAAATTTTTGTTTCAATATTGTAAAAAATACACTTAAAAATGAAAAATATTTCCTTTACGGTTTTAAAATAAAAGATGTGTAAGAGATGAAAGGTCATAATTAATGCAGGTACAGAGTGTAAACAGCGTAACAAATGCATTTTCTGCGGATTTAGCGAGAAGAAACGCAGTAGAAGAAGAACAGGAACAACAGGCAGAAAAGCCGATTGTTGTTGACGGAGCCGTCAGAAATGAGGACGGAACATGGGTAGGAAAAACAATAGACCCCAAAACAGGTGAACTTGTTATAACGACAACAAAATACAACTGGAGTGATAAGGGTGTTCTGGATTCAAGAGAAGTTACCTCGATACCGCTTGCATTAGACAAAGAAAAGTCAATTCAGACCGGACAACTTGCTTTTCAGGCACCTGTCGGTGTTAAAACGGTTGACGATTACGAACATGGTGCCGTTTCAAAGAGTGTAATTACAGACCCTTTGAGATATCAGGAAACTAAAGCGCTTGTAACCGTAAAAACAGATGCGGTAACGGGTGAAAAAGTTACAACAACTTACAAACCGTCTGATGTCGAAGGTATCTTCAATGTTACGGAAACAGACTCAAAAGGTAACACAAAGGTTATATCTTCTGCCGTTAAAACTCCCGACGGAGCGGTTAAAATTGTTAAAAACATGACAAGTCTTGACGGAACAACGACAACTTACCGTTATACAAAAGATGCAAGCGGTAACCACATCAAAATGTTCAATCAGATTACCGATAAAGACGGAAAAGTTTTATCAACAATTGACAGAACTTATGACAGAGTAGATGAAAATCTCGCCTTTTCTTCCGTAAACGGCAGACATTATACGATTGAACAAAAGGGCAGAAAAACTATCGTCACCGATGAATTTTTGGGTGAAAAAACCGTTTTGAAGAAAGACGATTTTCAGGTTCCTTTCTACAAAAAACCGTTGCTTTCTGTTTTGGGAAAAGTTACGGGCTTTGCTCCCGAACAGACAAAAGAACCCGTCATTGATGAATTACTTCATACTTTACCTGGGGATACTTTGTTGAAGATGAAGGACGATGTTAAATATATTGTTCCTATCAAAGACAATTTGGATTCCGCATTTATGGGTTATTTCGGTGTTTTAAACTGCAATACCGACGTATTTGTTGTCAGCCACGAACTCGGACACAGTCAGGACGCATATCTCAGAAGTGAAGTAAAGGAAATAACACAGGAAGCGAAAAAGGCTGAGGCAGAGGGTAAAGAACCCAAGGAATATCTGAAAAACCCGATTGCAGATAATCCGCAATTCGTAAAAGAATACGTTCAGGAAAAGGCTGCGTTCATAAAGGCATTCCCGACGTTCCAGGAAGAATACATTGATTACTTCATTTTTGAAACAGACGGACAGTTTGACAGAGGCAGAAAAGAAACCGTTGCGGAAACAAACGCAATGAACAGTCAAAAGCCGATGCCGTTAGAAGTTCTTGCAATGAGAACTCAGGTTTTGCAACAGTATTTCCCGAGAACAATCGCAGTTGCAACAAAGATTATGAACCCGATTGCAATTCCCGAGGAAACTAATGAACATGCGGAAATAATTCTTCCCGAAGAAAAACAGATAATCGTTCCCGAAAGAAAGATTATTCTTCCGTAGCATTAGTTCAGATAAGTAATATTTTAAAAAGAAACGCATTTTAGCGTTTCTTTTTTGTTGGGTTTCACCCTAAAATACAAACTAAAAATTTATTTTTTAGTTTTGATACGAACGAAGTGAGTCGGAGCATTCCGCAGGAATCGTGTTTTCTGTCTTGGTTTTTGTTTTACGGCTACATATCGTTCACTTTTGTTTTGCTGTTGCAAAACAGTCGTTCACTATTTCGCCGTTTTTTCGGACAGGGTTCGCTATCGCTCACACGGCGTCCTAAACAAAAACCGCTTTTTTCTTGGGGTACACGTTCTTTTTTCTTTTCCTCGAAAGAAAAGAAAAAAGAATGGGTACGAAAAAGAATATATTGCCGATATTGAGATATGAAATCAAAACAACTTACAATTAAACAAATAAAATACTAATATTTATTGGGTATTATCTAAAATTCAAATCGGCTGGATACTTCGCTAATGCTCAGTATGACAGATTGTTATGTTATTACGTTTTAAGTGTGGCAATCCTTTGTACTAATAAGACAAAAGATTTTTATACACCGATATCCAGATAACTATTGCGAAAGCGATAAAAATTAAACCTGATAATTTAATCAGAATGTCGGTATATTTTTGTATTTTTTGTAAATTTTTAAGAAAAGAAGCAAACAAACCTGCCAAAATGATTATTATGCACTGACCGAAAGCAAAGGCAAAAAGCATAAGAAAAGAGGTGACAAAATCCGTTTTTGCGACGGCAAGAGCCATAATTCCCGCAAGAACGGGCGAGGAGCAGGGCGAGGATATAAAGGCGAAAAGTATGCCGATTATAAACGGATACCAAAACAAGCCCGTTGAAGTGTTTTGAGGAAATTTTTTCACAATTACGGGTATTTGTAAATCAAGAACGCCTACCAATTGAAGTCCCAAAATCATCATGATTGAGCCGAACAGCAGCAGTAAAACGGGTGAATTTAACCCGCCGAAGACTTGTCCCGTTGCCGCACAGATAATACCGATTATGCCGAGAACAAAGGACAAACCCGCCGAAAACGAGAGCAGTTTTATGGTGATTTCTTTGTTTGAACTCTTATTTGTTCCGCAGACATAGGCAAGTATTAACGGCAGAATGCCTATTGTGCATGGCGAAACTGATGTAATAAGTCCGCCCAGAAAGGATGCGAAGATGAGAAAGATGCTGCCGAAAATAATGTTCATTATTTAGTCAAATCTTTCAGGAACTTTTCAAATTCTGCGTAAGACATAGAGCCTTCCGTGCGGTTTACGACATTGCCCTGTTTATCAAGATAGACAATTGTCGGAACGAGGTAAATTTTGTGCTGTCTAACGAGTTTTTCGGTAGATGGTTTGTTGTCAACGGCATTGATTTTTATGATATTGATTTTGTCCTTGTAATTTTGTTTTGCCTGTTCAACAACGGGTGCCATTCTTTTACATTCGCCGCACATGGGGGTTGAAAAAACTATAACCTGAGGCAAATCGTTTTTTGCGTTTGCCGTTTGCTCCGCAATTCCGTTTGAATTGAAGGACAGTAAAATGAAATATACCAGCAGCGGCAGAACCAAAACCAAAGAAACGATTATTTTGTTTTTCATAAATATCCCCTTTCGTATATTTACAATATAAAATTCATTTGTTGATATTATATCCTACAAAAAGGTAATTTAAAAGATTATGCAAAATATTTACAAAACAAGGGAAAAGGCTGCAAAGTTTTTTGTTTTTGTAGGCGGGTGGAAAAAGTGCGGCAATCCCTTTCAGTTTCAGGGATTACTTCGTCACTCCGTTCCTTGTAATGACGTATAGTTTTGATTTTGTTTTATGGTCATAATTAGAAAGGAAAGCAAAAAGGTTCGAGCATATTGAGCGAGTATTTGTTGTTTTTGAAGTTTGCGTTAAAAAATTTTAACTGTTTGAAGAACGAAGTTCGAGTTTTAAAATTTTAGCAAACGAAAAATTACAGACAAATAACGAGCGAAATCAGCT
>JAILHI010000080.1 GCA_024695865.1 Candidatus Gastranaerophilales bacterium
CCGTTCTTAAAAAGGCTATTGCGGCAAAAAGACCGACGATAATCGATTTCAGAGTTGAACCCTTTGAAATGGTTTATCCGTGGGTACTTGCAGGTGAACCTCTTAATAACGTTCTTGTATCAAACGACAAATAAAGGAAGAACTTATGATTCATACAATTTCCGTTCTCGTAAGAAACGAAGCAGGTGTACTTTCAAGAATAAGCGACTTATTCAGCGGCCGAGGCTACAACATTGAAAGTTTGACCGTTGCTCCGACTCTGGATACCGATTTTTCAAGAGTAACCATTGTAACAAACGGTGATGATAAAGTTATTGAACAGATTACAAAGCAGTTAAACAGACTCATTCCGACGATTAAGGTTATGGATTTACCTGTTTCCGAGGCTATTGAACGTGAATTTATCATGTGTAAAGTTTGTGCAAGAGATGAACACCGTTCGGAAATTTTACGTATTGCGGAAATTTTTAATGCAAAAATTATTGATGTAACGCACCGTTCTTACACCTTGCAGGCTTTGGGCGATGAAAGACAGATTAAATCTCTCATCGAACTTTTAAGACCTATCGGCATAAGAGAACTCGTCCGTTCGGGCAAAGTCGTTATTGCAAGAGAGGCTCAGTTCCAAAATCCCAAATCATAAAATCGTTTAGCGGACAAGTTTTAAAACCGTTTGGGGTTTTTCTTTTCTGATTTTTTCCATTCTTGTTAAGATGCTGTTTCTGTTTGGCGCATCGGGCATCAGAGTTAAGAATTTTTTGTAATATCTTCTTGCCTTTGACTGTTCGCCCGTCTTGTCGTAACAAATTGCGATACCGAGATAAGAGCGGTAATATTTCGGATTCAGGCTCAAAATATCATAAAAAACATCTCTTGCTTCATCGTACATATCCAGTTGCATTAACAAAGATGCTTTTTGGATATAGGCTTTTTCGCAATCGGGATTGGTTTCCATAATCTTTTGATAAATTCTGATTGCCATATCTTCTTCTTCCATAATTTCGTGAGTAACGGCAAGTTGAATTTGTGTATCGGTATTATTCGGATTTAATTTAATCGCCTGAATAAAACTTTTTACGGCTTTGCAGAAAATACCTTTTCCGAGGTAGCAGATACCGAGTTCGCTGTATATTTCCTCGTCGAACGGCGTTATTTCTTTTGCCTTTTCGAGATAAGATATAGCCTTATCAAATTTTTTCATGCTTCTGTATGCTTTTCCCAAGCCTTTGAATGCCTGAGGATTAAGCCTTTTTAAAAGAACGGAATTAAGATAGCATTTTACGGCTTCTTTATTGTTGTTGTTATACAAAAATTCTTCCGCTGTCACAGAAAATTGTTCGGCTGCATTTAAAATATTTTCGGCTTTCAATTTGTTCTCCATTCTTTTGATATTCTCATTTTAAAATTTGTTCAAAAAATGGGTATCAATCAAAGGGAGGAAAATTTATTAACCTGCGGATTAATTTTCTGATACAAAATATTACCAAATTTGTTTTTTTGGAATTAAAACATTATTATAAAAGTATGAGAATAATAGGAATAGACCCCGGAACCGCAATTGTCGGGTACGGGATTGCAGATGTCGAAAACGGAGAATGTGAACTTGTTACATCAGGTTCTGTTCAGACTGATAAAAATTTGCCTGACAGTGAACGTTTGCTCGAAATTCAAAAGGATTTAAGCGAAATTATAACCAAGTATAAACCTGATACGGCGAGTGTTGAAAAACTGTTTTTTTTCAAAAACCAAAAAACGATTATTTCGGTAGCGCAAAGCAGGGGAGTTATTCTTGCAACGCTGGCTCAATTCGGAATTAATATTTTTGAATATACCCCTCTGCAAATAAAACTGACCATTACGGGCTACGGCAAGGCAACAAAGGAAGACGTTGCGGATATGGTGAAAAGACAGATAAAATACAATCATTTTCCTAAACTTGATGATACCGCAGATGCAATAGCCATGGCAGTTTGCCATGCAAAAATTTCGGGGGGATAATGGAAAGCATAAAAAAATTATCAATATTTTCGTTAATTTTCGGAGCAATATCGGGTTTTTTGGGATTATTGCCCTTTGTTGGCGTTTTGGCTTTTTTGATGATAATTTTTTGTTCGTCTTTTATAATTCTTGTACTGCTTAAAAAGACGGGAAATCTTTTTTGCCCCGATGAAAAAACGGGAATGTTATACGGCGGACTTGCGGGCTTTATTGCATATATCGGTTTTTCGCTGACTTTTATTCCGTTATCTTTCATTCTTTCTTTTATATTTAAGGAATCCTATTTTACGGGAATAGCAATGATTGTAAAAAGCGGTTTTATGCTTATGATTATGCTGATATTTTTTATCGGTATATTATGCGCAATGATGAATGTTTTTTCGGGACTTGCTTCTGTTTACTTTTTTAATTCCGAAAATAAAAATGCAAAATTTACGTTAAAATCAGAAAAAGGAAAAAATAATGGCTTTTAAATCAAAAATCAAAACAATCGAATGGGTCGATAATGTATCAAGAATGATAGACCAGACTATTCTTCCCAAGGAATTTAAACTTGTTGATATCAAAACTGCGGACGAGATGTACGACGCAATAAAGACAATGATAGTCAGAGGCGCCCCCGCCATAGGTATTGCGGGCGCTCACGGTGTTGCGCTTGCCGCTCTTGAAGCAGGTAAAAAATATACGGATATTGAAAGTTTTAAAAACTACATCACGGAAAAGGGAAAATATCTGAAAAGTTCGAGACCGACAGCGGTCAATCTTATGTGGGCGGTTGACAAACAACTTGAAATTTTAAACGGCGGCGGAAGTATCACCGATTTAACGGAAAAACTTATTAAGAATGCCGTTGTAATGGAAAACGAGGACATTGAAATCAACAAAAGAATGGGCGATTACGGAGCGGAAATTGTACCGAAAGGCGCAACAATTCTGACCCACTGCAATGCGGGGGCCTTGGCGACCGTCGGCTACGGAACGGCTCTCGGCGTAATTCGTTCGGCTTATGCAAAAGACCCGACAATTAAGGTTTTTGCGGACGAAACCCGTCCACGTCAGCAGGGCGCAAGACTAACGACTTGGGAATTAACCGAGGACGGCATTGATACGACTTTGATTACGGACGGCATGTGCTCTTATTTTATGAAGAAGAAAATGATAGATGTTGTCATTACGGGCGCAGACAGAATTGCCGCAAACGGTGATGCTGCGAACAAAATCGGCACTTATACCGTTGCAATTTCGGCAAAATACCACAATGTACCTTTTTATATTGCGGCACCGCTTTCGACTATTGATACTTCCATTGCTTCGGGCGATGAAATAAAAATCGAGGAAAGAAACAGGGAAGAAGTTACACATATAAACGGCGACTGGATTTGTGCGGAAAAAGTTAATATTATAAACCCCGGATTTGATGTTACACCGAATGAACTTATTGCGGGAATAATTACGGAAAAGGGTATTTTAAGACCGCCCTTTAAAGAGTCTATCAAAAAAGCCTTTGAAGGTTAACAAAACCAATTCTCACAATCCCCGCAACAGAATGGGATTACCGCAAAATACAGAACAGGCTGTCTGACAAAACCAAAACAAAATTACATAAAACCTTTAAACAATATTTAACTTTTGTTTTTCGGCATATATGCTATAATAAACGAAAGACAGGAAAAAATTATGGCTATAAACAGAAAAAATGTATTAAGAGATTTGGTTTTATCAAGTTCATATAAAGAATACGGCAGACAGACGGTTCAGGGTATTTTGCGTTCACTTTTGGAGCCGTTAATGGAGCAGCCTTCGCCCGAAGGTCTTTTGCTTATGAAATTATCTGATACCGAGGGTATTTCGTCTATTCTTAAAAGACTTGAATTTTCCGATGTAAAAATGTATTCTTACTGCGACAATCTTGCAAACGGCAAGGTTATTAACATTACAAAAGATGATATTTGGGATACAACCGAATTTGTTCTGGTTTTGGCTTTAAGATATTCCGCCGTTTTAATCTGGGATTGGAAACTTTTAAATAACGGTATGACACAGATTTGTCTGATTTTAAATTCAAGAGAAATTTCCGACATTGCAAACACAATGTTTGATAATTCCACAATCAGATTAAACGAATATTTAACAACTTATGCCCCTGACCGACGTGAACAAAAGACAATGAACATTGCAATTAACAAGATTGTTGATTGTCTTAACAACGTTAATCAGGAAATGGTGTTTACACAGGCAGAAAAAGAAAATTATTCCGATGCCGAAGAATTGACGGAAGAATACAGACACATTTCCGAAAAGGCAAAACTTACGGCTCATGAAATTAAAAACAACGTTTCGGTCATTGATTTATATGCAAAAATAATCGAAAAAAGGCTGGACGGCATAGAACTCGATGAAGAACGTGCAAAATCAATAAAAAACAGTATTGAAAGCATTAATAACGCAACTCATACAATTTCATCTTTTATCAGCGAATTACGTTCCTATTCTTCGCCGATTTTGAGTGAAAAGCAGTTATCCTCTGTTGTTAACGATGCGATAAAACTTGCAAAACCGAAAGCGGACGAAAAAGGTATTATTTTGGAAACCTTTGTTGATGAAAGTTATCGTGTTCACATTGACGAAACAAAAATGAGAAGTGTTCTTTTGAACCTTATTTATAACGGTATTGATGCAATCGAACAAAACGGCAGAGTTTCCGTAAAAGTCGGCGGTGTTGAAAATAATTTCGTAAAATTATTTGTAAAAGACTCGGGTTCGGGTATTTCCGAAGATAATCTCGATAAAATTTTTGAAGAAGATTTTACTACAAAAATCGACGGTAACGGAATGGGTCTGCCCATTTGTAAAAAACTTATGAAAGAACAGTACGGTGATGTAAAACTTTCAAAAACAGGCGCCGACGGCACCGAGTTTGAAGTTTTAATCCCTGTTATCTAACGGAAAAACATGATACTGGATTGTGATTTAAATAGCGAACATTTTTCAACTGCGGACAAATTGTTTTGTCTGAAAGAGTTAATTTGTAATAACAGATTTATTGAAAAAATAAAACCCTCGAGAAAGGTCATTATGAAAGAATTTGGAACAGTAAAAGACGAAAAAGTCTATCTTTTTACGTTAACGAATAAAAACGGCATGAGTGTTGATTTATCAACTCTCGGTGCAACGATTACGGCAATAAGAGTTCAGGACAAAAACGGTAAAACGGTTGATGTTGCACAGGGTTACACCTCTGCGGACTGTTATACCGATTATCCCGTAGGACATGCGGGCGGAACAATCGGCCCCTGCGCCAATAAAATCGACTACGGAACCTTTGAACTAAACGGGCAGAAATACGAACTTGAAAAGAATAAAGACAACGGAAGAACACATTGTCACGGCGCATCTGAGGGCTTTGACATAAAAAACTGGCAATACAATTTTGTCAGCAACGGTATGAAATTTACCTATATCAAAAAAGACGGAGAGGGTAACTTCCCCGGTAATGTAACCGTTGATGTAACTTATATTCTGACGGATAATAACGAGTTAAAGATTATTTATGAGGCAAAAACCGACAAGGATACCGTTTTAAATCTGACAAACCATTCTTATTTTAATCTTGACGGTGAAGAAAACGCCGAAGAAAATTCTGTTTTAAACCATATTGTTCAACTTCCCGCATCGTCGCAATATACGGTAAATTCAGAGGTGGCTGTTCCGACGGGAGAACTTAAAAAGGTTGAAAATACCCCGTTTGATTTCAGAACACCTGCTGTTATCAAGGATAAAATTAATATTGAGGACGGACAGTTAAAAATCGGGGCGGGTTTTGACCAAAATTACTGTATAGACGGTTATGACGGCAAAAATTTAATCACCGTTGCAAAGGTTTTATCCGAAAAAACAGGTATAGAACTCGATGTAAAAACCAATCTCCCCGGATTTCAGTTTTACACGGCGAACCATCTCGGAAAAACAACACAGCCGCTCGGCAAATCGGGAAAAAGATATCAAAAACGTTCTTCTCTTTGCGTAGAACCGCAGTTTTACCCAAACGCAATAAATATGCAGGATTTTGAAAAACCGATTTTGAGAAAAGGCGAAAAATACGACAGAACAATAATTTATTCTTTTCAGACACAAAAATAACAAAAAGGCGGAATATGATAAGAATTTATAACGAAATAAAAAAACAGACGGAAAACGGCTATATAAAAAACGATTGGTTTAACGACGAAATTAAAAACCTTTTGTATAAAGATACCGAAAAAAAGATAATAAAATGTATTGCAAAATCTCTGAAACCAAAAGCCGCCAATCTGGAAGAAAAAGTAAAATTAATTTTTAAACCGTTTTCTTTGTTTCCTATGTCTGAAACCAAACTGATTCTTATGGGACAGGCGCCTTATCCCGACAGCGAACAGTTAAAGGGTCTTGCTTTTTTGTTTGATACGAATAATATGAAAACCGATGATTTGCTGGGTAATATTTCCATTGTAAGCACACTATACAACAACGACAAGGTTTTCAATGTTTGGGATAAAAATGTGGAAAAATGTGCGGCGGACAATAAAATTTTATTGTTAAATTCGATTTTGACTTATGAAAATGAACAAACACTGCAACTTCACAAGGATGCGTGGGATTTGTTTACAAAAAAAATATTGTCGGTTTTGATTAATTCAAAGGGCAGCCCGTCAACTTTTCTTTGGGTTAAAAACGGAAATAACATACTCTTTCAGAAACTGATGTAATTTTTCGGAAAATCTGTATAATACGTCATTGCGGCAATCCCGTTCGATTTCAGTTTTTTGTTGGGGTTCACCCAACCTACACTCTACACTATTAGAATTGGTCTTTGATTTTGCTTCACGACTCAAACAAAAAAGGTTCGAGAATATTGAGCGAGTATTTGTTGTTCTTGGTTTTTGTTTTACGGCTACATATCGCTCACTTTTGTTTTACTATGCGTAAAACAGACGTTCGCTATTTCGCCGTTTTTTCGGACTGGGTTCGCTATCGCTCACACGGCGTCCTACACAAAATCCGCTGGATTCTTCGCCCTTTCGGACTCAGAATGACAGGTTCAATATTCGTCACCCTGAACTCGTTTCAGGGTCTGTTAAAATTTTATGACAGATTCCGAAACAAGTTCGGAATGACGAGATTTATATTACATTCCCTCGCCCCTTGAGACTCTGCCGCCGCAAAAAATATCCTGTGAATATTTTTTGCAAGAGGTGGGCAGGGTGAGGGGTTATTTGCACCCCTCTTTCGTCATTGCGGCAATCCCTTTCCGCTATTTTTCGTTTTTAACGTCCAGATTACAGTCGGCAATAAATTCTTTTTCCGCTTTTTCACCCCAGCCCGTTGCAATATCGCAGACGGAAATGCCGTCTTTTTCTATTACGTGAGCAAACTGATAAGGGTCGTCCGTTCGGTTTGTCGTGCAGGTCAGATTGTCACCCAGAAACGTTTCTTTATTAAACCTGATTTTTAAATTTTTTAAATAATGTGTTCGGCGAAATTCATCGGGAACCGTCATTTCCGCAAGATTTATATAACTTTTGTTGTTGACATGCTGATTAAAGTCGAGGTCTGATAAATTGATTTTATGTTCTTTTTGAGTATATATTTCAACCGCTTCGGGCATGACGAATTTTTTATGTTCACCCAAAGCAAGTTCATCGCAGACTTCAAATCTTTCCGTAACATCATCGGTTTTTACGGGGCGTTTACTTTCTCTGCTGATTAAAAACCACAAAGATGTACCTTTTGCAAAAACTTTGTCCTTGTAAGAAACCATAAAATCAACGTAAATTTTCAGTTTTGAAATCTCGGAAAACCAGACTTCAATCTTAATTTCTTCCGACCAAAAAGGCAGGGCATCGGTAAATTCCGCATTAATTTCCGCAACTACCCAATATTGCTTTTTATCAAACAAATCATAGGCAGCCATTTGTTTTGTCGCCGTATATCTAGCAAAAGCGTCCTGAAAATACATTATTGCGGCAATCGGTCTTAACCTGTATTCAAACAAGTCCATATTATCAAGAATTACATTATAGGTTTTGGAATATTTTTTCATTGTTTATACCTTTTTAAATATCGTCTTCAAAACCCGGAGAGCGAACGGGCAGATTTGAATAACTCGGGTTTGAAAATACAGATTTTTTTATGTATTTGTTAGAGTAATTACCCTTTTCAAGCAATTTTTTTAGCAAATTTTCTCTTGTAACGAGAGGGTGTGCGATATCGAGGACTTCGGGGTTTTTGTCGCATAACTGCGTCCATACGGAAGCCTCCATAGTCCACGCATAAGTTTCTTCGTTGAGAGAGTCAAACTCGTCCTGATGCAGCGCCTCATGGGATAAAATTGCGGCAAGTGCGGCGGCGGGAGCATCTGCGTGTTTTGCATTGATATAAATATTCAGTTTTCCTGCCTGGCGCCAGCCGAGAGCATCAAAAGTAGCATATTTCGGATTAATTGAACTTAAATCTTTGAATTTTATGGACATGGGTCTGTGTGTCAGATTGTTTCCCAAAATCGCATCATGAGAAAACTTGCCGACGGAATCCTTTAACAATTCCAGCGCCTCAATAATTCTCGGTTCTTTTGTAACTTTTTTGTATTTCTTTTCAAGTGCTTTTGAATCGTAAGACATCAATTCCGCTTCGATTTTTTCTTCCTCTGCCTGAAGGTCAAAATCAAAGGCCTCCTGAGCCGCTTCTCCTTTTTCTTTTGATTTTTTTACCTTCTTCGGCTTTTTAACAAACTGTTCGGTTGTGTCTGTTTTCGGGGCATCGGCTTCGTGCAGAAAGGCACCGTATTCCTCTATGTTACCGCTTTCTTTGAGTTTATTCTGCATTTCGGTAAGCGGGTCTTCGGATTTTGCAAGATTGGGCTGCTTTTCAAGAATTTGTGTCCAGACGGCAATTTGAAGTTGTTTTGTCATTTCTATATCAGTTTCATCTTTTTCTTTGCTGATAAGGGCTTCTCTCGCAATTAACGGTGCAAGTGCTCCCGCAGGCGAGGTCTGGAATTTGTCATTGATTATAATTTTATATTTCTTTCCGCTGAAATATCCGTAAGCATCGTCCGATGAATGTTCTTTGTTTTTTGCAAGATTTGCAAATTCTATCACAACGGGGTTTCCTGTTTTGTTTTTTCCGTGGATTGACGAATAGGAAAAGTGTCCCGAACCCAGTTTCAAAAGTTCGCAGGCTTCAATAAGAGTCGGGTCTTTTGTAATATCCTTGTACTTCTTTTTTAATTCGTCCGTAAGTTTGAATTTTTTATATCGGGGCTGTGTTGACGAGGTATTGTATCCTGCTGTTCCTTTTACGGAAGCATTGCCGTTATTTTGCTGAACGTATTTTTGCTGCGAGGGGTTTTGTTTTATTTGCGTATAGTTGTTTTTTTGTTGAGTCTTGTAGGTGTTATTAACGGGGTAACTGCCGTTTGTTTTCGTTGTGTTAATTTGATATTGATTACCCGTCTGTATTTTGTTTCCGGTCTGAATTTGGCTGTCCGTCTGAATTTGATAGGGGGATTTTGTCATATAGTATCGGTTTTCCGCAAACGCACTCTGAAAACCCGTACAGGATAATAAAATAACTAAAACAAATATCTTCTTCACTTTTTGCTCCTCAAAGATATTATTACCTATTTTTTTTATAAGGACAAATTTATGATATTCAATCCAAAAAAATTTACAAAAATACAAAATTAAAAAATCGTGGTATAATTTAGAAAATAAGATATAAGGTGGTGAACATGGTTCAGAATTTCAGTGATAATTTATATTTAATAGATTTGAGCTACCTTAATACGCCGTCAGAAGTTGTTTACGATTTAAGCACCATTTTGGATAATGACCTTGCAAAAAATCAGCGGGTTAAACTTAAACTTGGTAAAGTCGATTTTAATAAATCACAACTTTTATGTATAAAATCTTTGATAGAAAGTATCAATTCCACTCTGGCGATTGTAGAGGGTGAATCTGATATCACCAGAAATTCCGCTATTTCCTGCGGTTTGGTTTTCCAAAATTCCGTTGATAACATAAAGGAAATAATGTTTTTTAATCAGGAAAACAGTGAGCAGCCACAGGAAACTTCTTATCAGGAAGTCAAACCCGATTTGTTTCCCGAAGTTTCTCCCGTAAGACAAGAGGAACAACAGCAGGAAGAAAAGGCTGCGGACTCTGATAATACGGAAGAAAACAAAGAAGATAATTCTCCGCAACTTGATACAAATTATTCCCAACCGATTGTTTCTTCGGGCGAAAGTTACGAAATTCAGCCTCAAAAGTTTGAAACCAGCGAAGAAAATCTTAACTTTGAAAAAGATAACCAAACATGGCTTGAAACCGAAGAAGAAAAAAAGGTTCAGTCACTTGAAAAAGAAAATAACAACTGGGTAAAATTATCCGAAAATAACAACGAAGAACAGACAGAAGATAACCAAAACGTTCTCGAAAAGGTCAACAGCCTGTTTGATTCCGAAAACAATCAGGAAAACAGGCTTGAAGAATTACCGCAGAATCAGGAAGAACAGGCTCCTGCCGAAGCGGAAACAAAACAGGAAGAAGACACTTCTGCCCCCGGCATACAAACTCTTGCAGATATTCCGCTTGATATTCCGACAGATGAAACCATCAGAGAAGAACTTGATGTCATTTACAGTGCAGAGAGAAAACTTGATGATTTGTTTGCGGCAACGGGTATGAAGGAAGAAAAATTTCAGTCTATCAAAGAAATGCCCAAGGCAGAAGAAAAAGAATATACCCAATACGATTTTGAACTTGAAGCCCTGCCTACGAAATATCTTAAACAAACGATTTGTACTGGACAGTATATTTCCTTTGACGGAAATCTTGTCATAATCGGAGATTGCCATGAGGGCTCCGAAATTTCGGCAACCGGCGACATAACCGTTTGGGGTGAACTTTCAGGCAGCGTTCATGCGGGAAATAACGGTAATGAAAAAGCAAAAATCAGAGCCTTAAAAATGAATCCGAGTCAGATAAGAATATCTAATTCCTATGTCAAAAGACCTTCCGTTCTTAATGATTCGTCAAAAGTAGATGCCGTTCCCGAAGAAGCAATGATTTTGAACGGTGAAATAGCAGTTTATAAAATATATAAATAAAGGAGTTAAAATGAAAAAAATATTGGTAACAGGCGGAGCAGGTTTTATCGGTAATTGTTTTGTAAGACATATTCTTAACAAATATCCCGATTATAAAGTTATAAACCTTGATGCGTTGACTTATGCGGGAAATATTGAAAATTTGGACGATGTAAAAGACAATCCGAATTATACTTTTGTTCACGGTAATATCTGTGACAAGAACCTTGTTGCCGATTTAATGACGGAAGTTGATACGGTTGTTAACTTTGCGGCAGAAAGCCACGTTGACCGTTCAATTACGGGCCCCGAAATTTTTATCGATACTAACGTAAAAGGTACTTTGAACCTTTTGCAAAACGCTAAAAATCAGGGTATAGACAGATTTTTACAGGTTTCAACCGACGAAGTTTACGGTTCTCTCGGTAAAACGGGTTATTTTTATGAAACGACCCCGCTTTCACCTAACTCACCGTATTCCGCATCAAAAGCAAGCGCCGATATGCTTGTAAGAGCATATCACGAAACCTACGGTATGCCGACATTAAATACCCGTTGTTCAAATAACTACGGCCCGTATCAGTATCCCGAAAAATTAATTCCGTTCTTTATTTCACTTCTTTTAAAGGGTGAAAAAGTTCCCGTTTACGGCGACGGAATGAACGTTCGTGACTGGTTATACGTATATGACCACTGTGAAGCTATTGATGTCGTTCTCCACAAAGGTAAAATCGGCGAAGTTTACAACATCGGCGGTCACAACGAAAAAACCAATATGGAAATCACTCACCTGATTTTAGAGGCAATGGGCAAGGACGAAAGTTCAATCAAGTACGTTCAGGACAGACTCGGTCATGACAGACGTTATGCAATCAGCAACGATAAAATCACCTCGGAACTCGGCTGGAAACCGTCTTTAACCTTTGAAGAAGGTATCAAAATCACAATCGACTGGTATCTTAAACACCAAGATTGGATTCAGGCTATTATTGACAAACAGGCGGCAGCAGCAAAATAATGAACAACGAAAAAATCGCAAGAGAATTTAAAAGGCTTTCCAATCAGTTATTCGGAACAAATTATCCGTTAAATTCAACCAATGTAATTGAAGATAACGTTCTGATTGACAAAAGCGTTGTTCTTATGAGCCACGTTAAAATAGGACGGGGAACGTATTTAAGACGGGACGTTTTTGTTGATGATTATACGGAAATAGGAAGATACTGTTCTATTGCAAACGATGTAATTATTGCGGCATCGGAACACCCCATAACCAATTTTTCGACTCACCCTATCAGTTATGATGTTGAAAATTACCCCGGAAAAGAAACGAAAACCATAATCGGCAACGATGTCTGGCTGGGTACAAGGGCGATTATCAAAAAGGGTGTTACAATCGGCGACGGAGCGGTTGTTGCATCGGGTGCCGTTGTTACAAAAGATGTTCCGCCCTATGCGATTGTTGCGGGTGTTCCCACAAAAATTATCAAATACAGATTTGAGGAAGAAACTATTAAGGCTCTTTTGGATACACAGTGGTGGACATTCCCTCTTGAAAAATTGCAGGATTTGAAAAATCTGCCCATTGAAGAAGCCCTTAAAAAATTACAGGCAATCAAAAAAGAAATTTTAGAATAAGGAGATATTTAATATGGATTTAATGAAAGGTAAAAAAGGTATAATTTTCGGCGTAAGCAACACAAGCGGTATTGCTTACGGCATTGCAAACGAACTTTTTAAAGCGGGTGCAGATATTGCTTTTACTTATGCAAATGAAGCAATGGAAAAACGTGTACGTCCGATTGCGGAATCAATGAACGCAAAAATGATTATGGAATGCGACGTTACAAACGAAGAAAAGTTAAAAGAAGTTTTTGAAACCTACAATAAAACTTATGACAGTCTTGATTTTGTTATCCATGCAGTTGCATTTGCAAACAGAGAAGACTTGACGGGTGAATTTGTCAACACATCAAAAGCAGGCTGGGATTTGGCTCTCGGTGTCAGCGCTTATTCTCTCGTTGCAATAGCAAGAAACGCAAGACCTTATATGAAGAACGGCGGTTCGATTTTCTCACTGACTTATTTGGGTTCTGAAAAAGTTGTCGCAAATTACAACATTATGGGTGTTGCAAAAGCCACTCTTGAAGCATCAACAAGATATCTTGCAGACAACCTCGGAAAAGACAACATCAGAGTTAACTGTATATCCGCAGGCCCTGTTAAAACTCTTGCCGCAAAAGGTATAGGCGGTTTTGACAAAATGCTCAAAGCGGCAGTTTTGAAGGCTCCTTTAAAGAGAAACGTATCTCTTGAAGATATCGGAAAAACGGGTCTTTATCTGGCTTCCGACCTTTCAACAGGTGTTACGGGGGAAGTTATCCACGTTGATTGCGGCTGCCACGCCGTTTACGGTTCTCTCGACGAAATGGAAGCCTTTGTAAAAGCTCACAAATACGACGAAGAACACGCAGAATAATTATATATGATATTTCAAAACCCCCTTTTTTCAGGGGGTTTTGTGTTTCAAAACTTGTGTAAACTTGCAAAGATTTTTTCTTTCCTGTATAATCACTCTTGATAGAGAAATTCAAATGGAATACATACTTTTAAATATATTTATAGTCGCACTATTACTACTGACAAACGGTTTTTTTGTCGCTTCGGAATTTGCACTTGTAAATGTAAGACAAACAAAAATGGCACAGCTTGCCAAAGATGGCAATAAAAAGGCTGAGCTTGTTTGTGCGGAAATTGAGCATTTAGACAAATATATTGCGGCAGTTCAGCTCGGTATTACAATCGCAAGTATCGGCTTGGGCTGGGTCGGTGAAGCCACTCTCGCAAAGATTTTAGAACCGTTATTTGCCTGGCTCCCGCATTTTGAAACGAAAATTGCAGTTCACACAATCGCAACAGGTATCGCTTTTGCGGTAATTACGTTTTTACACGTAGTTATGGGTGAACTGATGCCAAAATCAATTGCCCTGCAATTCCCCGAAAGAACAGCGTTGTTTATTGCGGAACCTATGAAACACATTGCAGACTTATTTAAGCCGTTCATATACCTTTTAAACGGCTTTGGTAATTTCCTGCTCAAATTAATCCATATTTCACCTGCAACAAGTTCTCATTCCGTTCATACCCCCGAAGAAATCGGTATGATTATTGATGCAAGTTTCAACGAGGGAATTTTAAACGAAACCGAAAAAGATATGCTTCAAAATATCTTTGAATTTTCGGACAAGGACGCAAAACAGATTATGGTGCCAAGACCGGATATGGTGGCTATTCCGATGGATATTGAGTTTGATGAACTTGAAAAAATCATTTTAAACAATCAGTACACAAGATATCCCGTTTATGAAGAAGATTTAGACCACGTAGCAGGGCTTTTGCACGTTAAAGACCTTTATGCGTTGACAGCCAATAAACAGGATTTTAATTTAAAATCAATGCTGAGAGAGGTAAAATTCTTCCCCGAAACCGTTTCTCTTGACAAACTTATAAGAGAATTTAAGACAAACAAAGTTCAGATGGCGATTATCGTTGACGAATTTGGCGGTACTTCGGGTTTAATCACTCTTGAAGATATTTTGGAAGAAATCGTCGGCGAGGTGCAGGACGAGTTTGACACGGACGAAGAAGAAAATATCACCAAAATCAATGACGATGAATATATCGCAAACGGCATTATGAGAATTGACGAATTTGCGGATTATTTCAATAAAGAAATTCCCGAAGAAGAAGATGTTGAAACCATTGCAGGTATTATTTTAAAACGTTTGGACAGAATTGCGGAAGTAAATGATTCCGTAGAATTTGACGATTTTATTCTTACGGTTACCGAACTTGACGGTACAAGAATTGTAAAAATTAAGGTTACTAAAAAGCCCGAAGAAGCGGTTGAAGAAGAAAACACAGAAGAACAGAAGCAGGAAAATTAATTCTATCGTTTAAGTTTGTAATTGCCTGATTTCTAATTGCATTGTTTTACAAGCAAAACAGTGTTTTTAAGGTATTGTTAAGTTTTGTAAAGAATAATATATACAAAAAGGCAATTTTTTGGAGGTTTGAAACTTTATATAAGAGTAGAGATTAGAGAGAGAAAACGATGACACAATTTGTTATTAACGCAGCATCAATTTACAAACAGTCAATCGAAGCTCTTTCTAAAGC
>JAILHI010000082.1 GCA_024695865.1 Candidatus Gastranaerophilales bacterium
TAACATCAAGATTTGTTTTCAGATTTTTTTCAGAAATATTACTCTCGTTTTGATTAAAATTACTTTCTTTATATTCCACAGCATCACATTTGCAATTTGGATGCGGGCGGAGAGGGACTTTGTCGCCCGTAAAAATCTTTCCGTCAAGACTCTTACATTCCTGACAGGTATTTTTGCCTGTTTCAGAAATCCAGATATATTTTTTATTTTTATCAAATTCTTTATCCCAAGGTATCGGACATTTTGTCATTTTGTTCTTCTCCTGATTTTTAGTATGCTATTTTTTAATATGACACATTTTAAAAATCCCGCAACCCTTATGGTATAAGGGATATAACGCATATAACACATAAAACGTTCTGTAAATTAATTGTTACAAAATTCGCTTATTTTAGCATTTGTCGGAAAATAAAAAATTAACAGACCATGAAATAAATTCAGGTTGACAACAAAAAAAGATTGACTAAAACTTATAAAACACAAAAAATAAACATGAAATAACGAATAATATCCAAACAGGTACATTCAACTCGTTTTTCTTTCCCGCAATGATTTTCAATATCGGATAGAGTATAAATCCGCTTGCAACTGCAATGCCGATGTTAGCGGAAAAAGTCATTAAAAATACGACCATTGCGGCGGGAACACACTCTGTCATATCCTCGAAACGTATCTCTCTGATGACGGATATCATTAATGTACCGATAACAATCAAAACGGCATTACAAGCCGCTGACGGAATGATTGCAAATACAGGCGACAAGAATAAGCCCGATAAAAACAAAACCCCGACCGTAACCGCTGTCAGCCCCGATTTTCCGCCCGCCAAAACTCCTGTCGTCGATTCGAGATAAACTCCTGTTGTGATTGCGCTCATTGAGGCCGCAATAACTGTTGCCGAAGAATCGCTAATCATTGCCTTTTTTATGTCGGGAAGATTGCCGTCTTTATCAAGAAAACCGCCTTTTGCCGCAACGCCAAGCATTGAGCCCATTGTGTCAAAAAACATTACTACGAGAATTATAAAGATTATCGGAACTGCTTTCGGGTTCAGCATACCCAAAATATCTGCTTTAAACAACAACGGCGATATATCTGACGGCGCCGATAAAAATTGTGCGGGTAAATGTGTGTGTCCGAAGATTACCGATAATATTGTTACAACAATAAGTCCCGTAAGCATTGACAGTTTGAAGCCACGAACCATAAGAACGGCAATAACAAGGACTCCTGTAAGAGTAAGCACAGCATTTATATCTGAAAAATTGCCGATGAATAAACCATCTTCTGTCGTTTTTACAATGTCCGAAGAATGTAAGCCGATAAAGGTTAAATATAAACCCAAACCTGCTGTAAAGGCATACTTGATGCAGGCAGGTATAGAATTTACAAGCCAGATTCTGATATTCAAAACCGTAAGCAAAAATAATATAACCGCACTTATTGCAACGGCACCGAAAGCCTGCTGCCAAGTATATCCGAACTGATGTACTATTGTTGAAACCAAAAAGGCGTTTTCAGCCAGCATCGGAGCAATCGCAAAAGGTTTGTTTCCGATGAACCCCATCAGCATACAGCCGATAAAAGCCATATATATCGTAACCGCCGAGGTTGCTTCAAAAGGCATACCCGCTTTCGATAATATCATCGGGTTTACAACCATAATATAAGCCAAAGCGGCAAAGGTCGTAACCCCCGCCATCACTTCCGTTTTTATGTCTGTTTGTAACTCTTTAAATTTAAAAAATTGTTCTATTTTTTCCATAATACTTAAATGTCAGTACCTTTTAAACATTCTATATTTATTTATTGTTTTCCGTTTGTTTTAATTTTTTATTATGTTTTAAAGAATCAACGAATGCCCAGCCTACGAGGAACAAGCCCGTTAGGCCCGTTACAACTTCGGGTACTTCGTGATAGGTTGAAACGAACATAATTACTGCAAGAAAGCCGATAGCCCAATGTGCGCCGTGTTCAAGATAAAGGTATTCCTGCAAAGTCTTTTTTTCAACCATAAACAGTGTTAAAGACCTTACAAACATTGCCCCTATGGCAAGACCGATTGTGATAATTATAACATCTTTGCTTATTGCAAACGCACCTAAAACACCGTCAAGAGAAAACGATGCATCGATAAGTTCCAGATACAGAAAACCTACAAAACCTAATTTTACGGCTTCGCCCGTTAATTTTGCTTTTTCCTCTGCAATTTTTTCGAGTAATTTGCTTACACCGTCGATTAAAAGATATAAAACAATTCCCGTAAAGCCCGAGATTACAACGGATAATTTTTGTTCCTCGGGTACAAAGGTCTGGCAGGCATAGACCAAAACAGATGTTACAATAACCTCTGTCGATTTTAACATGTGCAATTTCTGTAAAGGAATTTCAAGTGCCGAAAGCCAGTGAACTTCTTTTTCTTCGTGGCAAAAATAGGATAAAAACAACATAAACAAAAAGGCGCCGCCGAATGTTACAAGCGGTGCGTGGCACATCTGGAGATAATGAGTATATTTATCAACATCGTTCATCGAAAGGTTTACGACCTGCATAAAGGGCAAGCCTGAAAATATTGCAACTACCAAAACAGGAAAAAGAAATCTCATTCCGAAAACCGCAATCAGTATGCCCCAAGTGATAAATCTGTGCTGCCACTGAGGTGTCATTTTTTCAAGTTTCATTGCGTTAACAACTGCGTTGTCAAAAGAAAGTGTAATTTCCAGAATGGCAAGAAAAATGACGATAAATACACATAAAAATTCACTTCCGGGGTGTTTGTGCATGCCCCAGTATAAAGCGGCTAAAAGACCCAAAACGGTTACGAAAATTGAACCTTTAAAATATTTAAGCATTTTTTATCCTTGTGTCAGTTTACAGAATTATTGTAACAAAAAAACGAAAGGTTTTGTTTTTTAAGGAACAGGGTCATAACCGCCCTTGTTCAAAGGGTGACAGCGGCAAATTCGCTTTAAACCCAGCCAGCCGCCCTTAAAAAAACCGTATTTTTCAATTGCCTGTCTTGTGTATTCCGAACAGGTCGGATAAAATCTGCAAGTCCTCGGTGTGTATTTTGAAAAAAACTGATAAATTTTAATTAAAAACAAAGCCGTTTTTTTAAGCATACAAGACTATAAATCCTTTGGTGTGTAATAAACGGTATAGGTTTCCGATTTTTTAATTTTAGCCTGTCCGCCCCGAACATAGAACAGAACGGGCAAAAGAGGACGAACCCAAAGTGCTCTGTTAGCCCCCTGTTTTATAATTTTACCCTCTAACACTATCTGCGGCATATATTCGATTTTAAGATTTCCGACAATCAAATTTGCGGGAATACCGCCTATGTCATTTTTTGATATTGTTTCTACCGTGCCGATTATTCGGCTGCCTGCCGACAGAACTTTTTTAGGGGTCAAAACTACATCTTCGGTTGTTAAGAAGATTAATTTCTGACCTTCTGCCAGATTTTTCTTGGTTGTTACATCGTCGATAATTTTTATGTTAATCGGTATTCTGTTTAAATTGTCATACTTAAAGTCTTTTATCGCATAAGACGGAGCCTGTTTGTAATATTTATGAAAATCATCAGCAAAACAGGGCAAATTAATTAATAAAAATGTCAGCAGTAACGCATTTAAAATCTTTTTCATTTTATCTTACCTGTATTTATTCTTTATCTGGTCTGTCGGTTTTTTTTGAAGTTTTTCCTGCAAAATTTCTCTGTTTTTTCTTGAAGTTAAAAGGAAGTTTTGATAATAGATATTGTTTTTGAAACGGAATTTATCTGCTTCCAGCGGATATTTTACGGTAATATATTCGTAAATATTTGCAAGTCGGACAGAGGTTTTAACGTGTCCGCAAGAGTTTTTATCCCCGTAGGTTTTGTTAATCATTGTAATTAAGGCAAGCGGTGAATAATGTGCTTTTACAAGCATATCAACGGCGAGTTTGTCTGCAAGAGTTTCATATTTTTTAGGTGCCGTTTTAATATTTAATGCCGAAAAATTACTGTATTTACTCATAACACAGTATGCCGAATAATGAGCAATAACGGCGGCAAGTTCATCTTCCGATTCAACGTTATACAAAATACCCTTCGGTATGGTAACCGACATATCCTTGTAGTTAACTTTGCCTCTCAATTTATTTCTGTTTGAGTATTTAAAAATGATATGATGTTCGATTTCGTTGTAATTGAGCAGGGCAAAGCCTGTTTTGTTAATATATTCCTGAAATTCGCCGTGTTGTGCCGAGTTAATAACTGCGGCATTTGCACTTAAAACTCCTGTGCAAAATAAAATTAAAATTCTGAAAATAAATTTTTTCATATAACAGTCCCTTTTTGTAATTATAGGTTTATTTTTACCTTTTTTCAAGACGCTTTGCCGAAAAATTTGTTTATTCTTAACAATTACAGAATAAACTGTTTTAATTTTTCTTCGTCAAAAATTTCAATATCGTCTTTTCCGTGAATGTAGATAAGACAGGATATTACCGATTTGAAAGTCGAAAAGTCGGGATATGACAATTTTCTCTTCAAATCGTCGATATTATCGGATAAAAATTCGGTCAGCAGGGTTTTGTTTTTAAAGACAAGAGAACTGAAATAATCAAGACCTTCTTTTGTTGTTATGTTTTCAAAATACAAAATATCAGGTTCCTGAAACTCAATAAATCTCATTGCTTTATCGAGATTAAAGCCGATATTTTCGTTTAATTCCGACTGATGTATTCCCTTTAAGTTATATTTAACAATAGATTCTATTGTCATTATGGTTTTTTCGGGTTTTTTAAATTCATTTAAAACTGAATAAATAAAATGAGTTTTACCGCAGAGTGAAGAACCGCAAACGGGAATAATACCGGGGATTGAAAGGGCTTTTTCAATCTGTTCCTGCTGGTAGGAGGAAAGTCCGTAATCCTTAATTTGTTTAGGCGGTTTATACAGTTTCATGAGGATACGTTCGTGTTCCATTGTCGGAAAAGCCGCAACACTTGCCGTTAACTGAATATTGTCGTCTGTCTGGAAAACCAGTTTGCCCGCCTGTGATATTTGTGAAACATTCGGGTCTAAATCGGATTCTGTTTTCAGTTTTGAGACAAATGCCGCTTCGAGCATAGCGGGAATTTCTCCCGTAACCGTAACTTCGGTGGGTGTTCTGAATTTGACGGCAAGCCCGTTTTCTCCGTGTTCAAAAACGAGTTCGTGAATATCTTCCGAGATTGCCTGTTTTAATATTGCCCTGATGAGCAGTAAGGTATGTTCATTTGTCAGGCTTCCCTTGTGAAGTTCTTCCCTCCAGTCATATTTTTCTTCCGATGCGGCAGAGGTAACTTTTCCGACAATATCGTCTTTATAATATTTGTCTATGGCCTGCATTAAAGAAGTTTCGGAAACAATGACGGGTTCGATTTTATAACCGATTTTTTCGACAACTCTGTCAATCGAAAACAAATCCAAAGGGTCACACATTGCAACGCTTAAAGCATCTTCTATTTTAAAAAGAGGTATCATTTTGTATTTTCTTGCTTCTTTTGCGGTGATATATTTTAAACATTTTTCATCAACAATATAAGTGTTTAAAGTTGTTGAAGGGTAATGAAGTTTATCCGCAAGAAACTTAAGCAGAGCCTGTTCGGTTATCAGTTTTTTATCAATTAAAACCTGTCCGATATTTTGTTTTTGGGCTTCCGCAATTTCGGCAGCCTTTTCCAAATCTTCGTATTTTACAAGATTTTCCTGTACCAGAGCGTATTTTAATTTTTCAAGAGTTTTATTACTTACGGGATATTGTTCTTGTTTTTCCATAATTAACCTAAATAAGATTTAACCCTTTCTATAACAAAATTAATGTCAAACGGTTTTGTTATGTACTCATTTGCACCTGTTTCTTCGCCGAGTTCTTTGTCTTTTTCCTGAGAACGAGCCGTCAGCATAAGTATCGGAATATCTCTGTATTGAGGGTCGAATTTCAGTAAGCGGCTGACTTTATAACCGTTCATAATAGGCATCATAACGTCGAGAATAATTAAATCGGGCATAATTTCTTTTGCTTTGTTGAGCCCCTGCTCACCGTCATAGGCGCAGTGACATTCAAAATTTTCGGTTTCAAGCATGAATTTCAGAGTTTCAACAATGTCCTGTTCGTCATCGACAATCAACACTTTTTTAGCCATTTATTACCTCTTTCAGTTGTTTCTTTGATTGATTCATTAATTCTTCGGCATCTCCCGCATCATCGGGATAGTTAACATGTGATAAATATATTTTTTTACCGTTTTGCAGATTTTTGTCTTTTTGGGCAAAATCTTTAATTCGCTGTATAACAAAATTAAAGATTTGTATATTCATATTTACATCGTAAAAAGAGTAATATAAATTTTCTTTTGTTTCGGTGTAGAAATATTTTGAGTCGGTAGATTTTTTAAATATATTTTCACAGTCGAGTTTTCGTATAAATTCCACAAGATAAGGTTTGTCAGTGAGTTTGTTTTCACACAAAGTGATTAAGCCGAAAGATTTTTTATCGCTGTTTGCATTGGATATATCGTGTCTTAACTGCATTTCAAAACGTTCGTCTTCTGTCAGAACCGGAATGGCAAGATAAAAATCCGAGCCCTTGTGAACGACACTTTCTACCCACAAAAAACCGTCATGTACATCGGCAAATTGTTTTGCAATAAAAAGACCGAGCCCTGTTCCGCCCACACTTCGTGAAAGTGTTCCGTTTACCTGTTCAAATTTTTCAAAAACTTTTTCAAGATTTTCTTTTGCAATGCCGTCACCCGTATCCGAAACTTTTACAACAACGTATTCATCGGAGAGAACTCTGTCCTTGTCTTTTGAAAAAGGCTTTTCTTTCAACATTTCCGCCTCTGTCAATTCGGTCGTAATGGTGATTTTTCCGCCATTTTTTGTATATTTAAGAGCATTTGAAACAAGGTTTGTAATTACCTGTTCTATACGTTTTGTGTCGATATACAGCGCAGGAATATTTTCTGTTTTGTTTACCGTAAAATCAATATTTTTTTCATCTGCAAGATTTGAAAGACTTTGTTTAACCGAATCAACAAGCGGGTTAATATTTGCAACCGTAAAATTGTAATCAAGTTTTCCCGTTTCAGCCTTTGCGGAATCAAGCCACTCCTGAACGATAGAAAAAATCTTTTCGCTGTTTCTTTCAATCATTTTTACAAACAATACGACTCTGTCCGGTATGTTTGGTATATTTCCGCTCAAAAGAATGGTAATTGCGTTTTTTATCGCCGTAAGCGGTGTTCTTAATTCATGCGAAACGATAGAGAAAAATTCGGATTTTTTCTTTTCCATTTCTTCAAGTTTATCGTTTTGTTCTTTGATTTCTTCATACAAAATGGCACTTTGAAGCGGAAAAGTTGCCTGTTTTACAAGTGTTTGAAAGGCGATAACGTCAACGTTTTTGTTAAACTCTTTTTCTCTGAAAACTTCGATTATTCCGAAAAATTTGTCTTTTACGTTTATAGGGGCAAAAACAGTATCAAATTTTGCCGGTACAAGAATATTAAGGTCGTATTCAAAATCATTCGGTCGTTTTATATTTTTAATGACTTTTATATCTTCTTTGGTGGTGTGGATATTAAACAAATTTTTATAACTGTATATCGCCCTGAGTTTTATTGCTTCTTCGAGTCTTGGAGATATCGGATGAAGTGAATTGATTGAAAGAGTTATGTCAAGAGGGTCGTTAAAAACAAGAGAATAACATAACTGATAGCTCAAAAACTTTTCAATTCCCGATGTCATTATTTCGATAATTTTGGATTTATCAAGAGAACCTGCAAGAGCAGTAATTGTTTTATTTAATTCATCAAGTCTGTATAAGCTTGTTGACAGAGCTGAATTGCTTTCGGAAAGTTCATCAAGAGAATGCTTTGTAAGAATAACCGAATTTAACGTTGCGTTCAAAATATCTTTGTCTATCGGTTTGCTTATATAGGAGGAAGCATACTTCAAAAAATCTTTATTTTTTTGTTTTTTGTCAACAATAAGGATTATGCCGATATTCTGCATTTGTGTGTCAAACTTTATTGCACGGCAAACGTTTACCGCATCTTTCATACCGACGGTATCCACAATTATAACTTCGGGAGTTTTGTTTTTTATATACTCCAAAACGCCGTCTTTTTGCTGAAATACGGTAATAATATGCAGCGGAAGGTATTTTTGTATTGTTTTTATGTTTTTGTCGTTATCTGATAACAATATAATTTCGGACATTCAAAAAACCCCTTTGTAATATTTTAATAGTTTTGATAAAAAAATACCGATAATAAATAAATCTTAACTTTTTAACAAACAGTTTTATAATACTTTTTCTTTCTTCATTTCGTTGATAAATAAGGGGGTTACTAAATCCCATGCTTCTTTTGTCGGGTGCAGATTTTCCTTTGAAATATATTTTTCGAAAAAAATATCTTCTTTTGTTAAATCCTGCATTGTAATAACAATAAATCCGTTTTCTTTCAATTTGGGAATTAGATAAGCATCAAGTTTGCTGCCTGCATATACAAAAACAATAAATTTAACTTTTTTCTTCCATTTGTTTTCAAGATTTTCTCTGGTTTTTATAAAATATGCGAGAGCCTCGTCAGAAATATTTTCATAAAACTTTTCATTCTTAAGATAATAGTCAAAAATCCTGTTTCTGCCCCATTTCATAACAGGGCTTTTTTTTATAAGTTTTGTCAGAGTGTTGTTATAATCATCTTCAACAAATTCCGACTCGGTGAAGTTGTAATGGGTATTAATAAAATTATCGTAAATTGTAAAGGTTTCACCGAACATTCTTCTGAAATGTTCGCCGATTAAAACATAAATTACGGTATCGGACGGGGGAACATTACTGAAAAAGTTTTCCGACAGAGATTGTTTGTACATGTGCTGAAAGCCGGCACCGCAAAATGCTCTGTTGTAAACGGGACGTTTTAAATCTTCCGCAAGTCTGTGGCTGAAAGTATATTCGTTATCAAGATAGTGTCCGTAGGCAAACGAGCAGCCGAAAATCAGTATCGGAGATTTTTTGTATTGAAGCCCCTCGGGTGCCCGACCTTTTAGGCACAAATTGTCGCCGCCCGAAAAATATTCTTTGGAATCGTTTTGGTAAATAAAATCAATCTTGTATATATCTATTAAATTTTTCAGAGAAAAATCGTTTTTGGATTTAAGGTATGACGAATAAAGACAAATATCGCACAGAAATATTATTAACAGGATTAAAACGATATTTACGGCTATATACAATAATATTTTCAGAAATTTTTTCATGAATTTTCGGTAAATTTTTACAGGTTCTTTTTCAGATTATTATACAATATTTTGGTTAAAATTGATAAACTTGACGATAAAATATGCTCGCAATAAAATATAAGCAGAAAAACAGTTTAATTGCGTAAAATTCGCAAAGGAGATAAAAATGGCAAAGATTTATTATGCAAGCGATTGTAATTTAAGTTTATTAGACGGTAAAACCGTTGCAATTATAGGATACGGTAGTCAGGGACATGCTCATGCTCTTAACCTTCATGAAAGCGGCGTTAATGTAATCGTAGGTCTTTACGAAGGTTCAAAATCAAGAGAAAGAGCCGAAAAAGCAGGTCTTAAAGTTATGAATGTTGCTGATGCAACAAAGGCGGCAGATATTATTATGATGTTAATTCCTGATGAAAAGCAGGCAGATGTTTATAAAAAAGAAATTGCGCCTAATTTAACGGCAGGCAAGACTTTGGCATTTGCACACGGCTTCAATATTCATTTTTCACAAATTGTTCCTCCCGCAGATGTTGACGTTATTATGATTGCCCCCAAAGGCCCCGGACACACTGTTCGTTCCGAATACGTTGAAGGAAAAGGTGTTCCCTGCTTAATCGCAGTTCATCAAAACGCTTCGGGTAAGGCTCATGATATCGGACTTGCTTATGCGGCAGGTATCGGCGGAGCAAGAGCAGGCGTTCTTGAAACAACCTTCAGACAGGAAACTGAAACAGACCTTTTCGGTGAACAGGCAGTTCTTTGCGGCGGCGTTACGGCTTTAATGCAGGCAGGTTTTGAAACCCTCGTTGAAGCAGGTTATGCTCCCGAAAATGCTTACTTTGAATGTATTCACGAAATGAAGTTGATTGTTGACCTGATTTATCAGGGCGGATTTTCAAAAATGCGTTATTCGATTTCCGATACTGCGGAATTTGGTGATTATGAAACAGGTAAACGTATAATCACTGACGAAACGAAGAAAGAAATGAAGAAAATTTTGGCTGAAATTCAGGACGGTACATTTGCTTCAAAATGGATTACCGAAAACAAAGCAGGCGGCAGAGCTCACTTCCTCGCAACAAGAAGAATGAAGAAAGAACATCAGCTTGAAGCGGTTGGTGCAGAACTCAGAAAAATGTATTCTTGGAATGAAGAAAAATAATTTTTCAGACAAGTGAAATGTATAACGGGACGACAATATTTTTTAAGCCGTCCCGTTTCATTAGGAGAAATAATGTTTAAAAAGATTTTTATTATTGTTTTTGCGGTAATTTTTTTATCGGGTTGTATGCCGTCACCGATTACCGATACTCATAAGAACCCCGTTCAGCGCAATATGATTGCCCGTTCTTTAACAAATATCGGTAACACTTATCGTATTAATCAGATAATCAAAACCGCAAAGAAAAATAATAAACTTCAAATCGCTTTTATAGGTTCATCTTCTTTTGTCGAAGATGAAAATTCCCAATCGGCAGCACAGGATACTGTTACTAAGTTGGGCAAAATGTTCAGTAAAAAGACTGTCATTTCGATGATAAATTTTTCGGTTTACGGTACAACGTCCGAATTTGGCAATATTATGGCGCAAAGGGAAGTCTTGGCTAAAAAACCCGATATTATTTTTCTTGACTATGCAATGTTTGATGAACATGAACAAACCGACAGGGAACATTTTGAAGCACTTATAAGAAGTTGTCTGGAACTGCCGAATAATCCTCAGGTTGTTATTTTTGAAAACTCAAAAGCGGATAATATTGCAAAAAATGACTTTATGGAACAGGCTGCAAAATATTATAATTTGCCTATAATAACCGTTTCGGCGGCATTTTTGCCCGAGTTTACGGCAGGCAGAATAAAACCGTCGGAAATTTATGAAACTCAGACGGCATATACTCCTGCAGGCAAAGAATATATATCTGATTTTTGTGCAAATTATATTGAAAAAGCCCAAAAAAGCAAAAAGGATAAAGAATACGTTATCCCTGCGCCCATGACACCGAATTTATCGGTTATGAATCCGAAATTTGTTGATGCGGAAGATATCCGTGCCGAAAATGACGGTTCTTATATCAGAGCCAAAAACAAAAACAACAAACTCTTTAAAAGCCGTATCGAATATCTGACAAATACGGAAAATATCCCGTTTATTTTTATCACGGAAGCAAATAACGTATATGTAATAGCGCCTGTCAGCAATAAAAGAAAAGATGTTTTTGAAATCTTAATCAACGGCAAAAAGGCAAAAGAATTTTCCACTTTTGCCGAAAACGAAAACGACGAACCAAAGGTTTTCAGAGTTTATTCGTCTAATGTGACGGAAAAAGTTGCTGTTGCGATACAGGTTCGTGGAGATGACAAAACAAACGGTGAAAATCCTTATGCGGAAAATGCGGAAAATCCCGAAAATGCAGAAAATACGAAAATGAGTGACGGGGAAGAAGTATCTGAAAATCAGGATACGGAAAAAGAGCCCGAAAACAAGGTTGAAGAAAAAGTTCCTCAAATAAGATATAAAGATTTTGAGTTTTGGGGTATTGCATATACCAAAAATTAGTCTGCAACAATAAAAAACGTAAATCTTAAAGCTAAATTTATATTTTTCCAGAGGAAACAATTAAATGAAAAGAAAAACACCCAGACATATTTTATTTGTGCTTATATTACTGTTTTTATTATCTTTTTTAGCTTTATTCAATTTTTTAGCAGACCCTTACAATATTTTTCGTAATAAAAAATATATGGATATATATAAATTTCCGGACAATCAGTATAATCTTGTAATTAAAGCCTATAAAAATTTTAAATGCGACACACTGGTTGTAGGAGGTTCAGACTTATATACAATGTATATTTTACAGGATATTTATTCTTATTT
>JAILHI010000085.1 GCA_024695865.1 Candidatus Gastranaerophilales bacterium
GTTAAAATCATTTCTTGGTATGATAACGAAATGGGTTATTCAACAAGATTGGCTGAAACTCTTAAGATGGTTGCAGATAAATTGTAATTCGACACAATCGGATGAAGTAAACTACCGCTCACAAGGCGGTAGTTTTTTTATGCGAAAATTTTAATCAAAATATTAGTGCAATTTTTGTTTAAAATATGTATAATAAATTTAGGAATTTATCCGTAAGTTACCACAAAAACTAATAATACGTCACTGCGAGGGCTTTTGCCCGTGGCAGTCCCTTGAATATCAGTTCTGTGGATTGCCACGCTCACTATGTTCGCTCGCAATGACAATAAACAGAAAATTTACAACAGTTTTTGTGGTAAAAGACAGATAATCACCTAAATTCAAAGGGGATATTTATGAAAAAAATATTAACAGTTTTATTTCTTTTATCATCAATATACATTCAGGCACAGGCGGCAGAGGAGCCGACACCGACCTTTGAAAGTATAGAAATGACTCCTGTCCGTTCAATAAAACTTGAACCTGTCAGATATGTAAGTGCAGGACATATTTTGGTTGATTCTTATGATGAAGCCGTTGAATTAAAGAAAAGAATAGATAACGGCGAAAGTTTTGAACGTCTTGCGAGAAAGTATTCAAAATGTCCGTCTGCAAAAAGAGCGGGCGCCTTGGGCATGTTTGGCAGAGGGCAGATGGTAAAACCATTTGAAAATGCCGCTTTTAATCTTAAAGTCGGGGAAGTTTCAGAGCCCGTTAAGACACAGTTCGGCTGGCACCTGATAAAAGTTTACAACAGGAAGTCATAATGAAAACCTTTAAATACACAATGGAAAAAGAAATTTTTGAGCAGCCTCAAATAATTTCTAACCTTTTAAACACTTATATTTCAAAAGACAACAAAATCACCTTTGATATACCCGAAAAAGCACAAAAGATATGTTTTGTGGCAAGCGGTTCGTCTTATCACTGCGGTGTGATAGCCGCCGAAATGATGAAAACTTCTTTGGGGCTTGATGCGGAAGCCTTTTATTCGGGTGAATTTTATATGTCCGATAAGGCTAATTGGGAAAAAAGACTTTTTGTTTTTATTTCTCAATCGGGTGAAACATCGGATACTTTAAAGGTTTTGAACTATGTAAAAGAGCGAACCGATAATATTTTGTGTATTTCAAATACCGAAAATTCTACTATATGGAATTTGTCGAAATACAAAATACACACGATGGCGGGCAGGGAAGAAAGTATTGCATCAACGAAGGCACTTTCGGCGCAGATGCTTTGTGTAATTTTGCTGATTTTGGGTGTCAAACAAAAACTCGGAGAGGATATAACAAAAGAAATTGCGATTTTGAGGGGAATTCCCGAGTTTCTTGAAAAAGAACTGCTTGCAGAAAATAAGATTGAGGAAATATCTAAAAAACTTGTTGAATTTGACAGTATAGAAATTTTGGGAAGCCGTATTTTTTACGGGCTTGCGAAAGAGGGTGCTTTAAAAATTAAAGAAACCTCTTATATTAATACGACGGCATATCCTACGGGCGAATTTATGCACGGGCATGTTGCTATTTTGAACAGAAAATCGGCGGTGATGGTTTTGGTTGATAAGATTAATCACGGCATTTGTATTAAAAATATTGAAAAGATAAAGCAGTCTTATTCGCCGTATATTGTAACTTTTGCGGATTTAAACGCTCCAAAATATTTTGAGGAACTTGTAAACGACCATATTGCGATTAACACGAGAGATGAAATGACGTCGATATTCGGCATGCTGATATTTTTGCAGTTAACGGCATTTAATTGCGCCAAACTGCTGAACAGGAACATTGATAAACCGACGGGATTGAGCAAGGTTGTAAAAGCGTAAATTGTTATTGATTTTCGATTATATTGCTGATAATCTTTAATTACAATTTTAATATTAAAAATCGGGACATAGCGCACTAGGTGAGTGAAACGGAACCGCTTTCAATTAAAACCAAGCTGCGTTTACCGAGAAAATACAAATAAATAGCACAATAAATCGGGACATAGCGCAGCTTGGTAGCGCACCTGCTTTGGGAGCAGGGGGTCGCAGGTTCAAATCCTGTTGTCCCGATTTTTTGTTGGAAAAAAGGGGACGTAGCGCAGCTTGACTCTGCCGAGAAAAACAGTCCTGTGAACTGTTTTTCGAGAGGAAGCACCTGCTTTGGGAGCAGGGGGGAGTGTTCAAATCCTGTTGTCCCGATTTTTTGTTTGAAAAAAGGGGACATAGCGCGGCTTGACTCTGCCGAGCAAAACAATCCTGTGAATTGTTTTGCGAGAGGAAGCACCTGCTTTGACGAGGGGGGAGTGTTCAAATCCTGTTGTCCCGATTTTTGTCTGAAAATTTAATAGTTACCAAAATTTAATAAAGATATTGCGAAAAAAATATGTTGGTAATACAATGAAAATGTCAGAAATTTAAAATAACCCCACAGCAAACATGAACTTGAAAATTCGCTAAAATTTTCGGTAAAATTCATGTTTTTTTAATTGTAAAAGTTTTACTAATGAAAGGCAAAACAGTGGAAGAAGTAAAAGAAACAAAAGAAGTCAATCCGAAATCAAGAAGAAAAAAGATTGAAACAAAAGAAGAACTTCCCGTTCAAAACGAATGGAAAGAACAGGTAATACAAATCCGTCGTGTAACTAAGGTTGTTAAGGGCGGCAAAAAATTAAGCTTCAGAGCAATCGTAATCGTAGGAAATAAAAACGGACAAGTAGGCGTAGGCTGTTCAAAGGCTGCAGAAGTTATCACAGCTATTCAAAAAGCAGTAGCTGACGGCAGAAAAAACCTTATAGACGTTCCTATTTTTAAAACAACAATTCCTCACCCAATAAAAGGTCGTTCAGGTGCAGGCTGCGTAACATTATTACCCGCATCACAAGGTACCGGTGTTATCGCAGGCGGTGCTGTTCGTGCAGTATTAGAACTTGCAGGTATTGAAAATATTGAAAGTAAATCTTTAGGTTCTAAATCACCGCTTAACGCAGCAAATGCAACAATCAATGCTCTTAAATCATTAAGAAGATTTAAAGATGTTGCCGAAAAAAGAGGTCTTTCTTTGAAAGAAATGCTTAACTAACAGGAGAAAATACAATGGCTAAAAAAACAGCAGATAAAGTAAAAATTAAACTTACAAAGAGCCTTATCGGTGCAACTCAGACTCAGATTAAAGTTGTAAAAGCGTTAGGCTTACACAAAACAAACGATGTAGTTGAACATGCTCCGTCAGCAACAATTATGGGTATGGTCAACAAAATTTCTCACATGGTAGAAGTCGTTGAATAATTAAAATAACGAAAGGTACATAAAATGTCAGAACAAATAACATTGGAAGATTTAAGACCTTCACAGGGCGCAACTTCCAAATCAAAAAGAGTAGGCAGAGGCAGAGCATCAGGACACGGAAAAACATCTTGCCGTGGTAACAACGGTGAAGGACAACGTGCAGGACGTTCTTCAAAAAGAGGTTTTGAAGGCGGTCAGATGCCCGGTTACAGACAAATGCCTAAATTAAAAGGCTTTAAGAACTTCAATGCTCTTAATTATGCTGAAATCAACGTTGGTGAAATCGCAAAAACAGGTTTGACCGAAATTGATTTGGACGCTTTAAAAGCAAAAAAATTGGCACACCCCGCAACACACGAACTGCGTGTTTTGGGTAACGGCGATTTATCAGTTGCAGTTACGGTTAAAGCAAGATATTTTACCGAAACGGCTAAAGAAAAAATCGAAAAAGCAGGCGGAAAGGCTGAATTAGTATAATGGCACAACCAAAAATACAACCGCCGAGTGTTGACGATTTAAAGTCCATGTTTCAGGTATCGGGGCTTAAAGGAAAGTTGCTTTTTACCGTATTGGTAATGGTTATTTTCCGTTTTTGCACCCAGTTGCCTTTATTTGGTATAAACAATTTGAATTTTCTCAACATTGCAGGCGGCGAAAATATTATAGGCTTTTTGGATATGTTTTCGGGCGGTGCGCTCGGTAACGTATCTATTATTGCTCTCGGTATCGGGCCTTACATCACATCATCAATTGTTATGCAGTTGCTTGCTGTTGTAATTCCTCACCTTGAGCAGTTGCAAAAAGAAGAAGGCGAAGCGGGAAGAAGAAAGATTTCGCAATACACAAGGCTTTTAACGGTACTTGTGGCAATTTTTCAGGCTCTCGTTTTTGTCTTGTTCCTTACAAGAAACGCACAGGCGGCTCTTATGCCGAATGTAAATCAGCCCTTGTTTATCATCGGCTCGATTGCTATTTTGACGGCAGGAGCGGTCTTTGTAATGTGGCTTGCAGAACTTTTGACGGAAAGAGGTATCGGAAACGGTGCATCAATGATAATCTTCTGGGGTATTTTATCCAGAATACCTTTTTACTGCGAAAAAACGGCGAAAATTGTTACGGGCGATGCAAGATTGCAATGGGGATTACTTGCACTTTTGATAATCTTCTTTGCAACAATGGTATTGATTGTAATAATGCACGAAGCAGCCAGAAAAATTATCATCGTCAATCCGAAAAGACAGGTCGGCAACAAGGTTTACGGCGGTATGAATACATACATTCCGTTCAAACTTAACCCCGGCGGTGTAATGCCGATTATCTTTGCGGTTGCAATTTTGCTGTTCCCGACAACCGTTCTTGAACTTGTCGGACAGTCAAATTTCCCCGCAGGCCCGATTAAAGATTTTATGCTGCAGCTTTCGGCATACTTTAATCCGTCCACCTTTACTTATACGGCAGTTTATTTCGTGCTTATCGTTTTACTGACGTTCTTCTATGCGTCAATCATTCCGAATATGCAGCCGAAAGAAATTGCTAATAATTTAAAGAAATACGGTTCGTCAATCCCCGGTATCAAACCCGGCAGACCGACGGCGGAGGCTTTGGATAAGATTCTCAGCAGAGTTACGTTAATCGGTGCTTTGGGCTTGGGTATTATCGCTTTAATCCCGTCCTTTGCGGCAAAAATCACAAACGTAACCACATTACAGGGTCTTGGCGCAACATCTTTGATAATTATGGTCGGTGTCGCTTTGGACTTCTTAAATCAAGTCAAAACGCACCTTCTTTCAAGAAGTTATGAAAGTTTCTTAAAGGATAAGCCATAATTTTATAAAAAACGGCAAAAAGAGGTAAAAATGTTTTTACCTCTTTTTTTTGTGATATAATTTAAGAGTAATAAGAACAGGAAAAGGTTAAAATTTATGAAAAAAGAACTTATAATGGTTGGCCCTCCGGCAAGCGGAAAAGGTACACAAACAAAAAAATTGGCTGAAATTTCGGGTTTAAAACATGTTGATACGGGTTCGATGTTAAGAGAAGCCGTAGCGGCAGAAACCGAAGCAGGTAAAATTGCAAAAGGTTATATGGATAAAGGGCAGCTTGTTCCTGTTGAAATTGTTGCAAGAATTATCAAAGAAAGACTTGCAAAGGACGATTGCAAAAACGGTTTTATTCTTGACGGTTTTCCGAGAAGTCTTGAACAGGCTGAAATTCTTGATTCTATCCTTGCCGAAATCGATAAAGACGGTGATGCTGATTTGAAGGTTGTTTACTTTGAAATCCCCGTTGACAATCTGATTGAAAGAATTGTTTACAGACGTTCCTGCCCCGATTGCGGTGCGATTTATAACGTTAAGACAATGACTCTGAAAAAAGAAGGCTGCTGCGACAAATGCGGTGCTAAACTCGTTCAGAGAGCAGATGACAATGAAGAAACGGCAAAATCAAGATTTAACACTTATTTTGAGCAGACAGCACCTTTGATTGACCTTTATGACAAAAGAGGCAAACTTGTCAGAATTAATGCGGCAGGTACGATTGACGAAGTCTTTGAAAATCTGAAAGCGGTAATAAAATAATGGGTATAACAAAAAAATCGGGTTATGAAATAAAGTTAATGCGGGAAGCGGGCAGAGTCGTCGCTTTGGTGCATGCCGAAATGAAGAAAATCATCAAACCCGGTGTAACAACGCAGTATCTTAACGACACGGCATATCAAATTATAAAGGATAACAAATGCGACCCGACGTTTTTGGGTTACAACGGTTTCCCCGCAACGATATGCGCATCTGTTAACGAACAGGTCGTTCACGGTTTTCCGTCAGACAGAGTTTTGAAAGACGGAGATATAATCAGCGTTGATGTCGGCGCTACCTACAGAGGTTATGTCGGCGATTCCGCATGGACTTATGCCGTCGGTGAAATTTCCGATGAGTGCAAAAAACTTATGGAAATAACCGAAAAGGCTTTGTTTGCAGGCTTGGCAAACCTTAAAGACGGAAACAATCTTGATGATGTTTCGGGCGCCATTGAGGATACCGCACTTGCAAATAATTACGGTATTGTAAGACAGTACGGCGGTCACGGCGTCGGCTCAAAAATGCACGAGGAACCTTTTGTTTACAATTACAGAGTTAACAATAACCTGATTTTAAAAAGAGGTATGACGATTGCAATTGAGCCTATGCTTAATCTCGGCGGTGATGACGTTGAAGTTTTAGAGGACGAATGGACGGTTATCACAAAAGACAGAAGACCGTCAGCCCACTTTGAACATACGGCACTCGTTACGGATACGGGTGCGGATATTTTGACAAAATTACCCGATTAATAAAGGATAAAATCATGATACAAATGCGTGTAATGGGTATAGCAATAGATACAAGAACGGGCAATCCGATTGTTGTTCTTAACGATATGGATAACAGAAAAGCCCTGCCTATATGGATAGGTTCTGCCGAAGCAAGTTCTATTATCCGAAAAATTGAGAATATTAAGGTAATGCGCCCTATGACACACGATTTGACGATTAATTTTATCAAGGCGGCAGGTTACGATATCGAAAAAATTGAAATAAATGATGTTGATAATGAAACATATTTTTCAACGGTATATCTGTCAAACAGAGAGGGCAAAGTTCTTGAAGTTGATGCAAGACCCTCGGATGCGATTGCGCTTGCTTTAAGAGCGGAGGCTCCGATTTATGTTACGGAAAACGTTCTTATGGACGGTTCTGTTACCTGTGATGCCCAGAAGGACGAGGAAGAAGCACAGGAATTCAGAAACTTTGTTCAAAGTATCAAACCGTCTGACTTTGAAAGACTTATGAAAGAAAACGGCGATTCTGACAGTTAAAAACAAAGATTAATCTTTTGGCTGAAAAAATGAATGTTATTTTGTCTGAAATATGGTAAGATAATAAAATAATAAACGGAGGAGAAATGAAAAATTTTATAACAACGATATTGTTGGTTTTTTGTATGTTTTTCCAGACAAACGCAAGTTTTGCGGCTAATAATACGGTTACCCTGCCGACAAAAGCAAAACCGCAGACCGCTGCCGTTAGTGCAGATGTGAATTATCTTGCCGTACAATCACCTGTTTTGGTGGTGAATAATCCTAACGCATATTTGAATAAGAACATTGAGTTTACGGCAAAATTTAATAAGTTTTCAACGCTTGGTCTTGATTATAAGCCTGCTATGAGAGAATCTCAGATATATCTCGGTATTTTGATTGACAGAGATGATGTCGGCTCTTATACAATTCCTTTGTCGGAACTGAAATTATTTATAAAAAGAAAAGATGCCGAAAAGTTAACGGATTTAGATGCGGGCGATATGATATCGATTAAGGGAAAAGTTTTTTCCGTTGCGCTCGGTGATCCATGGATGGATATAACGAAATTAAAAATTCTTACCCCTAAAAACAAGACAAATCAGACACAAAAAACGGATAAATAATTAAAAATGGCACCATATAAAAAATATTTAACTATTCACGGACATTTTTATCAGCCTCCGAGGGAAAACCCATGGCTTGAATGTATAGAGTTGCAGGAAACGGCAAATCCTTGTCACGATTGGAATGTAAGGGTTTGCAAAGAGTGTTATTCGCCAAATTCGATATCAAAAATTGTCGGCGGTGACAATAAGGTGCTTGATATCGTCAACAATTACAGTTATATGAGTTTTAATATGGGGCCTACGCTGTTGTCATGGATGGAAAAAAATGCTCCTTATACATACAGCAGGGTAATAAAAGCCGATGAGGACAGTGCCAAAGAATTTGGCGGTCACGGAAATGCTCTTGCGCAGGTTTATAACCACATTATTATGCCGCTTGCAAATGACAGAGATAAGTTAACTCAGGTTTTGTGGGGTATTGCCGATTTTAAGTGCAGATTTAACAGAATGCCCGAGGGTATATGGCTTGCTGAAACTGCCTGTGATGATGAAACTTTGGGTGTTTTGGCGGATTGCGGTATAAAATTTACCGTTTTGTCGCCTTATCAGGCAGAAAAGGTAAAATACGGCAGTAATGCTGAATTTACCGATGTTTCAAACGGTCAGATAAACACGACAAAACCGTATATATACAATATAAAATCACGCCCCGGAAAATCAATCAATTTGTTCTTCTATAATGCGCAGATATCGCAGGCTGTTGCCTTTGAGGAACTTTTAAAAGACGGCGGAAGATTTGTTGAAAAAATCAAAACGGGAATATCAAAAGACCAGTCTTCAGATGAACTTGTAAATATTGCAACAGACGGCGAAAGTTATGGTCACCATACAAAATTCGGCGATATGGCTTTGTCTTATGTTTTAAGAATAAAATCCTGCGACGAGGGCTTTACTCTGACAAATTACGGACAATATCTGGAACTTCACCCCGCAGTTGACGAAGTTGTGATTAAGCCTGTTTCTTCGTGGAGTTGCTGTCACGGTGTCGGCAGATGGAAAGAAAATTGCGGCTGTTCAACGGGCGGTATGCAGGGCTGGAATCAGAAATGGCGTAAACCCTTGAGAGAGGCTCTGGACAATTTGCGTGATGAACTTGCCAAAATTACCGAAAAAGAGGGCAAAAAGTATTTTAAAGATGTTTGGCAGGCAAGAAACGAGTATATTCAGGTTATTCTTGACCGAAACGAATTCAGTATAAAAACGTTTTTTGACAAAACTTTGCTTGATGGTGTAAGCGAGCAGAATAAAGTCAAAGCGTTAAAGATAATGGAAATGCAGCGTCAGGCACTTTTGATGTACACAAGTTGCGGCTGGTTCTTTAACGAAATTTCGGGTATCGAAACAATTCAGATAATGAAATATGCGGCAAGGGCAATTCAACTTGCGGCGGAATTTTCGCATAAAGATTTGGAAAAAGACTTTTTGGAAATTTTGTCCGAGGCAAAAAGTAATATCCCTGAATACGGCTCGGGACGTGATATCTGGAATAAATTTGTCAAACCTAACGTTATTAATATTAAACAAATAGTCAGTTTGTGGGCTATAAAATATATTTATAATAATACCGAAGCCGATTCTGATTTGTATTGTTTTTCGGTACATTGCCAAAATGTTAAAAAGACCTCAAAGGGCAAGGCAAACTTGCTTACGGGGCATATTGAGATTACTTCAAAAATCACGACGGAAAAATTCGATTTGATGTTTGTTCTTATGCAGCACTCTGACGGTGATTTTCACTGTGCGGTCAAAGAGTTTGCAGGCGGCGAACAGTATCTTAATATCATGAAAAATATTATCTATACGTTCCGTGACTATCCGAGAACGGAAACTATACGTCTGATTGATGAATATTTCGGCAGAGAATACTACACTTTGAAGGATATTTTTGCAGAGGACAGAAGAAATATTCTCAAAGAACTTTTGAAGGCGAAAACAGACCGTTTCCAGAATATTTACAGAGAAATTTACAACGAGGGCAGAGGTTCGGTTTTGAATTTCAAATATATGGGTCTTGAAGTTCCTCCTGTCTATAAATTGGCGGCACAATACACTTTGTCGCAGGATTTTAACGATATCTTCAAAATAAATGACTGTCTTTATAAGCCCGAGTTAATTCAGCAGGCGTGTGAGATAAATGACGAAGCAAAACTTTTGGATATTTCTCTTGATAAGTCGGGCGGAAGAAAGATAATTTCAGATGCTTTATATATGCTGACACGGGATTTTGCGAAAAATCTTGATTACAAGAAACTTGCCGAAATTTTTTCGGTTTTGACTTATGCGGACTGTCTTGATATCGAGCCTGATATCAATATTCCTCAGAACATTTATTTTACAAAGATTTATCAGAATTTCAGTAAAATCATCACAAAGATAATGGCTGAGGAAAAGACTATTCTTGATGCAAAGGATAAACTGATGGATATTGTAAAACTCGGCGATAAACTGCATATTGATACACAGTTCTATAAAAATGTAATACTAAACGCCTTGAGCAAAGTCAGTGTTTAGTTATATCAAGCGGCAGAGAACATCGTTAATCTGGCGGTTCAGGTCAATATAATTTGTGTTGTTGTAAATTACAAAATCTGCAAATTTTATTTTTTCTTCCTGCGGAATTTGTGCGTTCATTCGCTTTAAGGCTTCTTTTTTTGTCAGATTTCTTCTCATCATAAGCCTTTGCATTCTGATGTCATCATTTGCCGCAACCATAATGACCTTATCAAAAAGATACGTCCAGTTTACTTCATACAAAAGAGGAACCGAAACAAAACAAAAGTTTGCATTTGAATTTCTTTCAAAAAATTTCAGCACTTCATCAATAATATAAGGGTGTGTATTTGCTTCGAGTCTTTTTAAAAGTTTTTTATCTGCAAAAACGACTTTTGCAAGTTTTCTTCTGTCAATCAAATCGTCCGTATAAATATCATAACCCGCAAAAGATTCTCTTAACTGAATATTTAAGTCCTGAGAATTTTTAAACAGGTAGTGAACGATTTTGTCGGTATCGACAACAGGATAGTGCAAATCGGACAAAATTCTTTCAATAACGGATTTTCCTGCTGCTATGTTTCCTGTAATCGCAATTTTTATCATGTGATGATTATAGCAAATTTTTTAATATTCGTCAGTAATTTTTTGTGATGATTATTACACTTTTTCATAATTTTCTTAACTTTTATGTTAAAATCAGATTATGGCAAACTCTTTGGTCGGTAAAAATCTTGAAGAAATGAGGGAAATTGTTGCTCAACTGGGCGGCAGTAATTTTCGTGCAACGCAGATTTACAACGGGATATATCTTAAATCCTGCAAGAGTTTTGACGAAATGACCGATTTACCGAAGGCTTTTCGGGAACAACTCAACGAACAGTATGTTTTATCCGATGTAATTTTAAAAGATAAACAGGTTAGTTCGGACGGAACAATGAAGTTTTTGTTTGAACTTTCAGACGGAAACCTTACGGAAGCCGTACTTATGAGATTTGACAACAGGGCAAATCTCACCGCCTGCATAAGTTCACAGGTGGGCTGTCCGATGGGGTGTGCTTTTTGTGCAACGGCAAAACTCGGTTTTAAAAGAAGTTTAAAAACAGACGAAATTTTAAAACAAATTTATCTCATTCAGGCTGATACGGGGCTTAAAGTTACAAATATTGTCTTTATGGGTCAGGGCGAGCCGCTTTTGAATTTGGATAACGTTTTGCCCGCCATCGACAGATTAAGGGAAGATTTTAAAATCGGTTCAAGAAGAATAACCGTTTCCACCTGCGGAATTATTCCGGGGATAAGAAAACTTGCCGAAATTAAATTTCAGCCGACAGTCGCAATCTCGCTTCACAGCCCGAACCACGAAGTCAGAAAGTCTGTAATGCCAGTTGAAACAAAATACCCGATTAAAGACGTTATTGATGAACTTCGGAAATTAACGGTTGTAACGGGCAGACGTGTTACGATTGAATATATCCTGATAAAAGGGCTGAATGACAGCCCAAAAGAAGCAAAAGAACTTTGTGAACTGATTTCAAAGTTAAAATGCAATGTCAATTTGATTTTGTATAACGAAAACGAATACTGTTCTTATAAAAAGCCCGACAGAAATGCCGTTTTGAAATTCAAATGTATCGTAGAGGCTTCGGGCAAAAAAGTTACCGTCAGACTCGAAAGAGGGGCGGATATTGATGCCGCCTGCGGTCAGTTAAGTTCTAAATATTCGGAAAACAGTAAAAAATGAAAAAATTCGCCGCAATAATCGTTATAATTATTATAACACTATCCGTGTTTTTTGCTTTTTGGGCAAAAAGAGGGGTAAAACAATCGGAAAATGAGTTAGTTTTCTGGACTTTGCAACTCGGAACTTTTGACAAATATATAACTAAAATAATAAGCGATTTTGAGAGCGAAAATCCCGAAATTAAAATAAAATGGGTTGATGTTCCGTATTCCGAGGGTGAAAAAAGAACTCTTGCGGCGCTTTTGTCGGATAATCCGCCTGATTTAATCAATCTGACTCCCGATTTTTCCGCAATGGCGGCTCAAAAAAATGCACTTTACGAAATCCCGCAGGACGCAATGGAGCAGTTTCCAAACGGTTTGCTGCCGCTCTTGTCGTATAAGGGTAAAGTTTTTGCAATTCCTTTTTATCTGACTTCGGCGGTTACTTATGCTAATAAATCAATACTTTCAAAGGCAAAGATAACCTCTTTTCCGAAAACTTTTGAAGATATGTATGCGCTTTCCGAAACGATAAAAACTCAGACGGGCTGTTATGTTGAAATGCCTGCGCTAAGTGAAAACGACACTTTCTGGAAAGTGTTAAACAAATACGGTGTAAATGTTTTCACAAATATAGACGGTGATGTTTCCCGTGATATATTTAAAATGTATGAAAGTGCCTACAAAAATAATTTAATCCCCCGAGAATCAATCACGCAGGGGCACAGAGAGGCGCTTGAAAAATACATGGCGGGTCAGGTTGCCTTTTTGCAGGCTGGTGCTAATTTTTTAAATATCATAAAAGAAAATGCGCCTACCGTTTATGAAGAAACGGAAATTATCCCGCAGTTAACAGGCAAGAACGCCAAATACGATTTATCTCTTATGAATCTTATAATACCCCGCAAGGCAAAAAACAAAGAGTATGCGCTCAAATTCGCTCTGTTTTTGACAAATGAGCAAAATCAACTTGAACTTGCAAAACTGACTTCTGTTCTGCCTGCAAACAAGAATGCACTGAACAATGAATATTTTAAGAAAAATTCTTCAAAAGAAGAAATCGCAAGGAATATCAGCGCAAAACAAATTATGAACATTGCCCCGAATATTGAAAATACAAGACACAAGAAAAACGTTATTTTGCTTTTAAACAGCACTCTTGCAAAGATTTTGACGGGTAAAAAAGATTTATCGCAGGGGCTTGTTGATTTAAAAGAAAAAATTAAAGATTATGAAGAATAATTTTTATATTTTGTCATTTTGATGTAAAATAAATAATATGAAGAAAATCAATTTGTCTATTTTGGATAAATATATTCTGAAACAAATTACCGAAATTTTTGTTTTCGGCGTTCTTATTTTTACGTCTATTATATTTGCTTCGGATACTTTCACAACCTTGATTAAGCAGATATCAACGTACGGCATGCCTGTAAAAGTCGCTTTTATGATGATTTTGCTCAATCTGCCGTCCGTTATGGTAATGACAATCCCGATAAGCGTTTTGTTTGCAACTGTTATGACGGTTAACAGAATGTGTCTTGCTTCGGAACTCACTGTTTTGCGGGCATGCGGGGTCAGTATCAACCGAATAGCAAAACCCATTTTTTTGTTTGCGGTTTGCGCTACTCTGGTAACTTTTTTGATTAATGAAACGGTTGTTCCCATTACAACGCAGCAATCAAAATATCTCGCAATGTGGTCAATAACCCAGAGACATATCCCGAAGGGCAAAAAGAATTTTACCCTCAAAGAACTTCAAAACGGTATTCAGTTAAAAAGATTTTTCTACGTTGAAAACTGTGAGGACGAACAGTTTCATAACGTTTCCATTCTCGATGTTTCAGACCCTCAAAATATACAGATAATTCAGGCAAAAACGGGAACTTCTGTGGATAAGGGCTGGAATTTTAAAGATGCTTCGGTCTATACAATTACACCGAAAGGCAAAAATTTAAGCACTTCTTGGTTTGAATCCACGGTCGTTGATTTCGGCTCGGAGGTTAATCACGCTTTATTTGCGGGTGATCAGGGCAGAACACATAACTTTTTTGAATTGTCTAAAATCCTTATTAATGACAGTAAAAACACTGATAGTGCTGACAAATTAACTGACACCGAAAGAATTGAAAGTACGATAAGCCTGTGGGATAAAACGGCATTTCCTCTGACTTCGGTGGTTTTGGTGCTGCTTGGTGTTCCTTTGGCGATTACCCCGCCGAGAGTTCGTTATAACAGGGGCTTTCTCTTCAGTATTCTTATTATATTTTTCTATTATCTAGTAAGGGCGTTTTCAATATCGTTCGGACAGTCGGAAGTTCTTTTGCCGATATTGGCGGCATGGCTGCCTAATGTTGTTATAGGTTCCATCGGGCTGTTTTTATACTACAAGAGGGCTTATACGATTTAAGCCAGAATCTGATGTAATAAATTTGTTTCGATATTGTCGAAAACGGCAACTTCGCCTACATTTGTCGGTAAAATGAAGATTATTTTTCCGTCCTTGACTTTTTTGTCAAACTTCATTGCGGAAGTTATCATTTCGGGTGTGTAATAAGGGTGTTCGGGCAGGTTGAACTCAAACATGTTAATGAGTTCCGATGCCTGATTGTAGTATTCTTCGCTGATTAAATTCAGCGCAAAACTCAAATCAAAACAGACCTGCAAACCGAGAGCAACGGCTTCGCCATGTGTGAAAATACTGTAATTCGAGCATTTTTCAAGTGCGTGTCCGTAGGTATGCCCCAAATTCAAAATTGCTCTTAATCCGTTTTCTTTTTCGTCCTTGTGAACAACGGCAGCCTTGAGTTTGCAGCATATTTCAACGGCCTCGTTTATAAACGAAAGGTTAAGTTTTTTGATTTCCGAAATATTTCCGCTCAAAAAATCTATAAAATTAAATTCACCGCAATCGCAGGTTTTTTCTATGAAGGCATATTTTACAACCTCCGCAAACCCTGTTTTTAACTGTCTTTCATCAAGAGTCGTCAGAGTTTTTGTATCTGCGAGAACGAGTTTGGGTTGATAAAAAGTGCCGATTAAATTTTTGCCGTATTCGTTGTTTACTGCGGTTTTTCCGCCGACGGAGGAATCTACCTGAGCAAGCAGAGTGGTCGGAATTTGAACAAAATCAACACCCCGTCTGTAAACCGATGCGGCAAAGCCCGTAATGTCGCCGATAACACCGCCGCCAAAGGCAACAAAAGCACATTTTCTGTCGAGTTTTAATTCTGATGCTTTGTTCAGAATTGATATCAGCGTTTCGTAATTTTTGTATTTTTCTCCGTCAGGAATAATGAATTTTTCGGCATTTTCGATGTTAAGTTTTTTGCCCCATAAGCCGTCAATTTTTTCATTGGTAATAATAAAATATTTTGATGCGGGGCAGTATCTCAAAAGGTATTCGTTTGCCTTTTCGAGCAAATCTTCACCGATTATTATGGGATATTTTTTTTCGGAAACCGAATTTATGTCAACCGTTACTTCTCTCATTATAAATCCTCGTAATTTCTTTCACTGTTTCATCTTCGGACAGATTATCCGTTTCTGTTGTAAAATCGGCTTTTTCGTATAATTTGCCTCTTATTTCAAGCATTGAAACAAGTTTTGCTTTGATATCGTCTGTTTTTAAAAGCGGTCTTGTCGTATCGCCCTGAAGTCTTTTGATTAATGTATCGGGAGAGGTTTTTAAATAAAAGATTATGCCGTTTTTTTTGAGTTCGGTGATATTTTGTTTGTTTAAAACTATTCCGCCGCCCGTTGAGATAATCTGATTTTCTTTTGCCGAAACCTCTTTTGTAACTTCCGTTTCAACCTTTCTGAAATACGTTTCGCCGTCATTTGCAAAGATGTCGTTAATTGAGCGGTTTTCTTTTTTCACAATGATTTCATCGGTATCGATAAGTACAAAATCCGCAAAAACCTTTTGCAATAATTTTCCGATGGTGGTTTTTCCGCTGCCCGAAAGCCCGACAAGAACAATATTCTTACTCAAATCTTTCCCTCAGCATTTCTTTGCAGGCTTGATAATTTCTTTTGATTTGTTCAAGATTATCCGAGCCGAATTTTTCAAAAAACGCATTAACCAAAACGGTTGCAATCATAGCATCTGCAACTACCCCGCAAGCCGAAACGGCGCAGGTGTCGGAGCGTTCAAAGTGAGCCTGTATTGCTTCTTTTGTTTTTAAATTAACGGAATTAAGCGGTGTTCTCATTGTCGGGATTGCTTTCATTGAAGCCTTAACGACCAAATCTTCGCCGTTAGTCATTCCGCCTTCAATCCCGCCTGCGTTGTTTGTTTTTCTTGTGATTTTGCCGTTTTCAAAAAAGATTTCATCGTGGGTGTTTTTGCCCGAAGTTTCGGCAACCCCTGTGCCTAAACCTATTTCAACGGCCTTTACCGCCTGAATACTCATAACCGCCTGTGCAATTTGTCCGTCAAGTTTTCTGTCCCACTGAACGTGAGAGCCCAAGCCTATCGGAAGATTTTTGTAGATTACTTCGACTTTTCCGCCGAGGGTGTCGCCGTTTTCTTTTGCCTTGTCGATTTCGGTTTTCATAAGATTGTATGCGTTTTTGTCAGCAACCCTTAAATCATTTGAATTTACAATATTTTCATCAACATTTGTGCTCTCTGAAATCTTAACCTTTCCGATTTGCAAAACGTGAGAAAAACCTGTTATATCAAACTGCTTCAGAATGAGTTTTGCAATTGCTCCGACCGCAACTCTTGCTGCGGTTTCTCTTGCGCTTGAACGTTCTAAAATATCTCTTACATCATCCGAATTGTATTTTATTGCGCCCGCAAAATCAGCATGTCCGGGGCGTACGTTGGTAATTTCTTTTTCTTTGATTTTTGATAAATTTTCTTCTGTTTGCTCAACGGGCATTATTGACATTGGGATTGTCCAGTTTTCAAAGTCTTTATTTATTATTTCAATTGCAATCGGAGCGCCTGTCGTTTTGCCCTGTCTGACCCCCGATTTTATTACGGCTTTGTCGGTTTCGATTTTCATTCTTCCGCCTCTGCCGTAGCCAACCTGCCTTTTTGCAAGTTCTGCGTTAATAAAATCAATATCAATCGGAAAACCCGACGGTACGCCGTCTATGATAATATTTAAACTTTGTCCGTGTGATTCGCCTGCTGTAAGAAATCTGAACATATTAAACACCTCTTTTGATATTGTACTATAAAATTGCAATTGTAAACAAACTTAAATCGGAAAAGGTAACGAAAACCTAAATATTTGCCAACTTTTTTAATTAATTATATGATAAATTTTGTAGTTTAAATAAGGATATATTTATGCAGGAATTTACTTATCAGAGATTAGACGGAAATAAATATTCGGAAGAAGATATCAAACGTTTAATAAAAGAAAATGATATAAAATTTATCAGATTGCAGTTTGTTGACTTGCACGGACAGGTTAAAAATCTTGCAATCCCCGTAGAGCATTTGGATAAAGCGCTTGAAAACGAAATGATGCTTGACGGCTCGTCAATCAAAGGTTTCAGAAGTATTGAAACTTCGGATATGTATTTTTATCCCGACAGAAATACTTTCACGGTTCTTCCATGGAGAACAAAAGACGGCTCAAAAGTTGCAAGACTTATCTGCGACATTTACAATGCGGACGGAACTCCTTTTGAAGGCTGTCCGAGATGTAATCTGAAAAGAGTTATGCAGCAGGCGGCAGATTTAGGCTATACAATGAACATGGGCCCCGAAGCCGAATTCTTCCTGTTTGCGAAAAATTCTGACGGAACAAAAGCCGTTAATATTCACGACCATGCGGGTTATTACGACGTAGGCCCCGAAGATTTGGGCGAAGATGTAAGAAGCGATATTGTCGAAACTTTGCAGGAAATGGGCTTTGATATTGAAGCATCTCACCACGAAGCAGCGCCCAGCCAGCACGAAGTTGACTTTAAATACGCAGATATTCTGACAACGGCTGACAATGTCGTAACTTTTAAATCAACGGTTAAAGCGGTTGCTTCAAAATACGGTTTATTTGCAACCTTTATGCCGAAACCCGTTTTCGGAATTAACGGTTCGGGTATGCACTGCAACGTTTCGTTGTTCAAGAAAAATAAAAATATCTTCTATGATGCAAAGGCTCCCTACGGACTTTCAACAGAGGCTATGTATTCAATCGGTGGCATGTTAAAGCACATTCAGGCAATTACCGCAATCTTAAATCCCACGGTTAACAGTTATAAAAGACTTGTTCCGGGTTATGAAGCGCCTGTTTATCTTGCCTGGTCTTTGGCAAACAGAAGTGCGTTATTAAGAGTTCCCGCAAAGAGAGGAAACGCAACGAGAGTCGAACTTCGTTCACCCGACCCCGCATGTAACCCTTATCTTGCATTTGCGGCAATTCTTGAAGCATGTATCGACGGTATCAAAAACAAAATTGAACCGCCTGCCGTTGTTGAAAGCAACATATACGCTTTGAGCGAAAAAGAACGTAAAAAACAAAAGATATATGCACTTCCCGGTAGTCTTGCAGAGGCAATCGAACTTTTTGAAAAAAGTCCGATTACAAATTCAGCACTCGGTGAACATATATACAATGAGTTTCTGGATACAAAAAAACGTGAATGGGATCAGTTCAGAACAAACGTTTCCGCCTGGGAAATTGCAAAATATCTTGAAAAAGCATAAAAACAAAGGGGTATTTTTACCCCTTTATTTTTTTGTGTTATCATATTCGCATAGAAAAGAATGAGGAAAAGTTATGCCTTCAATGGAAGAATTAAGAAAAAAATATGAAACTGTCGTAGGGCTTGAAGTCCATGCCCAGTTAAAAACAAAATCCAAAATCTTTGCACCCGATGCAACGGATTTCGGAAACGAACAAAATACGCAGATAAGTGCAATTACACTCGGTATGCCGGGGGTTTTGCCCGTTTTGAACAAAGAAGTTGTCAATATGGGTATTTTAACGGGGCTTGCTCTGCATTGCGAAATACCGCACAGATGTAAATTTGACAGAAAACAGTATTTTTACGCTGACCTTCCGAAAGGCTATCAGATATCGCAATATGATGAACCGATTTGTGTAAACGGTTATATTGATATTCAGGGCAAGAGAATAGGTATCACAAGAGCCCACCTTGAAGAAGATGCGGGAAAACTTGTTCACGCAGGCGCTTCGGGTATTGCGGGTTCTTCTTATTCTCTGGTTGACTTAAACAGAGCGGGAACACCGCTTTTGGAAATCGTATCGGAGCCTGATATGCGTTCTTCCGATGAAGCAAGGGCTTATATGGAAGAATTAAGAACGATTTTGAGATATATCGGTGTTTGCGACGGAAACCTTGAAGAAGGTTCAATGCGCTGTGATGCCAATATTTCAGTCCGCCCCGTCGGTCAAAAGGAATTTGGTACCCGTGCCGAAATCAAAAACGTAAACAGTTTCAGAGCATTACAAAGAGCAATCGAGTACGAAGTTGACAGACAGATTGAAATTATCGAGGACGGTGGTGAAGTCGTTCAGGAAACACGACTTTGGGACGATAACTCGGGTGAAACACGTTCTATGAGAGGAAAAGAAGATGCCCACGATTACAGATACTTCCCCGAACCTGATTTGATGCCGCTTGAAATTTCTGATGAATGGAAAAATTCAATCAGAGAAAAAATGCCTGAATTGCCCGATGCCAAAAGAGCAAGATATCAGAGTTTGGGTCTTTCCGAATACGATGCAAACGTAATTGTTGAACAGATGGATACGGCTTTGTTCTTTGACAAAGTGCTTGAAGCGGGTGCCGATGCAAAAATTGCAAATAACTTCCTTATGAAAGAAGTTACGGCATTCTTAAAAGAAGAACATAAGGCTATCAATGAAACAAAAATGACAGTTGAGTCTTTTGCAGAATTAGTCAAAATGGTTTCAAAAGGCACTATTTCAAACAACATTGGTAAGCAAATCGTCACAACTCTACTTAAAGACGGCGGAAGTGCAAAAGAAATCGTTGAAAAACAGGGCTTGAGTACGATTTCAGACGAGGGTAAACTTAAAGAGATTATCGATAAAATTATTGCCGACAATCCGAATCAGACGGAACAGTACAGAAACGGAAAAGACAAACTGTTCGGTTTCTTTGTCGGACAGGCGATGAAAGCAACTCAGGGCAGGGCAGAACCTCAATTGCTTAATAAAATGCTCAAAGAGGCTTTGGATAATAAATAACAAAAAAGGTCAGTTTATCTGACCCTTTTTTAAAGGAAACAAAAATGAATTATTTAATGTCAATCAAAAACACCTTGTACAATATTTCTCTAGACGGGCGTGCCGATAACAGAGAATACATTGCCTATAAGGTTTTTGAATACGTTTTTGAATTTATTAATTTTTTCTTTTATACACTTCCTATAGTGTTCGTTTTGTTTGCAATAATTGCTTCGGCAGGTGAAACTTATTTGTGGAATAATCCAAATACTCCAGCCCAACACTTGTTTAATTACACTCTTGCCGCATCAATAGTATTTATACCATTAAATATATGGATAAGACTTGCGGGATATTGCGTTTCTGTTCGGCGGCTGCACGATATAAATCAGAGCGGCTGGATATATTTCGGGCTTTGCGTGATTGCCTGCACCTTCGGTATAATGTTTAATTTTCTGATATTTTTTGCGGCTTTTATAGTTTTGGCAATTATAAAAAGTTACGAAGGTGAAAATCAATACGGTATAAAAACTCTAAACACAGAAGATTTTAAAACTTTGGAATAATCGCAAATGCCTTTTGAAAAGCAGTTTCGTAATTAAGAATGTATATTCCCTCGTCTTCTTTGAGGGTAATTGTTGCAGACAGTTTTGTTCTGACTCTTTTATCGTAAATTTCAAGTTCATGTTTGAACTTTTTTGCTTTTCTCTGATGTCCTCTGTTCATATATTTCTGATATTTTGTTGCAAGTTCCTCACGTTTTTTAAAATCGGAATCCTCTCTCATTTCTTCGGATAAGCCTGCAACGGGTACTCTTGCTTTAATTTCGTTGCTTTGTAAAAATAAAAGGTATTTCCTGTCAAAATCAAGTGCAATCATGTACATGCCATGGGGCAAAACATCACCGTCTTGGTCATATAAGTCAAAAGGCATACGCAAAATCGGATAATTTGTATCGGGATATCCGTATTGGTAGATTGTGCTTGTTCCGTCCATTATACCCGATACTTCGGGTTTGTGAACAAAAAGGGATTCTCTGTCGTTCCAGGTCGGTTTGTCAAAAACGTCAAACATAGAAAATCCTTTCGTTAAAAACTTGTTATCTTTGTATGCTTTTAATATAATTATAATGTAAAATGCTATTAAAGGAAAATGTAATGGATTATACAAAAATTCTTTCATATATGCCGACGGTAATTGAGTCATCATCAAGAGGCGAACGCTCTTTTGACATCTTTTCAAGATTACTCAGAGAAAGAATAATTTTTCTCGGTGATGAAATAGATGACGATATGGCAAACTCGATTGTTGCGCAGTTATTGCTTTTAGACAGCGAAAACCCCGAAAAAGACATTATGTTGTATATCAATTCACCGGGGGGCGTGATTACATCGGGCTTTGCGATTTTCGATACGATGAACCACATCAGAGCAGATGTCAGCACTATCTGTATCGGTGAAGCGGCAAGTATGGGCGCATTTTTGCTTTCGGCGGGAACCCCCGGAAAGAGATTATCTCTGCCGAGTTCAAGAATAATGATTCACCAGCCTTTAGGCGGTGCAAAAGGACAGGCTTCCGATATTGAAATTGAGGCAAAAGAAATTTTGAGAATGAGGAGCACTCTCAACGAATTGCTTGCAAAACATACGGGACAGCCGCTTGAAAAAATCAAAAAGGATACGGAAAGAGATTACTACATGTCAGCCCAGCAGGCTTGCGAATACGGGCTTATAGACAAAGTAATTTCAAGTGCTGATTACGGAAAGAAATAAAAAATGTTTGATAATTTATCTGAACGTCTTACGGAAATAATAAGAAAAACTTCGGGCAACGACAAACTTACCGAAGACAATATGCAGGAGGCTTTGAGAGAAGTCCGCAGAGCCTTGCTTGAAGCCGATGTTAACCTTACCGTTGTTAAATCTTTTATCACAAAGGTAAGAGAAAGAGCAGAGGGCGAAAAGGTTGTTCAGGGCGTAAATCCGAGTCAGCAACTGGTTAAAATCGTTCACGACGAACTGACAATACTTCTCGGAAAAGAAGATGCACCGCTTGATATGAGCGGTCATCCGTCTTTGATTATGATGCTCGGCTTGCAGGGTTCAGGTAAAACTACATCTTGTGCGAAACTTGCAATGAAGTTTAAAAAAGACGGCAGAAAACCGCTTATGATTGCCGCAGACGTATATCGTCCAGCCGCAATCACACAGTTAAAAACTCTCGGTCAGCAAATCGGGGTTGATGTGTTTACCATTGACGGTTCTCAGGACGTTCAGAGTGTAGTTCGTCAGGGTATTGAAAAGGCAAAAGCCGAAAGTTATAACCCCGTTTTAATAGATACGGCAGGCCGTTTGCAGATTGATACCGATATGATGGCGGAATTGCTGATTTTGGATAAGGTTTATCAGCCGCAGGAAAAATTGCTTGTCATCGATGCAATGACAGGTCAGGAAGCCGTCAACGTTGCAAGAGATTTTAATGCTCAACTTGAAATCACGGGTACAATTTTGACAAAGACAGACGGTGATGCAAGAGGCGGTGCCGCTTTGAGCGTTGTTCACCAGACGGGTAAACCGATTAAGTTTATCGGTAAAGGCGAAAAAATCGAGCCGCTTGAAGATTTTCACCCCGCAAGACTTGCCGACAGAATTTTGGGTATGGGCGATATCGTTTCGCTCGTTGAAAAGGCACAGGAAGTTTTTGACGAAAAGCAGGCAAAAGAACTTGAATCCAAAATGAAAAAAGCCGAATTTTCGTTTAACGACTTTTTGAAAATGCAAAAACAAATGAAGATGTTCGGTTCAATAGAAAATCTGCTCGGTATGTTGCCTATTCCGGGGCTAAACAAAGACAACAGAGAAATGATTGCAAACGAGGGCGAAAAACAACTCAAAAAAATTGAGAGTTTCATAAACAGTATGACTCCCGAAGAAAGAGATAATCCCGAAATAATTAACAGTTCGAGAAAACGCAGACTTTCTGCGGGTTCGGGACTTCCGATGCACGAGGTAAACCTCATTATTACCCAGTTTGAACAGATGAGAAAAATGATGAAAGGTTTCTCAAATATTCAGGAAAAAGCGAAAAAGGGCAAGTTGAAAATGCCTAAAATGCCCAATTATCCTCAATTCCCGACAAAATTTTAATCAGACATATAAGGATTTGGAAATATGATTATAGTAATGGAGCCGAGAGCAACAGAGGCTCAAATACAGGCGGTTGTTCAGTATCTTGAACAAAAAGGCTTTAAAACGGTATTAAACAGAGGCGATATTATGACCGTTATCGCCGCAATAGGTGACAGAAAACTCTTTCAGCCGAGTGCGGTTGCATCTTATGAGGGTGTAAGAGAAGTCAAACTGATTTCCGAACCTTACAAACTTGCATCAAGAGAGGGACACCCCGAAGATACTGTTGTTGAATTTGATAACGGCGTTAAATTGGGCGGTAAAAACAGACCGCAGATGATGGTCGGCCCCTGCTGCGTTGAAAAAGATATTGACGGTCTTTTAAGAGTTGCGGAAGCGGCAAAAGAATGCGGCTGTAATATTTTAAGAGGCGGCGCTTTTAAGCCCAGAACTTCACCCTACGATTTTCAGGGTTATGAAGAAAAGGCGCTCGGATATCTTAAAACCGTAGGCGAAAAAACCGATATGCTCGTAATTACGGAAGTTATGGATACTCTTGATTTGCCTTTAATCTGCGAATATGCGGATATTTTGCAAATCGGCGCAAGAAATATGCAGAATTTTAAACTTCTCAAAGCCGCAGGTATGACGGGAAAACCCGTTATGATTAAAAACGGCCCTGCCGCTACCATAAGAGAATTTTTGCTTGCCGCCGAATACGTTTTGAGCACGGGAAATTCAAAGGTTATTCTCTGCGAAAGAGGGGTAAAAGGTTTTGACAGCACATATACGAGAAATACTCTCGATATTGCGGCTATCCCCGTTATTAAAAAGTATTCGCATTTGCCGATAATAGTTGACCCGAGTCACGGTACGGGCAGAAGATATCTTGTTGAACCGCTTGCAAAGGCAGGTTTGGTTGTCGGTGCAAACGGTGTTATGATGGAGGTTCACCACGACCCCGACAGAGCATCTTCGGACGGCGCTCAAAGCCTTACCATTGAACAGTTTAAGCAGACCATGAAGCGATTAAATCACCTTATGGATATTATGCAGGAAGAAAGTATATAGTATAACGTGTACGGATTTGATTTTGAACTTGATGATTTTCAAAAAGAAGCCGTCAGATATATTGACGAGGGTAAGAGCGTAGTCGTTTCGGCTCCGACGGGTGCGGGCAAAACGTGTATTGCGGAACATGCCATACACAGAGCCTTAGACGAGGGTACAAAGGTTATTTACACAACACCCTTGAAGGCTCTTTCAAACCAAAAGTTTTCCGATTTCGGACGCAGATACGGAGAGGATAAAGTCGGACTTCTGACGGGTGATACCTCGATAAACCGTGATGCACAAATAGTGGTAATGACGACAGAAGTCTTTCGTAATATGCTTTACGGCACAAACCTCGGCGAACTTGCAAAAAATCTCCAGGGCGTAAAATATGCCGTTCTTGATGAAGTTCACTATATGAACGATGAAGAAAGAGGAACCGTTTGGGAAGAGAGTATTATTTACTGTCCTACGGATATTCAGATAATTGCGCTCTCCGCAACGGTTGCGAATGCAAAACAGTTATGTGACTGGATAAATACCGTCCATTCTAACACGGAATGTGTTGAAACGGATTTTCGTCCCGTTCCTTTGAGATTTTATTATTACGATTCTTCAAAACCGTTTGATGTACTGCCTTTGCTGACTCCTGACGGGCAGTTGAACAGGAAAATCCGCCCCGAGCGCAGAGATAAACATTTCAAAAATAAGTTGCAGCAGAAAAATACCGCAAAAGACGTTATCTCGGTTTTGCATAAAAAGAATATGCTTCCTGCAATTTACTTCACTTTTTCAAGAAAAAAATGTGATGAACAAATGGAAAAATGCGCCGATTTGGATTTAATCACAAAAGAAGAAGCAAAAGAAATACAGGAGATTGTAAACGAATATTTACAAGATAATCCGTATCTTGTACACAATAAACATCTTGATTATGTTTATCGGGGAATTGCTTCGCACCATGCGGGTCTGCTCCCCGGGTGGAAGGTGTTAATCGAAAAATTATTTCAGAAGGGTCTGATAAAAGTCGTTTTTGCGACGGAAACACTTGCGGCGGGAATAAATATGCCTGCCCGCTCGACAGTAATATCTTCAATAAGCAAACGAACGGATAACGGACACAGGCTTTTGACGGCGAATGAATTTTTGCAGATGTCGGGCAGAGCAGGCAGACGGGGAATGGATAAAGTCGGCTATGTAACGATTGTAGGAACTGCCTTCCAGACACCCGATGAAGTTGCCGAACTCGTTCTTTCCGATGCAAACCCGCTTGAAAGCCGTTTTTCGCCTAAATATTCAATGGTCTTGAATTTGCTCCAGAAATTTTCGCTCGATGAAGCAAAAGAACTGATTTTAAAAAGTTTCGGATATTATTCCTCAAATGACAGGCTTAAACCGCTTCTTTCACAGCAGGATTCGACAATAAAAACGCTTGATAAACTCAATGCCTTTGTTTGCCCTTATCAACTGACAAATAAAGACCTTATCGAGTACAACAAAACGAGAGAGTCTTATGTTGTTTACAGAAAACTTTCAAAAACTTTAATAAAACAGGCTAAACAAAAGGGGCAAAAGGACGCTCCCGAGGTTACGGAATTTCTTTCCAAAACAAAAGAATTGCTTAACAAAATGAAGTCTTATCACTGCGATATCTGCCGTAATTACAAAAAACACATGAAAGATTTGGAAGTTTTAGACAGGTATGAAAAGAAACTCGACAGCATCGAAAAAAATATTGCAAAAGAAAAAGACATTTATTGGAACAAATTTTTGAGCCACAGGGCTGTTCTTGAAAGATTGGGATACATTGAAAACGATTATCCTAACGAAAAAGGGCTTTTGTGTTCGACAATAAGGGCGGAAAATGAACTTTATATAGCGGAAATGCTGCTTGACGGGGTGCTTGACGACCTTACGCCTGCTCAATTGGCAGCCGTTATTTGTGCCGTAATTACCGAGGATTTGCGTGGTGATGTCTTCCCGACACAATCTATTTCAAACGAAACACGAAAAACTTTAAACAAACTGAAAAATATCCGCAAAAAGATTGCCGTTGTTCAGAGGGATTACGATATTGATACCGAAATGTACATCAATTCTTATTATTCGCCTTTAATTGAAATGTGGGCGGACGGTATAAAATGGGAAGAACTTACCGAAATGACGGAATCGTCAGAAGGTGATGTTGTCAGAATCTTCAAAAGAACAATAGATATTTTGCGCCAGATTGCAAATGCCCAATATATCAATCCGCAACTTAACGACACGGCAAAAGAAGCCATAAAGGCAATTTTAAGAGAACCGATTGACGTTGACTAATTGTTGAGGTGTAAAACTTCGGCTGCGGTATTAATATATTTTTGCAGGAAACTCAATTTGTTGTAATATTCTTCGGGGTTTTCTTTTGCGGCATTAATTTCCGCTTCGTTTGCAACAAAAACTTCCGCAAGTTCGGGGTCGAACTGCATACCCGCACAGCGTTTTATTTCCTGAATTGCGATATCATGCGGTAAAGCCTTTCGGTAAGGTCTTGTTGAAGTCATTGCATCATAGGTGTCAGCAATAGCGATAATTCTAGCAAACAGAGGAATTTCGGTTCCTTTTAAGCCGCAGGGATAACCTCTGCCGTCCCAGCGTTCGTGGTGAGATTTTAACCAACTTGCAACAGCCTGCAATTTTTTGACGTTTTTAATCATTTTTTCGCCGCGGCCCGTGTGGTCTTTCATTATTTCAAATTCTTCATCGGTTAACTTTGAAGTTTTGCATAAAATGCTCTGTGGAATGCTTATTTTTCCGATATCGTGCAATAAGCCCGCCGTTTCAATTTCTTCAAGCGCCGTATCCGTTAAACCGAGTTTGCTTGCCAAAATTAAAGAATACAGGGTTACACGCAAAGAGTGACCGTGTGTATAAGGGTCTTTTGCATCAAGCGCAAAAGAAATTGATTTGATGGTTTTGTAAAAAAGTTCTTTCAGGTCTTTCATAATAAGAGTTTTTCTTGAAGAAAGTTCAAATTTTTTAAGACCGTTGCTGACGGAAACTTTTAATTCTTCGGGGTCAAAGGGTTTTAAAATATACTGATAAAGTTGGCAGTCATTGATTGCCGAAACGATAATATCCGAGTCCTGATGTCCTGTTAAAAGAATTTTTACGATTTCGGGGTGAGTTTCGTTTACTTTTTTAAGAAACTCGGTACCTTCCATCTGGGGCATTTTCTGGTCGCTTACAATCAGAGAAATACCGTCGCCGTCTTTCTTTACAACATCGAGTGCTTCAAATCCGTTTGATGCGGTCAAAATGTTGTAAGCACCTCTGAAGGTTCTTTTTAAAAGTTGTAAATTGTTGATTTCATCATCAACGATAAGGATAGTAGGTTTTATGTCAGCCATATCATTGTTGATAAATGTATCAATACTGTCTCTTAATAAAGTATCGTTAAAACCCACAATATGTCCTTTCATTTTCGGTTATTAATATTATGCCCTTTTTAAACAAAAAATACAAGAGGATATTAAGCATGTTTTCTTATTTTTGCTATAATTTATTTTATGAATATAAAAATTATCGCCGTCGGTAAAATTAAAGAAGATTATGTTAAAACAGCCTTAAATGACTATATCAAAAGGTTATCGCCATATTACAGGCTGACGGTAACAGAAATTCCCGCCGAGCAGATAATGGACGAGTCGCTTGCCGAGAAATACAAAGAAATTGAGGCAAATAAAATTCTGTCCGATATTAAGTCTGAATCTTTTGTTATAACCCTTGAAATTGCGGGTAAAAATCTTTCTTCCGAAGAATTTGCGGCAAAAATCAAAGATATTTCATATTCGGGATATAACGAACTGATTTTTATAATAGGCGGTGCAAACGGGCTTCATAAAAAGGTTTCCGATATTGCTGATTTTAAATTGAGTTTTTCAAAAATGACCTTTACTCATCAACTGATAAGGCTGATTTTGACGGAACAAATTTACAGGGCTGCTAAAATAAACGCAAACGAACCTTATCACAGGTAGTATCTATTAAAAAAACTATACAATTTGAACAAACTCTTATTTATAAAGTATAATTTTAAAAAATAAGGATTTTTAATATGCAGAAGAAATTTTCCAATTTATACACATTATCAGAAACCTTAACGGTTTTATCAAACTTAAAAAACGATGTTGTTGTAAGCAACCTGTGTAATCTGCTCAACACGCTTTCGCAAAAAGATGTAAAAGACAGGATTTACCCCGAGGCAATTAAATATTATACAACAATGTGTAATGCCCTTTATAAAGCCGATAAAACATCAAGTCTGCCAAATTACTTGTACGATTTGATTTTGTATGATGAAAACTGTTTTTCGGACAGGTGTTCTCACAATAAATATCATGAAATTTCTTCCCATATTATAGAAGCCGTTAAAAATGATATTAAAACAATCAGGTTGTTGTCTGAAATTACCTGCGAGGAAATTAACGGACAGATAGTTAAAAATAATCCGAAACTGGAACAGATGCAGGATTCCCTGCCGACTTTTTCGTCCAATTTTAAACATACGGGCGCAAAAGATATCTGGGAAAACTATATTGCCGATTTTGTCAGATTTTATAAGAAAAACGGAATGGGACAGTTTGCAAAAAATCATTCTTTCCGTGTTGATTTGGACGGCAATATTGTTCCCGTTACCCACCCCGATAAGATACAAATTGACGATTTAAAACTGTATGACGGACAAAAACAAAAGGCTAACGACAATTTAATCGCCTTTATGGCAAATAACCCCTATAATAACGTGCTTTTGTACGGCGACAGAGGAACGGGAAAATCTTCCTGTGTTAAGGCGCTTGCAAATGAATATGCGGAAATGGGGCTCAGAATTATTCAGATTGAAAAATCTAACCTCAAGCATTTAAGCAATCTGCTTGAAACTCTTGCGGATAATTCGCTTAAATTCCTTATCTTTATTGATGATTTAACCTTTAATGAAGACGATGAAAATATGAACACCTTAAAGGCTGTTTTAGAGGGTTCTTTGTTCGTACAGCCTGCAAATACGATTATTTATGCAACTTCTAACCGCAGACACATTGTAAAAGAAACCTTTACCGCAAGAGAGGGCGACGAAATTCACAAGGAAGACACTATTGATGAGTTAATGTCGCTGTCAGACAGATTCGGACTTGTAATCACCTATCAGATGCCCTCAAAAGAAAATTATCTTGAAATAACCAGACAAATTGCCAAAGACAGAGGTATCAATGCCCCGATTGACGAAATTATCAGCGGTGCTGAAAGATTTGCTCTTTCAAAGGGTTATCGTTCTCCGAGAATTGCCCGTCAATACTTGGATTTGGCATACTCGAAATAGAAAATGAAGAATAAAGTTTCCAAAGAATTTATTAAATATTGTCTTGTCGGTGTGGTTAATACACTGGTCGGAACTACATCTGCCTTTATTGCTCTTGATGTTTTTATGCTTAATTATGCAATATCGACCGCCATCAGTTATGTTTTGGGAATTATTACCTCTTTTCTCCTGAATAAAAAATATACTTTTCATAACACGGACAAAGGCAATATGCAGTTTGTAAAATTTTTCCTGCTGATGCTTCCGTCATTTGTCTTTTCTTATTGGTTCGGCTTTAAATTTGCACATTTTCTTGCAAAATATTTTATGTCCTTTATCGATTTTATAAATTCTCTGACAAATGTTCCAAATTCAAGAATTATAGACAACTTTGCCATTTTGATATCTATTGCAACGCACGTTATTATCGGTTTTTCGGTTAATAAATTCTACGTCTTCAAAAAGAAATAGGTTTTGCTATACAAAAATAATGTTTAGTAATTTTTCGTCCGAAAAATTATCGGACTTGCCTGCCTTTCGGGTGAATGTATAAACGCAATATCAGACTTATATTTTTTAAAAAAGGACGATTATGGTTAAAAAAATATTTGTTTTGGTATTACTTTTCAGCGTAAATACTTCTGTTTACGCTCTTGATTATCTTAACGGAACATACGGTTCGGCGGATATGCAGAATTTGTCAAGGGCGGAATATGCCGTTTTCGGACAAAATAACCGCAGTTTATCTCCACAGACAAGACTAATGCTGGCAGAAGAAAGGCTTTTCGGCACAACTCAGCCGGGTACCTTTTCGGACAGGGTGAATTTTATAAATAGAGTTGCTGAAAACAGAAACCGCACTTATGCTAATATCAACAATCTGAAAAAAAGAAACAGGGTAAATTATCTATTTAATGAATTTTTTAACGGAACAATGACGGGTTACACGCCAAAGGTTTACTATCCCGTACAGGCAGGAAGGTGCAATTCGTTTGTTTATCATAATACAACAATCCCGCAGCCATACGGCAACGGGATTGAAAATCTGATTACCCAAACAAGAATTATGTTTGAGAATTAATCGAAAACATAAGGCAGTAAAGATGCTTCTCTTGCTCTTTTTACGGCTCTTGCAAGCAATCTCTGGTGTTCTGCGCAATTACCCGTAATTCTTCTCGGAAGAATTTTTCCTGCTTCTGTTAAATATTTTCTGAGTTTTTGAGCATCTTTGTAATCGATAACTTCGATTTTATCTGCACAAAAACTGCAGTTTTTTCTTTTTTTCTTGTCTTGTTGTTCTCTTGCCATTTTATATTCCTTTACTTTCTATCCGTTAAAAGGGGACTTCATCTTCACCAATCAAATCATCCGTATAATCATCTTCGGAAAAATTTGCTATTTCTTTTGGCGCTGCACTTTGAGCAATGCTTCCGCCAATTTTTTCAAAGGAGGATAAGTCAAGTTCCATTGCTCTGACTTCGTTTCCTTCTTCGTCTTTACCGCTGCCTATTCTCAGTCTTCCTTCCATAACAACTCTGTCGTCTTTGGAAAGTTCTTTTTCAACTGTTTCGGCAGTTTTTCCCATGGAAATTACCCGCAGTTTTAAATTCTCATTTCCGTCAACCAATAAGGTTAAAAAAGAAATGGGAATATTGTTTTGGGTAAATCTTTTTTCGGGACCTCGGAATACCGTACCCGAGAATGTTGCTTTACAAACTGTCATTCCCGCCTACGCTTTTACTTTTGATACTTCCATAAACATCATTCTGAGGATGTTTTCGTTTAATCTTAATTGTCTGTTAAATTCGGCAACTTTAGAACCTTCTAAATCTACCTTTAAAACAACCATATAAGCATCTCTGAAATTGTTGATGTCATAAGCAAGTTTCTTTCTGCCTGCCATATCGGTATCAACAACTTTACCTTTTAAACTTTCAACCGCTTCTGTAATTTTTCCGACCATAGCCTGAACTTCTTCTGAATCGATATTCGGCTTAATCATTAATAATAATTCGTAGCTTTTCAATTTGTTTCTCCTTGAATATTACAATTCTTGCCTAAATCCTAACATGAACATTTTTTTATTTCAAACAATTTTTATAAAAAATTCACAATATAAATAAAATTAAATAAAAATACCCTTTTGAAAAAAATATGTTAAAATTAGAACATCAGCAAAGAAAAATAAGGAACAAAAAATGGAACAACAGGAAAAAAGAATTATAAAGGAAGCCTTAACGGCTCTCGGTAAAAAGAATTTGGCTTTTATTTCGCATGCCGGAAGTTTTCCGTCCGAAGCGGGTAAAAATACAGGCTTCGGTAATGCAGCATCTAATGCCGCAAAAACTTTAATAGACTATTTGAGCGGTATTTTTAACGCTATCCAACTCGGCCCCGCAGGAAAAACAAAATCCTGCGATGCTTCTCCCTATACGGGAACAATCTTTTCAAATAATCCGCTCTTTATTGACCTTGAACAACTTACGACAGACGAATTTTACAATCTGCTGTCAAAGGAAACTTATCAAAAGATTTGCGACAATAATCCCAACAAAGATACCAACAGAACGGCTTATTCTTATATTTACGCAAAACAGGACGAAGCGCTTAAAGAAGCCTATGAAAACTTTAAACAGAACAATCCTTTCAAACTTGTTGAAGCGCTTGAAAAATACAAAAAAGACAATGTTTTCTGGCTTGAAAACGATGCTCTGTATGAAGCATTATCAATCGAAAACGGTAATGACTACTGGCCTGTTTGGGAAAACGAAGATGATAAGCATTTGCTGAATCCGAAGAATGACGAAGAAAAAGCAAAATTTGATGCAAGAATTGCGGAAATTAAATCGAAATATGCTGATGAAATTGAATTTTACGCTTTTAAACAACTTGTTGCATCGTTGCAGAATGCTAAAATCAAAGACTATGCGCTTTCAAAAGATATCAAAATGATAGCAGACAGACAGGTTGCCTTTTCTGACAGAGATTTATGGGCATATCAATCCCTGTTCCTCGAAGGCTGGTGCTTGGGTTGTCCTCCCGATTTGTTCTCGGACGACGGTCAGGCATGGGGCTTCCCCGTTATCAACCCCGAAAAAATGTATAATGAAGACGGTTCTCTCGGTGAAGCAGGAAAACTTATGAAAGCCTTATTCAAAAAAATGTTTGTCGAAAACCCGGGCGGTGTCAGAATTGACCACCTTGTAGGTCTTATTGACCCTTGGGTTTATAAGTCGGATAAAACTCCGAAACCCGAAGACGGCGCAGGCAGATTGTATTCTTCACCCGAACACGAATTTTTAAAGAAATTCGCTATCGCAACACTCGACGATTTGAACGAAGAAGTTACCTCGGATATGGAAAAAAGAATTAAAAAACTTACTCCCGAGCAGATTAAATTATATGGCAGACTTCTTGAAAAAATCGTTATCGGCGCAGCGGAAGAAGTCGGACTTGATAAAAACGCCATCGTTTGTGAAGACCTCGGAACAGTTACTTATCCCGTTGAATCGGTTATGAAACAGTACGGACTTCAGGGAATGTGCTTAACTCAGTTTGTTGTTCCCGAAGAACCCGAACACGCATACAGATGTAAAAATATTAAGCCTGCAAGTTGGGTAATGGTAGGTACTCACGATAACCAGCCGATTTCGGTCTGGGCTGAAAAAATCGTTAATACCCACGAAGGTTATCTCCACGGCAAAAATCTTGCAGAGGACTTATATCCCGATTTAACAGAGGAAGAACAGGAAGAAATTGCCGTAAGACTTTCTAAAGATGCTGATTTTATGCTCTTTAACAAACTCGTTGAACTTTTCGCCTGCAAGGCAGAAAACGTTCAGATTTTCTTCACCGATTTTCTGGGTCTTAAAGAAACCTACAACATCCCCGGAACCTCGGGCGATGCAAACTGGTCGCTCAGAATCCCCGACAACTATCAGAGTTTGTATGAGGAAAATCTTAAAAACGGAACGGCAATGAATTTACCCTTGTTGCTCAAACAGGCAATGATATCAAGAGGTAAAGACTTTGCCGAACAGCATACCGTTTTAATTGAAAAATTAGAAAAATTAATATAATGTTTGAAATACAGGTAGAAAGTATGTTTTCGGCAGCACATCATCTGCTGAATTATGACGGAAAATGTGAAAACCAACACGGACACAACTGGAAAGTGGTTGTGTCCGTGAGGGGTTCGCATCTTGATAAGGCAAACATTCTTGTCGATTTTAAGGTTCTGAAAAAAGAACTTAATGCCGTTCTTGATTATCTCGACCACAAGGATATCAACGAATTGGAAGAGTTTAAAGGTACAAGTCCGAGCAGTGAAATGATTGCAAAATTTATATTTGAAAAAATGTCTGAAAAATTTGAAAATATGTATTTTGCCGCAGTTTACGAAACGCCGGCATCTTGTGCCAAATACTACGGAAACAAAGAGGTTTGATTTTTATGACATTACTTCACACGGTTTTGCTCGCAATAATACAGGGTCTGACGGAGTTTCTTCCCGTCTCGAGTTCCGCCCATTTGGTTCTGACATCTTCGCTGTATAAAATAATAAGCGGTCAGGAATTTCTTCAGGCGGGTGAAGAAGAAATATTTACGGATATTATTTTACATCTCGGCACCTTGCTTGCCGTTGTGTTCTTCTTCCGTAAAGATATTATGAAGATTATCAAAGCCTTTATAAATGCCTGCAAGACAAAAGATTTTTCTTCTCTTGAATCAAAAATGCCGCTTTATATGGTGATTGGTACGTTTTTTACGGTGATTATTGCTTTTCCGTTGCATGAATATTTTGAAAATATGGTGTCCGCACCTGAAATTGTCGGAATTTGTCTGATAATAACAGGCTTTATTTTGTTTCTTTCCGAACATTTATCAAAGAAAACACAAAACGATGCGGAATGTAACAAAATAACGCTTAAACAGTCAATCTTAATCGGTATCGCACAGGGCATTGCAGCCTGTCCGGGAATATCACGTTCGGGCATGACTATTTGTGCGGGTTTAATGACGGGTTTGAACAGAGTTGCTGCGGCAAGATATTCGTTTTTGCTTTCAATTCTTATTATTTTGGGCGCTTCTGTCTTTTACCCCGTTTTGAAATTAGACAGTTCGGAAATCGCCGTTATTAATTGGACTAGTATTATAGTTGGCTTCTTTACGGCTTTTGTCGTAGGTTATCTTTGTGTTAAATTTTTTATGGCATTCTTAAGCAGATTTTCAATGAAATGTTTCGCATACTATTGTTGGATTGTCGGTTTATGTGCTATAATATTTTTCGGTTTTATCAGTAAATAGGAGAAAATATGGAATCCGCAATTAATTTTATCAATGAAAAAACAAACAATTTTAAGCCTGTAACGGGCATTATTTTAGGTTCGGGTTTAGGTGATTTTGCAGACGAATTTGAAGCAATAAGGGTGCCTTATTCGGATATCCCGGGTTTTCAGAAATCGCATGTTGCAGGTCATAAGGGACTTTTGGTATTTGCAGAAGTAGCAGGAAAACCTGTTGTTATGATGCAGGGAAGATACCATTTCTACGAAGGTCATTCAATGCAAACGGTTACTTACCCCGTAAAAGTTATGAAAAAACTCGGCGTTCAGAATTTAATCATAACAAATGCGGCAGGACTTTTGCACAAAGAGTTTGAGCCGGGTGATTTAATGCTTATCGCAGACCATATCAATTTTATGGGAACAAATCCTTTGATTGGTATGAACGATAATGATTTAGGCCCCCGTTTCCCCGATCAGAGTGATGTATTTACAAAAACTCTCAGAGAAAAGGCAAAAGCAGTTGCAAAGAGCATCAATCTTGAAGTCAAAGAAGGTGTTTACTGCGCTTTGACAGGCCCCACTTATGAAACACCTGCCGAAGTAAAAATGGTCAGAAATTTCGGTGCCGATGCCGTCGGTATGTCCACCGTTCCCGAAGCAATAGTTGCTAACTGGTGCGGTATGAATGTTCTCGGCATAAGTTGTCTGACAAATTTTGCCTGCGGCGTTATCGACCAGCCCCTTTCTCATCAGGAGGTTATTGAAACAGCAGACAGAATAAAAGAAAGTTTTAAAAAGTATTTATACGAACTTGTTAAGGCAATATAACAGCAAAGTTGATAAAAAGCCGCTTTCAAAAGCGGCTTTTTTAATTAAAATAATTTTTTAAGGCGTTTTCACTTTTAGTGTCACGGCAAATTCGCCGCAGTTTGCACAAGGCACGGTTTTCAATCTGTCTTACTCTTTCTCTTGAAACATTCATCTGTGCTCCGATTTCTTCAAGCGTTTTTCTTTCGCCGTTTTTGCCGAGACCGTATCTTAAAACGAGAACGTCCCGTTCTTTTTGGCTAAGTCTGCTTAAAATCTTTTCTATATCACCGAAAAGATTATCCTGTGTAACCTTAATATCAGGAGACAAAGTGGTTTCATCAACGATGAAATCGGCAATTTTTGCATTTTCGTCCTTTTGATATTTGGCAGGCGTTTCCATACTTATTGTACCCTGTGCTGCTTCAATAAGTTGATTTAATTTGCCTAAGGACATTCCTATTTTGTAAGCGATTTCGTCTTTTCCGGGGGCAAAGCCGTTTTGTATGGTTAATTCTGTTGATGCCTTTTTAATTTTGCCGAGAGTTTCAATCATGTGGACAGGCAATCTGATAAGTCTTGATTTATCTGCAATTGCTCTGCTTATTGCCTGCTGTATCCACCACGTTGAATAGGTGGAAAATTTGGTACCTTTTGTATAATCAAATTTTTCTGCGGCACGCATTAAGCCCATATTGCCTTCCTGAATTAAATCAAGAAACGATAATCCTCTGCCGATATATTTTTTTGCAATACTGACAACAAGCCGGAGATTTGCATTAACAAGTTCTTTTATTGCCTTGTTTTTATCTTCGCCTTTTCCGTCTTTTATTCTTTGGGCAACGGCAAGTTCTTCCTCGGCGGTTAAGAGGGGAATTTTACCGATTTGCTGCAAATAAATTTTAACCGAATCGTCAGAAACTGCACTGTTTACCGTTTCTGCAACTTTCGGCTCCTGTACGGCGAGAGCAAGTTCATCTTTGTATTCATCACCGTCATTTTCACTTTCCGCATCAAGAATATCAGAATTGTCTTCAATATCCTGATATATTCCGTCTGAATTATTTGTCATTGATTTTTTTTTACATCCTTGTTTATGGTTTGTCTTACTGATTCATAGATGATTACAGATGCGGCATTTGCAACATTCAAAGAATCAAAATCTGCTTCTATTGGTATTTTTACCCAAAAATCAGAATTTTTAACATTTGTTTTGGATATGCCTGACTTTTCATTTCCCATAATAATTGCAAAATTCATGTCCGTATAATCTATGTCAAAATAATTATCCTCGGCATCGATGACGGAAGCAATTATCCAGAAGTTGTTATCCTTAAGGGTAGTAATTGCATTTGAAATGCTGTTAACCAAAATAATATCGATATGATTTACCGCTCCTGCGGATGATTTTTCAACGGTAGCGTTAATCAGAGAATTTCTTCTTTTGGGTAACAGTACGGCATCATACCCCGCACATACTGCCGTTCTGATTATCGAGCCGACATTGTGAGGGTCTTCCACTTCGTCTAAAATTACAATTTTTCTGTATTTCTTTTCTGTCGGTTTTTCCAGAAAATCTTCAAGTTCCATATATTCAACGGGTGCAACAATGGCAATTACCCCCTGATGAGAGTATTCCGCATAATTCTTAAATTTTTCTTTGGGTACAAAGGAAAAAGGTATCGAATAATCTCTTGCAAGTTGAACGATTGTATCAATACGTTTATCGTTATGATT
>JAILHI010000099.1 GCA_024695865.1 Candidatus Gastranaerophilales bacterium
CTTAAAAGCCGATAGGGATAACACTCTGTGCCTGTTCAAGTCCTGCCCGGGGCATTTTAAAACCACCCGAAGGGGGGGTTTTTTGCAGGCTTAATTTCCGTATTTTATCGGAACGTATTGCCCTTTTGCATTGTAGCTGTAATTAACTTTGTTTCCGCCGACAGATACGGGAACATACTGACCTTTGGCATTATAGCCGTACTGCACCTTTTGATTTCCGTAAGAAGTCGGAACATAATCCCCTTTTGCGTTGTAGCCGTAGTTTACCTGATTATCGCCAAAAGAGGTCGGAACATACTGACCTTTGGCATTATATCCGTAGTTTATACTTTGTCCGCCGCATCTGACGGGAACATATTCGCCTTTTGCATTATATCCGTAATCAATTCTCTGTCCGTCAACCGAAACGGGAACGTATTGCCCTTTGGCGTTATAGCCGTACTGAACATTTCCCGCAAAAACTGCCGCAGAACACAGAACAAAAAATGTAAAAACCGTACAGATAAATTTCATAAATACAAACCCCATGCTCTTAATAAAAATAACAAAAAAACACTATTGGTGTGATTTTTTGCCTGCAGTGCCTTTTGGCTTTTGGAAAATCAACATGACTTTCCGATTATACGAATTTACAAAAAACACTACAACCTGATAAAATGCCGTGTCTCTGTCTATCGACACAAACGACTGCGGTTTTCAGTATATCTTTCTCCTTTACCGCCCGACTACACCCGAAAGACACTCCTTAGTGCTGCTGTGTTCCCACCCTGACACGGTTCGAAGGCTTTCGCCATAATCGTCGGTAATATCAACAATTAATATACTGTCCGCCGTAACCGCCTGAGCCTCACAACAGGCTCTGCGCCTCGCATACACTTCGAGTCAAGAGATTGCAATTCCCCGCGGAACACGGCTTTATTATTCTAACCCAAAAATATTTTTTTCGCAATATTACAAATCAGATTGTTTTTTAAATTTTATGTCAAAAAGTGCTGCCTTTTTGTTTTAATATAATTAAATACTGTGGTATAAAAACTTTTGATATCAAAAAAGAAAGGCTCTTATGATAAATAAATCAGGTGTCACACTTGCAGAAACACTGCTTGCCCTCGTTGTTCTGGGGATTGTGGCAAGTATGACAATACCTGCTCTTATGATGGATTACAACAACAAAGAAAATATTTTGGGTTACAAACGTGCCGTCAATATGTTAAACAAAGCCTACGCTGAATATGCGGAAGCCCCGACCGCCCAATATGAAACAAAATACAGAACCGTGAAAAGATGTCCCGAAGGCACAAGTATGTTTAATTTCCTCGGCATTGAATTTTGTGCGGGCTTTTCGGGCGGTATTCACATTGACCCCGTTATATCCGAAGAACCCTATCTTGAAAAATCAACCGAAAAACTCGATCCCGTTTCTATCGGTGCAGAACGCTTAAATTCCGATGAATTTTTGATGAAAAACCTCTTTGAACCCTTTGTTTCAATAGCCTTTAAAGAGTTAATGGATTCTACCAATCCCATGGCAGGCTGTGGAAGCGATGCGCAAATCTTTTATACGACGGACGGAATGAGATATTGTTTTAAATACAGTGCTTCCGCAGCCGTCAATTCCGAATACGGAGAAAAAACCTATGGTATCATGTGGGTTGACGTAAACGGCGAAAAAGGCCCCAATGCTATCCCTACTTCAACCAAAACCCCCGGTGATACTTTCCCTATTGTTATTATGAAAAACCGCTTTATCCCCGGACACCCTACCGATTCCGATATGGCAACTCTCTCGCAGACACTTTATTACGGTGAAAGAGAAACTTCAGAATAATTTTAAAACAAAAAAGCGGGATTAATAAGTCCCGCTTTTTAAAATTGTTATAAAAATCAAACTATACTGCTACAAATTGTACGTTTAATTTTTCACCCGTTCTGTAATTTGTCTGAACATCTTTAACTTTTACGCTCATTGATTTTGAATCAATCTTCAAATCAAAAGTTGCGTTAACATCTTTTTTGTATTCCGTTAAAAATTCTTTTGCATTAACCTGAACGGAAACGGAATCTTTGCCTTTTCCGTAAACTGTTGCAGGTAAATTGCCTTCTGCTCTTACTTGTCTGGGGTTCTTATTTTCATCTCTTTTTTCTGCTTTTATTACAACTGCCATAGTTACATCTCCTGTATAATTGTTTTATATATTAACAGTTTACATGCTTAATGTATAATGTAAAGTATGAATAATAAAATTTTAATAAAAAAATTAAGCGGCAATATCGAAGATGAACTTAAAAGCATTAATTTTTCGGCAGATTACATCAAAACAGCCGAAAAAAAATTTCTTCCGCAGACAATTAAGATTTTTAATTTAAAACCTGCCGAAGCAAATATTTTAAAACAATCATGTTTATCCTTAGGCTTCGATGCTGCTGTGCACAGAGATACAATAACCTGCCGATGCGAAAAATCCGATGCAATCCTCTGCGGAAGCACCTCGCAGTTTTTAAAGTTATGCGAAAATCTTAAAAAGCAGCCTTTCAGATTAAAAACTTTGTCAGAGGAACTTCAAAAATATCTCTTGCCAAAACAAAATTATTTCATAAACGGGCATGAATTTGATTTTTCAAAAACGTATTTAATGGGTATTTTAAATGTTACGCCCGATTCTTTTTCAGACGGCGGCAAAAATTACGACACGGAAACTGCCGTAAATTCAGCCCTGCAAATGTATAAAGACGGCGCAGCCATCCTTGATATCGGCGGGGAATCCACACGCCCCGATGCTGTTCCCGTTGATGTTCAGACAGAATGTAACCGCATTTTGCCCGTCATTGAAAAAATTAAAAAATCAAACAAAGATATTTTAATCAGCGTTGACACAATCCACCCCGAAACCATTGTCAAAGCCGTTGAAGCAGGTGCAGATATTTTAAACACCGTTGCTGACATTAAAATTTTTGAAAGCGTTTTTGATTTTCTGAAAAAGCACAAAACACCAATAGTGGTTACGCATTCCGACGGCATACCGCCAAAACCTGTTCTCAAGGATTTTGACGGAGATATAGCCGATAACCTTTTCAGGTATTTTGCAGAAAAAATTGACTATCTTAAAGAAAACGGTTTAACAGAAAACCTTTTCATACTCGATGTCGGAATAGGCTTTGGAAAATCAATCAACGACCAGTTTGAACTTATCAAAAGAGCAGGTGAGTTTTTGTCGCTCGGTTATCCCGTACTTTACGGCATAAGCAGAAAATCCTTTATCTCGAAAACCTTTGGCACTGAAAGCCGTGATAAAGTTTCCCAAATATACGCTCATCACCTGATGATGAACAAAATAAACATGTTAAGAGTTCACGATGTCAAAGCACATGCTAATCTCCAAATTTATTTGTCAAAAATAATGTGATGAAATATTACAATAATTCAAATAAAAGGTTTTAATTTTATTTTATATATGTTAGTATGAAGTTATCCGAAAAGGAAACGGCTTGCCGTTTCTTTTTTTTATCTCAACAAAAAGGGAAACATGCGTATGAAACACGATAAACACCCTCAGGAAGAAAAACAATACGAACATTTTAACAAAAGAGAACTGCTTGAAAAGTTGGTACCGCTTGTTGAAAATACTTCCATGAGATTTAACGTCATACCCGTTGAGATTGATTTTTCAAGAGAAAATCACAAATGGTTCCTGAGAATTTTCATTTATTCAAAAGAACGAAACATTACTCTTGACGATTGTGAAAACATGTCGAGAAGTCTTGGTGATTTTCTGGACGAACTCATTCCGTTCAAATTCAATCTTGAAATCAGTTCCCCCGGGGTTGAGAGAAAACTCAAATCGGAAAAAGAATATCTAATCTTTCAGGGAAAAGATATTTATATCAAATTAAAAAACGGTATAGACGAAACTTACGAGAAACAATTTGTTTGTAAAATCGTGGATTACGATACGGAACGTGGTTTAACCGCCTTTTTGTACGGCTCCAAAAAAGAAGTTTTAATACCGAAAGAGAACATAATTTATGCGAGATTATACTCGCCGGACATATAGGAGAAAAGAAATGATTAAAATCGGGTCAGCATTATTCGAAGCCTGCGAACAGATTGAACAGGAAAAAGGAATCGGAAAAGATATAATTATCGCATCTCTGTGTGATGCAATGGTTACTGCTTACAAAAAGCACATCAAAGCAAAAGAAGCAACAAACATTGAAGCCCTGCTTGATGAACAAACAGGTGAAATCGGGGTTTTCAGAACAAAGGTTGTTGTTGAAACAGTAGAAGATGATGACACCGAAATTTCTCTTGAAGATGCAAAAGAAATTGACGATGAAGTTGAACTTGAAGATGAAGTCAAAATTGACGTTACACCCGAAGATTTCGGCAGAATTGCGGCTCAATCCGCTAAACAGGTTCTCACACAAAGAATCAGAGAAGCAGAAAGAAAAATGGTTCTCGATGAATTTTTGGATAAAAAAGGTACTTTGACAACGGGTATCATTCAGCGTATGGAACACAGAAACGTTATCGTCGGCATCGGAAAAACAGAAGCGGTAATGCCGCCCAAAGAACAAATCCCCGGCGAATTCTACAAGCCCGGAAACAGAATCAGAGTTTTTGTTATGAACGTAAAAGAAACACCCCGTCAATTACAGGTTATCGTTTCTCACGCTCATGCGGAAATTGTCAGAGAACTGTTTGAACTTGAAGTTCCCGAAATCGAGGATGGAATTGTTGAAATCAAATCAATTGCTCGTGAAGCAGGTTTCAGAACCAAAATTGCGGTTGCAAGCAATGACCCCGAAGTCGATTGCGTAGGTGCTTGTATTGGCCCCAGAGGAAGCCGTATTCAGACAATCATCGGTGAATTAAGAAACGAAAAAATCGATATTGTCAGATATTCCGACGACCCCGTAGAATACATCGTCAACACTTTATCACCCGCAAGAGTTGTTTCTGTTGACATTCTCGCAGACGATGAATACTCAAAAGAAGCGCTTGTTATCGTTCCCGATGACCAGTTAAGTCTTGCAATAGGCAGAGGCGGACAAAACGTCAGACTCGCTCATAAACTTACTGGCTGGAAGATTGATATCAAGAGCGTTTCTCAGGCTGAAACCATGGAAAAAAATCAGGCTTACGAACAGGATAATTACGAAGAAGAACCTGTCGAAGAAGATATTGATGAAGAATTAATGGAAGATGAAGAAAACATCAATGAAGAAGAATACGGAGTTGATGAAGAAGATGTTCAGGAACTTGAAAACACAGACGAAACTTCCGAAGAAGAATAAAATTTATCTGTATATCGAATAGCATCTCTAAACGAGATGCTATTTGGGTATATAGGTTTTAATATTATTTTTGGATTTATTTATTCTAAAAAAAATAAAGTTATTATGATTATAAAAGGGGTTTGTAATTATGAAACGACGTGATTTGTTAAAGTTGGGCGTATTGGCGGCAGGTGCAGGCTTAGCATCAAATTATGCAATAGGCGATGTTACTAATAGTAGTGATTTTGTTATAAACAAGTCTGATAAATATGTATTTTCTGTTCCTATGCCTTATGATTATGAATTAATTGATAAATTGTCGGAAATTAATTCAAACTACAAAAAATTTACAATTAAATCTTTATACAATAACTTACCTATGCCTCTATCAAAATTTTTTAACGAGGAATTTCAGAACTGTAAAGCATACAGTGAAAATGTCCGTAATGAAAAAGATTTTATAGAATATGTAACTTATGCACAGGATAAAGGTTTTCATTTTGTTTATGTTTTAAATTCTCCAAAACCTTTTTCGGATGATACATATAAAAAACATAAAAAACATTTAAAATTTTTATTTAAAATATTAAAAGATGCAGGTATAACGGAAATAAAAGTTGCAAATACTCAGTTAATGGAAATAATTTCCGAAGAAACCGATTTTGACTTATCGGCTTCAACGTCTTTTGAATATCATAATGTTTCTCAGTACAAACATCTTTTGAATTCATATAAGAGAATAAAAAGAATTAATATTGCAATTGATGATAACAGAAACTTTTTATTTTTAAAAAATTTAAGAAAATCATTTCCTCATACAGATATAGAAATAATGGTTAATGAAACTTGTATTCATGGTTGCCCTGCAAGAATTTCTCACGCGGCAGCTTTTTGTAAAATATGGGATTGTTACGGTTTGCGTAACAAAATGGGGGATATCGAATACTTTTTCAAGTCAAATGTTATATATCCATGGCAGCTTGAGGCATACAAAAATATTGGCATTAATAATTTCAAAATATTTGGATTTCGGCACCAATTATCATCTCTTAAATTTATGCAAGGATATATAGACTGTGTTGAAAACGGCACAGCAAATTTTACCGCATCTGACTTTTTTAATAAAATATTTCCTGTATATATAGATTTAAAAAACAATCCAAAACTTAAAGACATCATTTCTTATATGCCGAATATAAATCATTTTGTAAAATACGGCGACAGATGCGCCAACATCTGTGACATAGACTGCACCTACTGCTTAAAGTGTGCAAAAAAATTAAGAGAAATTTTACTTTAACCGCAATACCTCAAAAACAGTGGTTTTTGAGATATTGCAGATGTAAAGTGTCCGATGAAAAAATCTTGGTCGTAATTCATCAGTTATCACAAAAACAAAATGCGTCATTACGAGGCTTGTCCGAAGTAATCCCCGAAAAGGATTGCCACGCTCACTTTGTTCGCTCGCAATGACAATAAACATAAAGATTTACAAGTGTTTTTGTGGTAACAGACATATAATCTCAAAAATCAGATTATATGTTCTTTAATGGCTTTTACCGCCGCCTGAACTCTGTCATCTACGCACAATTTTTGCAAAATACTGCAAACATGCGCCTTTGCGGTATGCACACTCACAATAAGTTCTTTTGCGATTTCGGTGTTGCTCTTTCCCTGAACAAGATGTTTTAAAACTTCAAGTTCTCTGTCCGTAAGTTGAGCCCTTGCATCAGAAACATCTGTTTTTGGAAGATTGGATATATTTTCGGGCTTGGGAAATAAATTCAACGCCGCTTTGGCTACGGCAGGGTCAATCCAGCAGGCGCCTTTTGCAACATTTATAATAACCTGAGAAAGAACATTCGGTTCAATGTCTTTAAGACAATAGGCGCAGGCGCCCGAACCGAGAGCCGCAACAACTTCTTCACCCCTTTCATGAGAGGTCAGAATAATAACGTTTGTTTCGGGAGATATGTCTTTTATCTGCTGCGTTGCTTCAAGACCGTTCATTCCGGGAAGCCCCAAATCCATCAAAACAACGTTCGGCTTTTCTCTTGAAATAATTTCCAAACCCGTTTGGGCATCTTCCGCATCACCTACCACATTTATACGTTCAAACTCGTTTAAAGTCGATTTTAACCCTATTCGTGTCAGTTTGTAATCCTCAATGATAACTACTCGTACATCATCTGTTTTTACTGCATTCATTTTTGTCTCCGTTCTATTTACAACAAGAATAATAATCTTTTAACAAGGTAAAGGACATTAACCACTCGGGTAATTTTATCGGATAACTTCCTCAGGAAGAAGATTTCCTGCCATATAAAAAGATCCTGTCATAATATTAAGAGAGGTTTGACTTAAAAAATTTAATATATTTTCGGTTTTACGTAAATTTTTGAACTTTATATCACTTTTTTTTATCTTTTCAATAATTTTTGCATAAGGAACGGCGAGAGGATATTCAAAATCGGGCAAAATCACGGTATCACCGCTTTCAAAAAGCATATTTGTGATTTTATCGTATTCTTTTGTGGAAATTGCACCGTATATCCAAGTCCTTTTTTGGTTCGGAAAATAGTAATCAAGATTTTTCAGCAGGTTCAAAGCCGCATCATAGTTATGCGCCCCGTCAATGATGAGATTGTATTTTTTGTTATACTGAAATCTTGCGGGAAGAAAAACATTTTTTAACGCCTGACAAATACTGTTATCGTTTATTTTGAAGCCTTTTTGTTTTAAAACCTCCGTGATTTTTAAAACAAGATCGAGATTTTGTTTCTGATGAAGCCCCCAAAGGTTAAACTCATATTTCTGTCCGGCAAAAACAGCATAATTTATACCGTTTTCAAACAGAATCTTCACTTCTTCTTCCGCATCAAAAACGGGAGCCTTACGTTCTTCGGCAACTTTAAAAATAACCTCATAACCATTATTGTTTTTGTTTATGACTAACGGCGTATTATCTTTAATAATTCCCGCCTTTTCAAAGGCGATTTTTTCAACCGTATCACCTAGTCTGTCTTTATGGTCAATCGAAATTGATGTAATTGCCGTAACAACAGGTTGTTTAACAACATTGACGGCATCAAATCTGCCGCCCAGCCCCGTTTCCATTACCGCAAAATCAACTTTATTATCGTAAAAATATTTGTAGGCGGCAGCCGTTAAAAGTTCAAATTCCGTTACATCTATTCCGTTATTTTCCGCAAGTTGATTTATTTCTGTTGTATAAGCCGAAAAATCATCGTCGGAAATATCGACGCCGTTTATCTTAAAACGCTCATTATACTTAAAAAGATGAGGGCTTGTATATAAAGCGGTTTTATAGCCCGATGACTTTAAAATTTCTGCCGTCAGCGCACTGACAGAGCCTTTTCCGTTCGTTCCCGCAATATGAACAACCCTGATTTTTTCCTGAGGGTTATCCAAAAGTTCCAAAATTGCGGATATTCTTTCAAGACCGAGTTTTATGTGAAATTTTTCCGCCGAATGAAGCAATTTTTCGGTTTTTAAATAATTGTCCTTCATTTTACAAGTGCTTTTAAATTTTTAATAATTTCTTCTTTAGCATAAGGTTTTGCATTTTTATAAGATGCTTCGGACATTTTTGCTATCTTATCGGGATTTTCAAACAGCGATTTAAGCATTTTAATGAGTGTCGAACCGTCTAAATCTTTATCCTCGCAATACAAAGCATAACCTATATTTTCGGCCTCTCTTGCATTTTTTCTCTGATGGTCTGCGGCAGCATAGGGATAAGGCACAAGAATACACGCAGCACCACAGAGATTAAGTTCGGACAAACTCAAAGAACCCGCTCTTGATACAACAATATCCGCAGATTTTAAGGCATAAAACATTTCATCAAAATACGGTCTTATGACAAGATTAGTGTTCATTTTGTAATTCGGGAAATATTCTGTTATTTTTTTGATAAACTCGTCATAATTCTTTTTGCCCGTCTGAATAACAAGTTGAACATCATATTTTTCGACTATTTCCTGTGCGATGATAATTGCCGTCTTGTTAAGAGTCTGTGCGCCCTGAGAGCCGCCCGTAATCAAAATGGTCATTTTATTCCGAAGTCCGAGTTTTTCTCTTGCTTCTTCCTTTGAAACCGTCAGAAACTCACTTCTTACGGGATTTCCCGTACAAATTATATTCTTCGACTTTAAAAGCCCTTTTGAACTTTCAAAGGCAACCGAAACCTTATTTGCAAAAGGAGCAACCGTCTTTGACACAAGCCCCGGAACAGCATCACAATCATGAATCATAAGCGGAACTTTTAAAAACGATGCCATAAAGGCAATCGGAGCGCTGACGTATCCGCCGGTTGTAAAAACTACATCGGGCTTGTATTTTTTTATATAAAATAATGCCTTCCACAAAGATATTTCAAGTTTGCAAACCCATTTGACAAAATCAAAACTGACTTTTCTCGGCATACCGCTTACAGTAACAGGCAAAAACTCAACTTCTTCATACTGTTTAATTATGTCGTATTCCATATTTTTAGGATTGCCGACATAATAAATTTTTTCGGTATCCTCGCACTGCAAAAGCCCCTGCAATATTGAAACTGCGGGATAGATATGTCCGCCCGTGCCGCCGCCCGATATAAAATAAACTTTTTTATCTTTAGACATCAGTATTCCTCATAATTCTTATTTTTGAAATGTTAAGCAAAATTCCGACCATACACATCGTAACAAATAACGATGTACCGCCGTAACTTATAAAAGGCATCGGAACACCTGTTGCTGGGAAGAACGAACTTGCAACCGACATATTAATAAACGCCTGACTTGCAATCGAAAAGGTTAAGCCCGCCGCCAAAAGTTTTCCGAACATATCTTTGCAGGAAATTGCAATCGTAATTCCTCGGTATAAAAACCAGGCAAAAAGCCAAATTATTGCAAGGCAGCCCAAAAAGCCCCATTCTTCCGCAATTACCGCATAAATAAAGTCGGTATGCGCCTCAGGCAGCCATTCGAGTTTTTGTCTTGAAGCACCGAAACCCACGCCGAAAAAGCCTCCCGAAACAAAGGCAAGCAGGGACTGAATAATATTGTAGCCCGCACCGTAAGGATCCATCTCGGGATCAAGCCAGACTTTTATACGACTCATCTGATACGGCTTGATTTTAAGAGCAAGCACCAAAAATGCCATACCCGCAAGAGTACATAACATTCTCAAAGAACCGCCTGCCATAATATAGACGATTAGCGATACCAAGCCCATAATGATAACCATACTCAAGTTTGGCTGTATTGCCGTGAGCAAAACCATTGCCAAAATCGGAACAAAATATTTCTGGATTTTCACCTTATCAAACAGAAAAACATCTTTTGAAAAGGCGCAAGCAAGAAGAAGTGCAATTGCAGGCTTTGTCATTTCGGACGGCTGCAACTGAAAAGGCCCTAACGCAAGCCATCTTTTTGCGCCGTTGACCGTTACACCGAGAGAAGTAAAGTCAATTAATATCAGCGAAAAAACTACAATCCACGCAAAAGGCACCGCATACTGTCTGAGTTTTTTATAATCGTATTTTGCAAACCAACTCATTCCGAAAATACCAAAAACGAACCATATCAACTGTTTTATGGCAAAACTTCCGGGGTTTGTACCCAAGGCGATACACTTTGACGCACCTGCCGACAAAATCATCATTATCCCGATAACAGATAAAAATACAACTATTATCAGAAGTCCTTTGTCAGGAGCCGTAATATATCCCGTAGGTATTAATTTTTCAGAATTTTGAATGTTATATTTTTGTGCCGACATACTTTTTAAATTCTTCTCCTCTGTGTTCAAAATTATCGAACATATCAAAACTTGCACAAGCAGGCGAGAACAGGATTATCTCGTTTTCATATTCGATTGCTTTATCTATTGATTCTTCAAAAGATTTAGCGTCATATATATTTGAATAGCCGTTCTTTTCAAGATTTTCCCTGAATCTTTGGGTTGCTTCGCCTATCAAAATAACATTATTAACACATTCTTTGACTTTTTGGCAAAGACCCGTTAAATCGGTCATCTTATCCCGTCCGCCCATTATTAAGGTTACGGACTTTTCGGGGAAGGCTCTTAACGCAACAATGGTTGCCTCTGTTGTGGTTGATTTTGAGTCATTGTAGAACTTGTGTTTTCCGTCGGTTCCGACATATTCTATTCTGTGTTCTACCGCTTTAAAATCTTTGATTTTTTCGGCAATCTTTTCATTCGATACACCGCAGAGTTTAGCCGCAATAATTGCAACCATTACGTTTTGAACATTATGCTCTCCGACTAACGGTATATCCTCAACGGCAATAATTTCTTCGGGGTCTTTTTTCGCCTTAAAATATAATTTTCCGTCTTTTTCATAACAGCAGTTTTTATCGGTTTCTTTTGCAAAAATATACTTTTCGTAAGGATATTTTTCGGCAAAAGCGTAAACTTTTTCATCAGCACCGTTAAACACGGCAAAGGCAGGGGCTTTTTCAAGCGCAAACAATCTTGCTTTTGCCTTGAAGTAATTATCAAGCCCGTCGTGCCAGTCAATATGATTTTCCGACCAATTTAAAAAGCAAGCAATAAAAGGCTGAATGGTATGTGAAAGTTCCGACTGATACGAACTCATTTCGCAAACAAGAAAATCATGTTTTTTATCCAGCAATTTTGTAGGAGGAACACCGATATTACCGCAAACGGGAGCATCAAATTCCGAACATAAAATATGTGAAATCAAAGTTGTCGTCGTCGTTTTTCCGTTTGTACCCGTTATCGCAATAAACGGTGAAAGTGTTTCCGCATAGGCAAGTTCTATTTCACTCATAACGGGGATATTCTTTTCTTTTAATCGTTTATAAATATCCTTTTGCGGAGAAATTCCGGGGCTCATAATTGCAACATAGGCGTCCTGCATAAATTCGTCGCTGTGTCCGCCCGTTTCAACGTGTATGCCTTCTTTTTCAAGAGTTTCAATAAGTTCCTTATCTTTATCCTCAGCCTGTTTAAATTCTGTCAGATAACAGTCCGCCCCTTTTGAATTAAGGTATTCCGCCGCAGCCGTTCCGCTCTTGGATAAACCGCATATAAGAACTTTTTTATCAAACCATTTTCTTTTCATAATTACCTCATTAAATACCAAAACAAATATACGGCAGCGCTGCTTAAAATCAGGGTTACTCCCGTAAATACCGCTACGACTTTCGTTTCTTTCCAGCCGCCGAGTTCAAAATGATGATGTATAGGTGTCATTCTGAAGATTCTGTTTCCCGTCATTTTAAAACTTGCAACCTGAATCATTACAGATAGTGTTTCGCTCATATAAATAAAGCCTATCGGTATAAGCCAGAGTTCAAATTTTCCCATTACGGCAATGGCGCCCAAAACTCCGCCTAACGCAAGAGAACCCGTATCACCCATAAAGACCTTTGCGGGATATTTATTAAAGAACAAAAATCCTGCCGTTGCGCCCGCTATTGCCGCAGAAACGATTGCAATTTCAACATTGCCCGTCAAAAGCGCCAGTGCGGCACACGCCGTCAGAGAGATTATCATATTTGAAGCGGCAAGACCGTCCAAGCCGTCCGTAAGATTGACGGCATTAGAAACACCCACCATTATAAATATAGCAAAAAGCGGGTAAAGATAACCCAAATTTATGCTCCATTGCCCGAAAGAAACACTCGTTTCTCCCGTAACGGTCATATAAACCGCAGGCAAAAGAGCAATTGCAATCTGCAAAAACAGTTTCTTTCTCGGAGTAAGACCTTCGTTATGGTGATTTTTGATTTTAAGAATATCGTCCATCAAGCCTGCAAGCATATAAAAAACAAACGTCATAATAAGCAGACAGGCAGGTGTTGTAAGTTTTTGCGCCATAACAAGCGCAATAATCGCACCAATCACCGCCGAACCGACAATAAAAACACCGCCCGTTGTAGGTGTTCCGCTTTTCTTTGCGTGAGATTCGGGCGCACATTCACGGATAGACTGCCCGAACATCTTTTTCTTTAAAAAATCTATATAAACAACTCCCGAAAGCAGCGACAAAATCACCGCCACAAGAGCCGCTACCACTATCAGTGGTATGTTATTTAACGATATCAGCATATTTTTTCATCTCCTCGATTATTTCTTCAAACTTCATACTTCTTGAAGCCTTAAATAAAATTTTTGCCCCGTCACGATAATTTTGCACGATATATTCTGCAAGTTTTTGTTTATCGTCAAAATGCTTAACAAGTTTATTTTGAGGGTTCATATTTTCCGAAAGTTCACCAAAGGTCAGCAAACAATCAAAATCAAACTGTTCCAGATATTTTCCCGTTTCAATATGGTACTTAACGGCATCATCGCCAAGTTCGCCCATATCACCCAAAACAACAATCTTTTTACCGTTCTTGCCGTTTAAAAAGGTTTTTATTGCCGCTTTTACGGAATCGGGATTGGAATTATAACAATCGTTTATTATCTCAAAACTGCCGATTTTCTCGGTTTCCCAACGTTTATCAATTGATTTGAAGTTTTTAAGACCTTCTGCAATTTCGTCTTCCGTCATTCCGGCAGAAAGCGCTGTTTCAATTACAAGCGCCGCATTTTGAACATTGTGTTCACCCTCTTGGGATATAAAATAACGGTGGTCTTTATAAACAAATTCAGAACCGTTTTCTTCGGTTTTTTCAATTGAGATATTGTTAAAATCGATGTAAATATTCTTGCCCTTAAAGGTATTGAATTGTTTTATCAAATCATTATCGGGCGCAATCAAAACACCTCTGTCGTTCAAAAATTTAACAATTTCGCACTTTGCCTTTGCGATATTTTCAACCGAACCCAAACGTCCTATATGCGCCGTTCCCACGTTAGTTATAACAGCCCTGTCGGGTTTTGTGTATTTTGAAATGAGTTCGATTTCACCCAAACCTCTCATTCCCCCTTCGGCAATCAAAGCCTTTGTATCTTCGGGCATAGAAAGCAGTGTCTGACACAAACCGATTTCATTGTTGTGGTTAAGTTTTGTTTTATGGGTTTTGTATTTAACCTCAAAAACAGATGCCATCATTTCCTTAACGGTGGTTTTTCCGCTGCTGCCCGTAATCAGAACCGTAATCGGATTGACTTTTTTTCTGTAATATTCCGCAAGTTCAAGATAAGCGGTTTTGGTATTTTTAACAAGAAGAATGATATCCGCATCAAGATTGACATCGTTCGGATTTTCCGTAAAATACCCTGCCGCACCCGCATCAAGCGCATTTTGAATAAAATCAAAACCGTTAAAATTTTCACCCTTTAAAGGCAAATACAGCATATCCCTGCCGATTGTTCTTGTGTCGGTCGAAACAGTAAGATTGTCCTCGTCCTCATTTGCAAGAATAACCGTTGCGTGTGTGGCTTCAATAATTTCGTTAATCGTAAAACTCATATTATCCCCTTTGCCGAATATTTTTTCGGCACTATGGGAATTTTACCACATTCTTTAAATTTGGTTAATTATGTTAAATATTGTATTAATTTCATCGGAAAGTTTTTTGTCGTACTGAATGTCTTCTTTTATATCGTCATATAAAATCGAAATTGTAGAGTGTTTTCTTCCGCCCAAAAGGTTGCCGATAGACTGCAAACTTTCACCCGTAAGTTCTTTTATAACATATATTGCGGCTTTTCTTGCGTAGGCAATCGGTGCAGACCTTGATTTTCCGCATATATCCTCTCTTTTGAGTCCGAAAAACTTGGCAGTTTCTTCAAGGATAATTTTTCCGTTAATCGCTTTGCTTTTTTCGTTATAACCTATTGCACGTTTAACAATTTCCATTGTCGGTTTCTCGCCGTAGCAGGCACAATATGCACATACCTTATTAAAAGCACCCTCAAGTTCTCTGATATTATTCTTATAAACGGTTGCCAAAAGTTCTATTACATCAAGTTTTAACTTAATATTGTCTTTTTCCGATAACTGCTGAAGAATTTTCATTCTTGTTTCTATGTCGGGAATACCTATATCAGCCATTAATCCCCATTCAAAGCGGGTTTTAAGCCTGTCTTCAATTCCTTCGATTTCCTCAGGGAGTCTGTCACTTGTTATTACAATTTGTTTTCCTGCCTGATAAAGCGCTTCAAAAACATTAAAAAATTCTTTTTTTGTTCTGTCTTTTCCCTCTATAAACTGAATGTCATCAATAAGCAAAACATCAACATTCTGATACTTTTGACGAAACTTTGTCATTCTCTTGTTTGTATCAACACCATCTTTGTAAGAGTCTTTTTTATTAGAATTTTTTTTAAAAGAATCTTTTTCTTCTTTAAAAAGGTTTTCAATTAAATCATTAACAAAATCGTTTAAAGTTATATATTTAACCTTTTTTTTGCTTTTCAACATGACATAATTGCCGATTGCCTGCATCAAGTGGGTTTTGCCGAGCCCCGACCCGCCATATATATATAACGGATTGAATTTTGTATTTCCCTGCGCAACATTATATGCGGCTCCGTAGGCAAGTTTGTTATATTCCCCTACAATAAAATTATCAAACTGATATTTCGTATTGAGGTTGCAATCAGACTGCATTTGCTTAAGACCGTCGTACTTATTTGTAATGTCAGCCTGTTTTTCCTTTTTCCTCTGCTCTTTTTTGTATTGCTCCTCAATATCTTTGTCATAAAGAATTTCAAAATTAACAATTTCGCCGACCGTTTCCGATATGGTTTTGGCAATTACATCGTTATACTTTTGAAGCATTAACTGGGTAAAATTAAACGGCGAAAGTAAAGTCAATTTGCTATTTTCAAGAGAGGAAGGCACAAGAGTATGCACCCAAGTATTATAAGATTCGCTCGGGATTTCTCTTTTGAGTTTTTCAAGGATTTGAGCCCACTGCTCGTTTACGTTTGACATTTTTTAATTAACTTTTTCTTACGGTTGATTTCAAGTGTAATTCTCTTAATTGTTCTTCCGTAACTTCTGCGGGAGCGTCCGTCATTAAGCATTTTGCACCCGAGTTTTTCGGGAAAGCGATAACATCACGGATAGAATCGGTTTTTGCCATAAGAGCAATTAATCTGTCTAAACCTATTGCAAGACCTGCGTGCGGAGGTGTTCCGTATCTGAAAGCATTTACAAGGAAGCCGAATTTCTTTTGAATATCTTCTTCGCTCAGGCCAAGAGCCTTAAATACTCTTTCCTGAATATCGCTTCTGTGTATTCTGACACTGCCGCCGCCGAGTTCCGTTCCGTTATAAACGATATCGTAAGCAATCGAACGGCAATGAGCCTTATCCGTTTCCATTTTGTCCAAATCCTCGGGATTAGGCATTGTGAACGGATGGTGCATTGACATATATCTGCCTTCTTCTTCACTGTATTCAAACATCGGGAAATCAACCACCCACAAAACTGCATGGTCATCGGGATTGATTAAGTTTAATTTTTTACCGAAATGGAGTCTGAATCTGCCCATTGCATCATAAGCAATTTTCGGCTTATCTGCGACAAAGAACACCGCATCACCGTCTTTTGCCTGAGCACGTTCTTTAATTTGTTCAAGTTGTCCTTCTTTTAAGAATTTCAAAACAGGTGATTTAGCCGTTCCGTCAGCATTAAAGATAATGTTTGCAAGTCCTTTTGCGCCGTAGGAAAGAACAAGCGGTCTTAAATCGTCGATTTCTTTTCTTGAATAAGAAGCAGCGCCGGGGATTGTAATACCTTTAATAATTCCGCCGTTTGCAAGAACTTCCTTCATTGCATCAAAATCGGATTCCGCAAGTATATCGCCGAGGTCAAACAGTTTCAATCCGAAACGTGTATCGGGTTTGTCGCTGCCGTAGGTATCCATAGCCTCCTGCCATGTCATTCTCGGGAATTTTTCGGGTAATTTAACATCAATAACTTCAAATGCCTTTTTGGTTAAACCTTCAACAAGATTAAGAACATCTTCCTGTTCAACAAAAGACATTTCAATATCCACCTGAGTAAATTCGGGCTGTCTGTCTGCTCTTAAATCTTCATCTCTGAAACATTTTGCAATCTGATAATAACGTTCTAAACCGCCAACCATCAGTAATTGCTTAAAAATTTGCGGTGACTGCGGAAGTGCGTAACACTTTCCTTCATGAACTCTGCTCGGAACGAGATAATCTCTTGCACCCTCGGGTGTTGTATTTATCAAAACGGGGGTTTCAATTTCCGTAAAATAATTGTTATTGAGATAATCTCTTATTGCAGTAACCACCTTGTGACGAAGAATGAGTTTATCCTTCATTTCGGGACGTCTTAAATCAAGATATCTGTATTTGAGACGAAGGTCTTCGCCGACATTTTCATCATCAAGCGGAAAAGGAAGAACTTCTGCCTTTGAAAGCACTTCAATTTCCTCGGGGTAAACTTCAACTTCACCTGTCGGTAATTTCGGGTTATAAGTTTCCTCGGGACGCTTTGAAACAGTACCCTGTATTCTTACAACGTATTCATTTTTTAAACTTTTAATCGTCTGATATACGTCGGGGTTCTTTTCGGGGTCTGCTACAAACTGGAAAAATCCCGATTTGTCACGCAGTTCGACGAAAATAATTCCGCCCAAATCACGTACGGTATCAACCCAACCCGTTAAAGAAACTTTTCTTCCTATATCATTTGCTCTTAATTCGCCACAAAAATCTGATTTCATTGATGTTATCGTCATAATATTTCACCTTAATAAATTTATTTATTTTCAAAAATAATTTAACTACAAAAAATACATTAAATCAATAAACGACAAACGATTTTTGATTTATTCTTCATATTTTTTGAAAATCAGCACCGCATTACAGCCGCCAAAGCCGAAAGAGTTTGAAAGCGCATAATTTACTTTGTGTTCTCTTGCTTTGTGCGGAACATAGTCGAGATTAGCAACTTCTTCGTCCTGATTATCGAGATTGATTGTAGGCGGAACAATATCGGTCATCGTGGTTTTTACGGCAAATAATGCTTCTGCCGCACCTGCCGCACCTAACATGTGCCCCGTCATTGATTTTGTCGAACTGACCAAAAGTTTTTTATTTACATTCTTATCGCCAAAAATTCTTTCAACGGTTTTTGATTCCGCAATATCGCCGACATGCGTGCTTGTTCCGTGCATATTAATATAATCGATATCGTTTTTGGTTATTCCCGCATCTTCAATTGCAGATAAAATAGCGTATTCCGCACCTGCTCCGTTCGGGTCGGGAGCAACCAAATCATAGGCATCGGCACTTTGACCGTAACCGACTATTTCTGCCAAAATCTTTGCCCCTCTCGCCTTTGCATGTTCGTATTCTTCAAGCATTAAAACGGCAGAACCCTCACTCATAACAAAGCCGTCACGGTCTTTGTCATAAGGTCTTGATGCTTTTTCGGGCTCGTCATTGCGCTTTGATAAAGTTCTTGCGCTTGTAAAAGCACCCACCCCAAAATCGCTGATTTTAGAATCACTTCCGCCTGCAAAAACTATATCCGCATCACCCCACTGAATTGAACGGAAAGCATCACCGATAGCGTGAGCACCCGAAGCGCAAGCCGATGCGACAGCCTTATTTAAACCTTTTGCGCCGAGTCTGATTGAAATTTTACCCGCAGCCATATTCGGAATCATCATAGGAACCGTAAACGGTGAACACTTATGGTAGCCCCTTTTAAGCATTACTTCGTGACTTTGTGTCATCGTATAAAGACCGCCCTGTGCCGAGCCGATTATAACCCCGACTCTGTACGGATTTTCTTTTTCAATATCAAATTTGCCGTTTTTTGCAGCCTCATCTGCCGCAATCAAGGCATATAAAATAAACTTATCAAGTCTTTTCGCCTCTTTTGCATCAACAAATTCTTCCTCGTTAAACTCGGGAACTTCACCTCCGATTTGAACCAAATGTTTATCCGCATCAAGAGATAATTTTCTTATTCCGCTTTTCCCCTGAACAATACTGTTCCAAGCCTTATCCGAACCTGTACCGTAGGGAGAAATACAACCCGTTCCGGTTATTACGACTCGTCTTTTCATTCTTAATTCCTAATAATGTGTGTGTGTTATCTTAATCTTATTATTGCACCTGCCGAAGTCATGCCCGCCCCGAAAGCACTCAACAAAACCGTTGAAGGTGTTTTAAGTTCCCCGCTTTTAATTTTTTCTGATATTACACAGGGTATTGAAGTTGCGGACATATTGCCGTAATGCTCAATATTGTGCAAAACTTTTTCGGGTGCAATTTTTATTCTGGTTGTCAAAGCCTCAATCATTCTTAAATTAGCCTGATGAGGTATAAAATAGTCAATATCGTCTATGGTCATATTGGCTTTTTCAAGAGTCTTTTCAATAACGGCGGGTATTTTTTGCATAACAAATTTATAAACATCTTTTCCCGCCATAATGATATGTAAATTTTCGGGATTTTGATGGGGTTCTGCAAGCGGGCAGTTTTGATTCGGGATATTTAAAGATATAAACTCTTTATTCTTACCGTCTGCATCAAGATGCATTGCAATTATATCATCTTCACCATCTTCGGAAACTTCCAAAATTGTTGCCGCAGCACCGTCGCCAAACAGAACGCAACTGCTTCTGTCCGTCCAGTCCAAAAATTTTGATGTTGCATCAGCCGCCAAAACAAGAATGCGTTTTGCAAACCCCGATGCTATATTTGCCCTTGCCATCTGCATTGCATACAAAAAGCCCGAGCAGGCTGCAACAAGGTCAAAAGCCGAAGCGTTATCCGCTCCGATTGCAGATTGAATTTCACAGGCAACTGACGGATATGGTCTTTGCGGTGCAGATGTTGCCGAAATAATCATATCTATTGTTTTTGCGTCAATATTTTCTTTTTCAAGAAGTTTATTTACCGCTGAAATACCCAAAGTTACCGCATCTTCTTCACCCGATACGACATGTCTTTCCGCAATTCCGGTTCTTTGTCTTATCCATTCATCGCTTGTTTCGACAATTTTCGCCATATCATCATTCGTCAGTGTCAAATTCGGTACGCTAAATTCCATTCCTCTGATTTTTACGGGTATCTTCATTGTTTTTTCCTACTCGTTCGCAAGTTTTGTGCCTGCTTCCAGCACGTTGTAATTCAATTCTTTAATTTTTTCGGGAAGAACGTTGCTGACAGCCTCTTTAATTGAACTGATTTTTGCAAAGCCGCAAATTGTACTTAAAATACCGAGCGCCGCCATATTTGCAGCCTTGATATTACCTATATCTCTTGCCGTATCGGATATTTTGGCAAAAATATAATTGATATCCGTTCTCGGCTTTTTTTCCTCTATAAGAGAAGAATTTGCAATAACTGTTCCGCCTTTTTTAAGTCTCGGCAAAAATTTTTCAAAAGACAAATCATTCAGAGCAATTAAAATATCGTTTTCTTTCTTATGAATTGAAGTAACTTCGACATCGCTGACAACAATCTCACAATTAACCGCACCGCCCCGCATTTCAGCGCCATAACAAGGATACCACGTTACGTGTTTATCGTTCAGCATAAAAGCATTGGCAAGAATTATTCCCGCCGATAAAACGCCTTGTCCGCCAAAACCTGCTATTATGATACTCTGTTCCATATTTAGCCTTTCGTAACGTCCTTAAATACCCCCAACGGAAAAACGGGTATCATTTTTTCTCTGATATGCCGATGTGCTTCCTGCGGTGTCATTTTCCAGTTTGTCGGGCAACTTGAGAGAATTTCGACAAAACCGAAACCCAAGCCTTTTATCTGGACTTCGCAAGCCTTTTTGATTGCCTGTTTTGCCTTAATGATATTCGCCACGGAATCAAGTGAAACTCTTGCAGAAAAAGCCGTACCGTCACACAGCGCAATATGCTCCGCTATTTTCATCGGATAGCCGTTAAGTTCTGCCGAGCGTCCGAACGGTGTTGTGGTCGTAACCTGTCCGAGAAGTGTTGTCGGCCCCATCTGTCCGCCCGTCATACCATAAGTGGTATTATTGATACAAATTGATGTAACTTTTTCACCTCTCGTTGCAGTGTAAATCGATTCTGCAAAGCCGATTGCCGCAAAATCTCCGTCACCCTGATAAGTAAATACAAACTTATCGGGTCTTGCACGTTTTATGCCGGTTGCTTCCGCCGTTGCCCTGCCGTGAGGACATTCAAGACAATCTATATCGTAAAAATCGTACAGAAAAACCGAACAGCCGACACAAAGCGCCGCAATCGTATCTTCTCTTACACCGCATTCGTCAATCGCATCACCAAGCAGTCTTAATGCAACACCATGGTCGCACCCCGGGCAAAAAGTGAATTTTGCATCTTTTTTTATACAATCGGGAAGTTTAAATACTTGCTGCATATTTACCTCCCAATTCTTTTTCAACGGCTTCGAGAATTTCCGTTTCATCAAGCCATGCGCCTGCGGGTCTGCCGATATGAACAACATCAGCCTTGCCGTTTACGGCAACTTTTACGTCCTTTATCATTTGCCCCATATTCATTTCGGCAACAATGATTTTCTTTGTCTTATCCGCAATTTCGGATAATCTCTTGTTCGGGAAAGGAAACAGCGTTATCGGACGGAAGGTTCCGACCTTTAAACCTTTTTGACGGGCTAAATTCATTGCCGCTTTGATATTTCTGCCCATTGTTCCAAACGCAACAAGCAAAACCTCTGCATCTTCGACGTTATGCTCCTCAAACAGAACTTCTTCCCGTTCCATTTGGGCATATTTATCAAAAATATGCTGAAGATTTTGATTGTGTTTTTCTTCGTTTATTTCAAGCGAACGGATTTTTCTCGGGGCTCTGCCCTTTGCTCCCGTTAAAGCCCATTTTGAAGTATCAATTTCGGGATAAGGATATTTGACAAATTCCGCAGGCTCCATCATTTGCCCCAAAAGTCCGTCAGAAAGAACTATAACAGGGTTTCTGTATTTTTGGGAAAGATAAAAAGCCCTGTGCGTTAAATCAACACATTCCTGAACGGTAGACGGAGCAAGAACGGGTATTCTGTAATCGCCGTTTCCGCCGCCCGTAACCGCCTGATCGTAATCACACTGCGAGGGATAAATATAACCCAATCCGGGGCCTGCTCTCATAACGCTGATTAACACAAGCGGCAACTGGTCGCCAACGGCATAAGAAAGCCCCTCCTGCATCAGTGATATTGCGCAAGAAGATGATGATGTCATTGCCTTTTCACCTGTCGATGCCGCACCTATCACCATATTTATCGAGGCAATTTCGCTTTCGGCACAAACATAGCCTCTGTTTGCCTTCGGCATAATTTCACTCAAATATTCACCGATTGCGGTCTGCGGCGTAATCGGGTAACTGAAATAGCAGTCACAGCCCGCATCAAAGGCCGCCTGCGCTATTGCTTTGTTTCCGCTGATAAGTGTTTTTGCCATTATTTATACACCTCGGTGATTGCCAAATCGGGACAAGTTAAAGCGCAGCATTTGCAGCCCAGACATTCTCCGTTTTTGTCGTCAAATTCGACAACAAAATTTCCCGTCATTCCCGTTTCGGAACTTTTTTTAATAAGTCCCTTAGGGCATGCATCAAGGCATAAATAACAAGATTTGCACTTTTTTGTGTCTAAAACTATATAAGCCACATTCCCCGCCTGATTTTGTGTATTCAAACAATTCTATATTACATTGCATAAAAATTGATGTCAAGAACAGCAAAAGGTCTGTGTTACTTGTTCTTCAAATCAGGTCTTAATTTTTCGGCATTTTTAAGATAGACATGTTTCATTTCCGTCTGTTCTTTTTCGGAATTTGTTACAATCAAAATTCTGATGCACTTTTCAAGACTTCCGTCAAATTCAAATTCGTTGTAACACATCATAGGAACGTTGTGCCAGCCTGCGTTTAACCTCGCAAATTTTGCGGGCGTAGCACTCTTAATGTCTTTTGTAATTGAAAACTGTGCAAAGGCAAAATCTTCCGTTTTAAGATTATTTCTTTTGATGATTTCATCAATAAGTTCTACGGTAGCATTTTTAACTTCTTCAGCCGTATCGTTTTCGATTGTTATTGCACCACGAATTGCTCTAATCATAATACATCACCTTTTTTAAGTCTTTTTCCGTTTGCAAAATCACAGGCAGTTAATTTTCCTTTGCTTTCGGGTTTTACGGTCTTTATCAAAATTGCCTTATCACTGCATTTAACAGCCATACCGTCTTTTCCGATACATAAAATTTCACCCTGTTTTGCATTATCACAAGGCATATCAGAAATTTGAGTTTCCAAAACCTGTATATTTTTTCCGTTTCTGCAAAGGTATGCCACAGGCCACGGCTGAAGCCCTCTGACCTTATTGTGAAACTCTTTTGCACTCAGATTAAAATCAATCAAACCGTCCTCTTTTGTGAATTTAGGCGCAAAAGTTACTTCATCTTCGTTCTGCGGAACGGAAACAAGTTTTCCGTTATAAATATCTTTAAGAGTTTTAATTATCAAGGCGGGTGCTTTTTGGGAAATTTCATCAACAATTTTGGGAACGGAAGAATTTTCACCGATTTTAATTTTTTCGGTCAGACAAATATCTCCCGCATCCATTTTTTTGACGGTTTTCATTGTGGTAATACCCGTTTCCGAGTCGCCGTTTATAACCGCCTGCTGAATAGGGTTTGCCCCTCTGTATTTAGGTAACAGAGAAGCATGAAGATTAATGGTGCAAAATTTCGGAATATCCAAAAAATCCTGCGACAACAACTGTCCGAACGCAAAAGTTACGCAAAAATCAGGGTTTAAATTTTTCAAAATCCCCATTATTTCGGCATCTTTTGAAACCGACGGCGTCTGATAAACAGTAAGTCCGTATTCCTTTGCACATTTTTTGACGGGAGGCTCTTTCAGACAGCAGCCTCTGCCCGCAGGTCTGTCGGGCATTGTAACAACCGCCCGAACATCAATTTCCTCATCTTTTGCAAGCGCCGCAAGTGAATTTACGGCAATTTCGGGTGTCGCAAGAAATACAATATTAATCATTTCCTTCAGCCTTTTCATCGTCTTCAATTTTGTCAACAACAATAGAATTAGTCGTGGCAATTATATCTTCCATCTCGGCTTCTTCGATTAATTTGTCAACTTCAACATGAGGAAGTCCTTTTTCTTCCAGAACCTTATCGGCTTCAAACCTGTTTCTCGAATGGTCTATAAACAAAATTCCGTTCAAATGGTCAAATTCATGCTGCAATGCTCTTGCAAGAAGTTCACCGTCTTTGCCCTCGATTATAAACGGCTTGCCCTTAATATCAAGCGCCTTAACCGTAACGTTTTTATATCTTCTGACTTCAGTATAAACTTCGGGGAAACTCAGACAACCCTCATTACAACCGACAGCGCCGTCTTTTTTTATGATTTTCGGGTTTATCAAAACTATCGGATTATACTTTTCTTTGGGGTTTGAAACATCAATAACAAACATTCTGAGTAGTTCGCCAACCTGCACGGCAGCAAGTCCGACACCGTTATTTGCATACATCGTATCAAGCATATCCTCTGCCAAAGTCTGAATTTTTTTGGATATTTTGGATACTTCTTTTGATTTTTGTCTTAATAAAGGGTCTCCGTATTTCAAAATTTTTCTGATAGCCATTTTTACCTACTTCCTTGCCTGAAAATTTAAGTACAACATTACCGCCGCTAATGCCATAGCATATATAAAATATTTTATAACAGAATCATTTACGAGCAAAACACTCACGGCGCCCGACAAAACTGCAATACCCGTCAAAAGCAGAACCGTTTTGTTTTGAGAAAGCCCCGCTTTTAAAAGCCTGTGGTGAATATGTTCCGCATCGGCAACAAAAGGCGATTTTCCCTTTAAAATTCTTCTGATTGATGCAAAAGTAATATCCACAACGGGAACCGACAACACAAGAACGGGAATCCACATTGCAGTTGAAGCCGTCTGCATTACCCCCGTAATCGACAGAGTTGCAAGCAAAAAGCCCGAAAACAAAGCGCCCGAATCACCCATGAATATCTTTGCGGGATTAAAATTATAAGTTAAAAAGGCAAGCATTGCACCCGCCAAAATAAAGGCAATCAGCGTGCTGACCGTTCCCGTTGACATTCCTGCGGAAATCAGGCCCAGTGTAACCGCACTTACGGAAATAACCGAACCTGCAAGCCCGTCAATACCGTCTATAAAGTTTACTGCGTTTGCAACACCCACTATCCAAGCCGTTGTTACAAACCATGACAAAAAGCCTAAATGGAACGATATTCCGAACGGCAAATAAACATCTTCAATTCTGATACCCAGACAATATACGATTGTTGCCACAGACAACTGAATAAACAGTTTGAATTTTGCATCAAGACAGTAAATATCATCAATCAGTCCGAGCAAAAACATCAGCGAACTTCCGAGCAAAATCCCCGAAAGCAAAGAACCGTAAGGATAATAACTTAAAAACACCAAGAACAAAAAAGTAAGCATTGTGCTTAACCAAACAGCAACACCGCCTAATCTGGGAACAGGGTGTTCATGAATTTTTCTTTCTCCGGGGTTATCTACAAGCCCCTGTTTTTTTGAAAAATAAATAACAATCGGAACAATAAATACCGAAAGTAAAAAAGCAATTATTGCGCCTATTATATGTGCTTCATTTAATTGAAGAATTGTCATTTTTTAATCCTTATATAGAGGGTATTTGTCACAAAGTTTCTGAGCCCGTTCTCTCAAATTTTTAAGTGCGGTTTCATTATCCCATACAGTTATTGCAGATGCAATAATTTTACCGACTTCAACCATATCGTCCTCTTTAAAGCCCCTTGTCGTTACGGCGGGAGTACCTATTCTGACACCGCTTGTAACAAAAGGACTTTGAGGATCATTGGGAACCGTATTTTTGTTTGCCGTAATACCGACTTTTTCCAAAAGATTGGCAACATCTTTACCCGTCTTGCCCGTTTTTCTTAAATCAATAGTCATAACGTGGTTTTCGGTTCCGTTTCCGACAATATCGATATTTTCGTCCATTAAAGATTGAGCAAGAGCCTTTGCGTTCTTAACAATCTGTTCGGCATAAGTTTTAAATTCGGGTTGCAGGGCTTCTTTAAGCGCAACTGCCTTTGCGGCAATAATATGTTCAAGAGGGCCGCCCTGAACCCCGGGGAACAAGGCTTTGTCTATGCCTGCGGCATGCTCGTTTGAACACATAATAATACCGCCTCTGGGGCCTCTTAAAGATTTATGCGTGGTTGTCGTGATAAAATCCGCATAACCCACTGGCGAGGGGTGAACACCGCCTGCAACAAGTCCCGCAATATGTGCAATATCCGCCATTAAATATGCTCCGACTTTATCCGCAATTTCTTTAAAACGTTTAAAATCAATAATTTTTGAATAATTACTTGCCCCGCAGATAATCATTTTCGGCTTGTTTTCAACGGCAAGTCTTTCGACTTCATCATAATCAATTTCGCCTTCTTCGTTTACACCGTACGAAACAACGTTAAAATACAAACCCGAAAAATTAACGGGTGAACCGTGCGTGAGGTGACCGCCGTTTGACAAATCCATTCCCATTACGGTATCACCATGCTTTAAGGCATACAAAAACACTGCCATATTTGCCTGCGCTCCGCTGTGCGGCTGAACATTGGCATGCTCTACACCGAAAAGTTTTTTCACTCTTTCAACCGCAAGTGCTTCGATTTTATCTACAAATTCACAGCCGTTATAAAATCTTTTGTACGGTTTACCTTCCGCATATTTGTTTGTCAAAACCGTTCCTGCCGCTTCCATAACTGCTTTTGACGCAATATTTTCACTTGCAATAAGTTCAATAGTGTTTTCCTGTCTTTTCAGTTCTTCCTTTATTAAATCAGCGACTTCCGCATCTGTTTTCTGCAAATATATTTTTTCCATGCCTAAATCTCCATAGTGAATAAATTTCTCTTATTATTTTATATTAAAGTATGATAATTTACAAAAAAATGAAATCGCAAAACCCGCTATGTAAACAAAGATATACTGTTAAGACACAGTAATTATTATAATTTTATATATATTTTGCAAGCATTTTTGTTTGCGTTAAAATAATTTAGTAAGTATTTAAGTGTATTGTTACAGAGGACAAATATGAAAAACAAGATATTACTATTTTGGGCAATTATGATACTTGTTGTCGGATGTATCATCGTAATAATGACAAAACCCACAAAACTCGGGCTTGATTTGGTCGGCGGTTCAAGACTTGTTCTTGAAGCCCAGACGACAAACACTATTCCGAAAATCACATCTGACCACATGGACAGTTTGAAATTTGCCATTGAAAACAGAATTAACGCTATCGGTGTTGCTGAAACAGTTGTTCAGAAACAGGGCGACAAAAGATTAATCATCGAAATCCCCGACGTTTCAGACCCCGAAAAAGCAAAAGAATTTTTAGGCGAAACCGCCGAACTTGAATTTAAACGTCCCGTTCAGAACTTTGACGGCACGGAAGGCTGGGAATCAACAGGCTTGACAGGTAAAGATTTAAGAAAATCTTTGGTTTCAACAAATTCACAAAACGGTGAATGGGTCGTCAGCCTTGAATTTAACGATGTCGGAACAAAAAAATTCGCAAAATTAACACAGGAACTCGTCGGACAGCCTATGGCCATCTTCTTTAACGGAGAACTTCAATCAGCCCCCGTTATTCAGGAGCCCATCATCGGCGGTCATGCTCAGATTTCAGGCGGTCAGGGCGGTTTCGAATACGAACAGGCTAAAAATATGGTTGACCTCTTAAACGCAGGTGCCTTGCCCGTTCCCGCAAAAATTATCGAAGAAAATACCGTAGGGCCTACTTTGGGTGCTGACAGTATTGCAAACAGTAAAGTCGCAGGTCTTGTCGGTTTATCCTTCGTTATGGTATTTATGATTGCTTATTACAGAATACCCGGTATCATTGCCGATATTGCACTTGTTATTTATTCACTGATTGTCTTTTCGGTATTTAAAATTATTCCCGTTACACTGACTCTCGCAGGTATTGCAGGTTTTATCCTCAGTATCGGTATGGCGGTCGATGCAAACATTCTTATTTTTGAACGTACAAAAGAAGAACTCCGAATGGGAAGAACTTTATTTACAGCGATAAATCTCGGTTTTGACAGAGCGTTTACAAGTATTTTCGACTCCAATATGTCAACCATTATTACATGTACGATTTTGTATATGCTCGGAACAAACGTTGTTAAAGGTTTTGCCTTAACACTTGCAATCGGTACAATCGTCAGTATGTTCAGTGCAATCACCGTTACAAAGAACTTTATGCACCTCTTGTTCGGTACAGGTCAGTTAAAACACCCCGGCTGGTTCGGCTTAAAAGCGGAAGAAATCAACTCTGCTTACGAAACTGATGAAACAAAACGTGAAAATGCCAAATTTGGTATTTTGGACTAGGTAAGGAGAAAACAATGTTTTCAAATGCAAAAAATATTATAGATATAGTTAAATACAGATGGGTATATATGATAGTATCCCTCATGCTGATTATCCCTTCAATTTGCGCAATGGGATATCTGACAATGAAAACGGGAAGCCCGCTTTTAGTAGGTATTGATTTTACGGGCGGTACAATCATTCAATATTCCGTAGATAAAAAATTAAACAATGATGATATTGCAAAGATAAGAGCAGACTTAACAAAGGCAGGTATAGAAAACCCTGTTATTCAGGTTTTGTCGGCAAGTTCATCGGCTGACGGTGAAGCAAAAACAAATGAATTTATTTCCGTTAAAACAGCCTTTGACGGTGATAAGGACAGCACAAAAACTTCAACCGTTTCGACAACAATCAAAAATTTATATCCCGAAGCCGAACTTGTTCAGGTAAGTTCCGTAGGCCCTACGCTCGGTAAAGAACTTATGAAAAATTCCTGCATAGCAGTTTTACTTGCAATCCTCGGTATATGCGCATATCTGTCACTGCGTTTTCACGTTGAATACGCTCTGATTGCAATTTTCACACTGGTGCACGATGTTTTGTTCGTACTCGGTGTATTTGCTTTCTTGGGTATCTTCTGCAACGTTCACGTTGACTCGTTGTTCATTACGGCGGTTCTGACAGTATTAGGTTTTTCGGTTCACGATACAATCGTTGTTTTCGACAGAGTCCGTGAAAATCTGAAATTTGCAGCAAAAGCAACAACCTTCAACGAAGTTGTTGATGCCAGCGTAAACCAGACTCTTGCAAGAAGCATCAACACCTCAATAACCACCTTAATAACGTTGCTCGCTCTGTATTTCCTTGGCGGTGTAACGACTAAGGATTTCGTTCTCGCAATGATTTTGGGTATTGCGGTCGGTACTTATTCAAGTATTTTCTTTGCAAGTGTCCTGCTTGTTTTCTACAACAACATTAAAGATGCAAAGAAAATGAAATCGGTTAACCCGTAATGGAAAAGAAAGATAAATCATTAGCAATGTTTATAACGGAAGCCCGTGAAAAGATCGGGCTTTCTTCTTTGCTGCTTGCAAAAAGGGCAAACCTCAGCGAAGAACAAATTCAGGATATTGAGTCAGGAAAAGACCTGTTTTTGTCATCAACAGTAAGACAGAAACTCGCAAAGGCTTTAAAACTAAATCCGTCAGAAATCAAGGCTTATGAAAAAACCGTTGATATTCATTATGGCGGCAACGTTCCAAAGGATTTTGAAGACTATGCCAGAATGAAAATGACTCTCGGTGAAACAGACGATTTAAGATGTCCCGTCTGCGGTTCAGAAATGGTTTTCCGAACGGTGAAAAGATATGATTTGGAAGACAATCTTATCTTGCACCACAAAGCATCCTGTAAAAAATGTCCTTATCAGATTATTTAACCAATAAGGACATTTATTTTTCGATGTCATAAATTTTTTAATTCATTACGCTGCTGGCTGACTGCTGTTTCTTTGCGTACAGAGTTATTGACATATTCAGAAGAATATATTGAGGATTTTTGTCATAAGGAGTTATTTTTACTTCAGAAACATTTATAAAATAAGGATAAACAGTTAAATCTCTCAAAGCACCCTGTAAATCGGTATAAGTTGCAACAACATAATAATCAACCTGACAAACACTGTACAAGGAAGGGAACTTCGAAAAAATCGGGTCTGTTGAAGGACTGATTTGGTATGCAATTGAACGCAGCATAAGTTTATTGGTTTTAAGAATTTCGGTAATATCTTCAAACATTCCGCCGAAAGCAGCCATTGAATCTTCAGAACCCATACCTGCATCAAAAACAGGTTTTATTTTATTTTGCTGAACTTCGATTTTCTTTTTGGCTTCTTCATATTCTAAAACTTTTTTATTAATTTCTTTTAATTTTTCTTTTTCTTTTCTGTGCTCCATATTGGTAGTCTGCATTTTTTTGGTAGCACCTACAACCTGCTTAATACCGAAAGCGGCTAACAAAATAATGATTAAAATACCAATAATTACTTCTTTATAATTTTTCAGAGCTTTTTCATCGAATTGCATAATGTTATCCTAATTTTCTATGGGGCAGCGGGAGCCGGTAATCCGCCGGGGGCGTTTGCCTGCGGAGCAGCCGGTGCTGCAGCATTTGCTGCGGGCGCTGTACCTGCGGCATTTCCTTTTGCATCCTTAGTCTTTGAATCGTCAGTATTCTCTGCGGGATTTTTTGCAGCTGCTTCACTTTCTATTACAAACTGATAGGCTGATTCCATATCAGAGCCCGGATTGCCCAAATTAAGTCTTGAAATTTTTAATCCGGGATATTTTGCTTTTAAACTTTTAACATAAGCATAGATTGATTCACTTTGCTGCGCCCTGCCCAAAATTCTGACTTCGGCACGTGAATTACAACTAAAATGGGTCAAATATACATCATCGGGGATTTCTGAACCAAGTGCATAAATTAAGGCAAGGTCTTTTTCATTTTCGTCCGATATTTGTTTAGAAACATTATATATGTTGTTAACATCTCCGCCGATATTTGTGGCATTAATCTTTGTCTGCGCTTCAACAAACTGGTCTTTCATTGTGGCAATTTCCGACAATAATTTCTTTTCAAGGACGGACAAACCAAAACTTAACAAAAGGAATAAACCGAGTATTAAAACGCCTAATATTGTACTTATGTTTAAAACTGCCCTTCTGTCAATTTCATAGTCCTGGTCGAACACGTGCAGAGTTAACATCTGCGAAATTTCAGAATCTTCACCAAGCAGGAAATTGAACTTAATCGGGAAGGTTTCGTATGTATATGCTGCAGCACCGACGGCTTCCAAAGATATCATCGGAGAATATTTTGTCAAAACCGTAGGAGATATTTCCATAAAGGACTTATCTGCATACATATTTCTGTCTAAATATTTTAAATTGCCTTCAAAGTTAATTTTGTGACATAAAATTTCTGCACTTACATCATTGGTTTCGCTGACTACCAGCAAATTCTTTGCAGGATAGTTTTCCAACGCCGTACCTGCCGCTGACGATATTGCAACATAAACTTCATCACTTGAGAAAGACTTAATTGCAAGAGGTTCTTCAAAGTAGTCAACCAGTTTTTTACCCTGCATACAGAATATCGAATAACTGTTTGAACCGATTAATAAAATGTTTGTGGTATCGTTTCCGATAAATTCTTCTTCTAAAACCTTACTGTATATGATACCTTTTATCATTGAAGAATTTGATGTTTCAACGGCAATAAGTTTTGCCCCTAATTCTTCAAAGATATCTTTTATATTTTGTATGGTATTTTCCTGAATGGCACCATAAACGATGTATCTTTTTTCGGTTTCCTTATTGACGTTTACCGTATTCCAACTGATAACAGGTTCGTGGCGTTTGAAGAGATACATTTCCTCTACTTCGGAAGCAATTGCCGTTGAGATTTGCTCATCGGGCAAAACCAGAGGCAAACTCGAAAAAGAGAAATGGACATTCGGAATATTTAAAACAACGTTAGAGTTTTTGGGTGTTACATTGATTTCTTTAAACAAATCCTGAATCGCTTCCGCAAAATCTTCATAACTGATAATTTCACGGATTGCGTTGTTATATTTCAGTTCTTTACAGGCATATTTTGTTATCATTCTTTGACTTTTATCGATACAAATCATTTCAATAACATTTGAGGCTGATACCGATATACCAACTGTCGAAACGGAACTTAATCCTAATGCCTCTAAAAAGTTTCCCATAAAGTCTTTTTTACCTTATCTCATTCTAACTTCTTTATATATAATATACTATATTTTCATTTTAGACTACTTTTGTGTATAATGTTAATAAAATTTACATCAAAATGAGGATAAGAAAATAGACACTTCTGATTTTATATAC
>JAILHI010000076.1 GCA_024695865.1 Candidatus Gastranaerophilales bacterium
CAACAGGGCGGTCACAATGTTTACAATATTGAGGGACAAAAGTTTTCAGGTTCAACTCAGTTCAGACATTATGACAAGTTTAATCTGACCGAGGGTGATATTGCAAACCTGATATACAAAAACGGTTATGACAAGTTTATAAACCTCGTAAATAATCAAGTTAATATTAACGGTCTTGTTAATACAATGAGGGATAATAACTTCTTTAACGGGCATGCAATTTTTGTATCTCCCAACGGAGTTGTTGTTGGTGCTTCAGGTGTTCTTAACGTAGGTGCTTTATCTTTAATTACACCTAATCAGAGTTCTTATAATTCCTTTTTGGAAAAATACAATGCAAACAATTTGTCTGCTTATGAATTTGGCGCAGAGAAATACAAATCTCTTTTAACCGCTTCAAACGGCAACATAACCATAAACGGCCGAGTATTATCAAGAGGAGATGTTAACCTTTACGGAAAAAATATTAAAATCGAAGGAGCATCAAATTCTCACGCAGGCATCATAGCAGGCTGGAAAGACAACAATACCGTAGTATCCGATTCTAATACGGGAAAAGCCCTTTTTGACACTTTGGTTTCCCATAACATAACAGACGGAACTCATTTTGATTTACAGAACGGAAAAATTATTATTTCCGCTCAAAGTGACTCTGCTGCGGACATAAACATTAAAAATTCCGATTTGGTATCGCCCGTCAGCGCAGACATAATCTCGACAGTAAAATATTCGGAACAGGAACGCAGAGATAAAATTAAATCCGAAATTAATATTGAAAATTCCAAGATATCCTTAAAAGATGTCAATATTGGTGCTGTTGCAGCAAATGAAAAAATTATTTCAACATTAAGCCTTGATTCTATTAAATTTATCAAAAACATGCTTGTTGATATATTTACAAAAGATTTTGTTGTAACAACCCTTTGGGGTACATCAGGCGGAGCGGAAGCCAAAGTTACAATAAAAGATGCCGTAATTCAGGCAGCAAACAATGCTTCAATATATGCTGATGCCAACTCAAAAACAGAACAAAACATAAACCTGCTCACACCTACTGCTATTTTACTTTTAAAAGATGCCATCGTCGGTAAAGACGGTTCAATAGATACAACACAACGGGCAAATGCCAAACTTGCGGAATATTTTTCCACAGGACTTTTCAACGGTTTTGAAGGCCCGAGAACATCTGCCGTTGTTACTCTTCAAAATTCAAATATTAATGCGGGAAATGATTTAAACATCGGCTCTAATGCTAATTCCTCACTAACTGCCACATCAAATCTTCTGGCTCAGGTATTGCCGATAGGAATGTACGGTGTCGGAACGAGTACGGAATCAAAAACAATTATTCAAGATTCGGTTTTAAACTCAACAAGAGATACAACAATTGAGGCGATGTCCTTAAATACAAACAAGATTGTAATGAAATCCGACAGTTTATTTTCCATGCCGATAGAAGACGGTGCTTTTGCAATTTTGCTGAATAACACAACAAAGACAAACACCGAAGTAAAAGTTAATAATTCAGCCGTAACAGCAAGAGATTTAAACGTAGGTGCAGTAAATCTGTCGAACAGTGATGTAAAACTTGAAATGGTTGCCAAGGTTGACAAAAACGTTCAGCAGCAGGGTGACAGCCCTAATTCTGCGATATCTCTGGTCGCAATTTTAAACCGTTCCCAAAACAATGTTACGGCAGAAGTAAATAACAGTGATGTAAATACGGACAGAGATGTTAATGTAGTTGCACAGAGTTTAAATACAACCAAAAATTCCGCATCGGGTAAAATTCAGGACGATACCGCTGCTCCACCACAAACTGTTTTTTCCGACACGCAAAAGAAATTAAAAGCCTTTCAAACAACATATTTAAACAGAAGTCTTTTTTCAAGGGTAAAAGGAAAAACAGACATTGAGGCAACAGGCAGTTCTCTGGTTCAGGCAGGCGGTGCTTTGGTTTGGAACAAAACCGAAAACAACACCAATGCAAAAATTACCAATTCCTCAATAAATGCCACAAACGATGTTAACGTTCAGGCAAATACCATTGATTTAACCGCAAACAGTGCATTAACGGACTCAAATGGCAAAGCAAAAGTCGGGGTCGGTCTCGGCGTTATCGTTAATGAAGAAAAGAATAACACAAACGCAATTATCGACAGTTCTGATATAGAAGCAGATAATTTAGATGTTTATGCAACTACCGAATTGCCTATGAATCAGGGCTCAATAACCTTCGGTGTCAAGTTCCCGTTCAAAATTTTCGGTGTTGATAATTTACAGTTTGGCGGTAAATTTGTATCGGAAGCAAATGCAAAATGGGATCTTTCATTCGTACATCCGTTACAAGATGCTTCTTTTTCATCAGATGTTGATTTTACGGGGGTTGGCGACCAAAATATTACTTCCGCCGTTACGGATGCAATTGCCCCAAAATTCCGATTAACAGGATTTTTCAACAACTTTGCACAAACAACTTCAAAAGCGGAAGGTGTTGATGTTTCTGCATCTGTTGTTTATAACGAGGTTGTAAATAATACTTTAGCAAATATTAAAAACAATTCCGAAATAATTTTAGACGGAGATTTGCGTATTAATGCGGTTAATTCCGTTATCGGCTATAACGCTGCGGGTATGATTGATTTTTTAATCAATAAACTCAACTATAAAATTCCCGGACAGCCCGATTACGAATACCGTCCGCAGATGGACAGCGACACCTTCGGAATGGGGGCTAACGTTATATGGGATATATACAACAATAACGCTTCCGCAAAAATCGAAAATTCCGAAGTTACCGCTCAAAACGGCGATGTTAACGTTACAAGTGCAAACGAACAGGCTTATATAACAGCCATTGCAACAGGTGCAAGAAGTAAATCAATCGGTATTGACGGCTCGATTAATGTTCAGAATTTAAAAGGAAATACAGAATCAATAATTTCAAATAATTCCGATATTAACGCACAAAATGTTAATGTTAATGCAGGAGCAGCCAAGGTTGCAACTTCGGGCGGTAAAATACAAATTGACGAAACAACCAATCGTGCCAAATTAAACGACGAAAGAGAAGCAAATGACCAGATAACAAACATAATTGCAACAGGTGCTTGGGTTTCTCAATATAAAGAAATTGATAACAAGGTTCAGGAAAGTTCGGAAGGCGTTGCAATAGGTGCTGATGTCAATTACACAACCATTGAAAGAAACATCAAAGCATTAGTTGATAACTCAACAATTACGGCAATTCAAAACGCAATCATTAATTCTGACACATACTCACAAACATTAAATCTGGCTGTTGCTGCCGCATTTACAGGCGGTGTTGTGCAAAAAAATGCGGATATATCAAAAGCTGATAAAGGTGTAGATAAAGCAAAAAATGACAATAATCCCCATGATATGTTCGGAAATCTTTTTGCGAATGAAGATGAATACATGAAAAATCCTGTCGGCAATGCCTTGGCACCCTTTTCATTATCCGCAGCAGGCGCACTTACCGTCAATTTGGATTCAACAAATGTTGAAAGTAATGTTTCAAAATCAACAGTAAATGTAGGTTCTGATTTAGAAGTTTTATCGAATAAAGAATCAAGAATAATCAATATGGCGGGCGGACTTGGTAAATCAAAAAAAGTCGGTGCAGGTGCAGCCCTTAATTTTTACAGACAAAATGGTAAAATTTCATCAAAAATTGATGACTCAACAATAAACTTCACGAAAGACAATGCCGTTTTAAATGTTAATGCGGATAACACAAACAAAATCGTTGATATTGCTATCGGAGCAGGTGCAGGCACAAACACACAGGCAGAAGCAAAAGGTTTCAGAGGTGCAGCAGGCGGTTCTTATATAAGAAATACCATTACCCCGACCATTGAAGCAATTATAAATAATTCTTCCGTCGGTTCGACAGAGGCTGCAAATCTTTTAACCGCAAATGTTAAGGCAAATTCGCAACTTACAATACTTGACATTGCAGGCGGCGGAGCATACTTAAACGGCGGTACATACGGCATCGGTGCAGGCTTTGCTGTAAATTATAACGATATTAATAACACCATAAATGCTCTTGTCCAAAATTCAAGTCTTACAAATATTTACGATTTGTCGGTAACTTCTTTGGCACAAAACAATTTCACCAACGTTGCCGTCGCAGCGGCAATGGTAAGCGGAACATCTTCGGGATATTTGTTTAACGGTGCTTTAAATCTTGATTTCATACACAATGTAATGTCCTCAAAAATCGTTAATTCGGATATTCAGGCAGCAGAAGACGTAAACGTTTCCGCAACTTCAAATACCGATAATACAAATGTTGCGGGAACCTTAAATGTTTCAACCGCAAATACGGGATTTGGAGTTAACGGTGATGTTATCGTTAACGTTCAAAAAAATAACATTACGGCAGAAATTAATAACGATAACACTAATGAAATATCGGCAAATAATGTTGCTGTTCAGGCCGTTTCAAACGAAACATCATCTTCAACACCGATAGGTGCTGCTGTGTCTTCTCAAAATACTATGGCTGCCGCAAATATTGCACTTAATATCATATCCAACTCAATTAATTCTCAGGTAAAAGGCAAAATAAACACAGAAAACAATCTTGATGTTACAGCCTTTGATGAAACAACTCTCCGTTCAAGAGGTATTACGGTTGCTCTTACGGGTCCCGAGGCTTTAGCGGTACTTGGCGGAACAATAAATTATGACATTTTAAATAAAACAGTAAATGCAAAAATTTATGACAGTGATATAACTGCAAATGATGTAAATGTAAATGCTACATCAATCAACTCTTTGGGCGGAACAAAAAATGAACAGGGAAAATATGACAGAGATAATTTCTCTGATGATAATTACAATGAAAAACTTCTTGCCAAAAACGACAAAGGGGAATATACAGGCTTAAAACAAGATGCTAATTTTACAAACTGGAACATGTTTTATGATGTTTCAGCAGGTGCAAATTTAGCCTTCGCAGGTGCATGGATAATTAAAAATGTCAGAAATGACATAGAAGCACAGGTTACAAACAGTGTAATAGGTGCAAAAAATCTTGATGTTACTGCACAGGATTATTCAATTAAGAATATAATTTCAGGTGCAATATCAGCCTCAGGTCAGGTTGGTATCGGTGCATCTGTTTTAATTACAAAAGATAATTCCAATGTATATTCACTTATTACAAACGGTTCCGAGTTGGATATAGAAAATACGTTAAAGGTCAACGCAAAAAATACAAAAGACAATATTCAGGTTCTTGTGGCTCTTGGCGGCGGCGGTACGGGTTATGCGGGCATCAACGTAGCAAAGAACGACAACACGGATAAAACCGTTGCCAAAATTGACAAATTAAAAACAGACGAACCCGTTTTACCCCAAAACCCGACGTCTGCACAAACTGCAGAATACAATACAAAGAAACAGCAGTGGGATAATGCGGAAAACGTTAACATAAAAGCCGCACAAACTTCTGTTAATGCACAAAGTGACCAAAATTCAACTCACGTTATAGTTGCAGGCGGCGGCGCAGGTACCGTTGCTCTTGCAATCAACCCCGCAATAAACACTTACAAATCGGAAACAACCGCAGGTATTTTAAATGCAACGGTTGAAAACGCTTCAATAGGTGTAAATGCAAATAACGACGCAAAAACAAGAGACATTCAGGCAGGTGTTGCAGGTTCGGGTGTGGTTGCAGGTGTCGGCCTTGTTGTTATTAACGATTACGCTGATAACGTTAAGTCTTTAATTGATAAATCTGTTATTAATACAACAAAAGATATTTCTGTTTTGGCAAATTCATCATTATACAGTCTTAATGTTTTGGCATCTGTCGGTGTTGCGATAGAAGGTGTCAGTGTTGTTGCAAATGTTGTTAAAAACCATATTGTAAATGAAACAGAAGCGGCAATTAAAAATTCAACAATTTTAAATGCGGGAAATATCGAAGTTCTGGCAAATAAAAACAAACAGGACAAAATAACAAATGTTTCAGGCGGTGTTTCTGTCGCTGCAACGGGTATGAGTGCAACAACAGGAAATATTTTCAATATTTATAAAAACAAAACAACTGCAGATGTTATATCAACAGCCATAGACCAGGCAGCTTCTCTTGATGTTGAAGCATATTCTAATAAAGTTATGACCAACAGAAACGTCGGTGTATCGGCAGGTATTATCGGCGCAGGACTTTTGGTGGATACCCTTGATAACAAACTTGATTCAACAACCGTTGCTTTGATTGATGCTAAAAAACAACAAATGTTTTTAACTGATGATGTAACTGTTTTTGCCAATGATAAAATGCAGTCATCAAACACTATGGTATCCGTATATGGCGGTGCAGGTTTTGCAGGCGCAAATGTTAACTTCTTTGATTCCGATAATTTAGTTAAAGCACAAATTTTATCCGATACGGAAGGTTTAATCAGCGCAAAAAATGTCAATATAAATTCTTCTTCCGAATTTGCCATAGGAAATACAAATGTCGGAGTTTCTCTCGGTATTGGCGGCATTGCAGGTGATGTCTTCGGATTAAATCTTGGTAAAAGAAGTGATAAATATTCAACTTCCGAAGAAAAAAGCAATGTCAATAAGGCAAAAGACGAAGCCAAAAATTTATATGACAAAACAACACAAAACGGTACAAATTATTATACTCCTACAACATCTTCGGACAGTTTAAAAACAGGAACGATAGCAAGTTCCGATGCGAATATTTACGCAAGCGAAAATGTCTCAATAGATGCAAAATCACAACTTAAAGGCATAGATTCCGATACCTTATCACTCAAAAACGTGAATACCTCGGCAGGTATCGGTGCAATCGGCGTCGGAGTTAAAACCGTTAAACTCAACAACAATACCCTTGCGGAAGTAAAAGGCGGAAAAATCAATGCCACAGGTGATGTCGGCTTAAATTCCGAAAGCAAAAACAAAGTTGAAATTGTAAATACCGATGTAAATGTTGCAGGTATTTCCGTTGCAGGTTCAAGCGCAACTTATGCAAACAGTTCCGATACAACTTCCAAGATAGAAAATGCAATAATTTCAGCGGATGACATTAATGTTATATCAAATTCAAATTCAAAAGCGGATTTGACGGGAACTTCCGTTTTGGTCAGCGGAGTTTCTGCAGGTATTTCCATAACGGAAGCAACTGATACTAAT
>JAILHI010000008.1 GCA_024695865.1 Candidatus Gastranaerophilales bacterium
TAAAATGACGGTTGAAAGAAAGCCGTCTCTTGAAGGCAGAAACGTCATAACAATTCTGGCACCTTAAAACAATTCTTATAAATTAAAAGCGGATTTTAAAAATCCGCTTTTTTAGTTATAAACATCTCTCTCGCCTGCGGCAACTTTTGCAATCATATCCGTCAAAAGCGACTGGATAGCAGGATTATCGGTGTTTAAAATCTGTTCTTCTATAAATTTCAGCCCCGTTTCTTTTGTTTCTTCCGAAGCATAATCGTAGAGATATTCGGCAAGAGTTGAAACGGCATTCGGCTGACAAAACTGTTTGATAAGTCCTGGTTTTGCCAAATCCATAAAGTCTTTTCCCACTCTGCCTTTACGGTAGCATGCCGTACAAAAACTCGGAGTGTAACCGTCCTGCAATAAGGCTTTGACAACTTCGTCAAGTGTTCTGTTATCGCTCATTGTAAATTGTGAATCCGTTTCCTTGTGAACTGAATATCCGCCGGGGTTTACTTTGCTTTCCGCACTGATTTGTGAAACGCCCAAGTCGCAAAGTGCCTTTCTCATTTCGGGAACTTCTCTTGTGGAGAGAATAAGTCCCGTATAAGGAACGGATAATCTCAAAACCGCAACGATTTTTTTGAAATTGAAGTCGCTGATTTGTTCGGGCGGATTTTCGCTGAAAGTAACGCCTTTTGCGGGTTCTATTCTCGGAACGGAAATCGTATGGGGACCGACGCCGAATTTTGCATCTAAGTGATGCGAGTGCATAAGCGTTGCAAGTGTTTCAAATCTGTAATCCGAAAGTCCGAACAAAGGACCGATTCCGACATCGTGTAAACCTGCTTCAAGTGCTCTGTCCATAGCCTCTAAACGCCATCTGTAATTTGATTTCTTGCCTGACGGGTGAACGTATTTATAAATATCTTCGTTATACGTTTCCTGAAACAGTTGATATGTACCGATTCCAAAGGAATTTAATCTCTTAAAATCATCAACGCTCAAAGGTGCTATGTTTACATTTATACGTCTTATTTCGCCGTTGAAAACTTTTGCCTCATAAATCTTTTGAATACATTCTTCAAGATAATCAAGCCCTGTTTCCTTATAATCTTCGCCCGTCAAAAGAACAATTCTTTTGTGTCCGAGATTCATAATCGCTTTTGCTTCTTCGGCAACTTCATCGGGAGTTAAGACACATCTTTTTATTGAAGTATTATCATGTCTGAAACCGCAGTACAGACAATTGTTTGTGCAGACATTTGCCGCATATAAAGGAGCAAATAAAACTATTCTGTTACCGTAAATTATTTCCTTTAACTGCTTTGCAGCCTTAAAGATTTTTTCCGCAGCCTGCTCATCTTCAACATTTAAAAGTTCTGCCGATTCTTCAAGGTTTAAACCTTTTAATTTCAAGGCTTTGTTTAATATATCGTCAATTTTGGAATTATCTGTTTTTTTATCTAATAACTCATTTATAATATCGGGTTGAATAATTTCTGATTTATAGTCTATTTTTTTCATTGTTACCTCTTACAAGAATATTATAACTCAAAAAAGAAACAATAAATTTTATACAAAAAAATACAAAGAGAGGTTAAATAATAACCTCTCTTTTAAGATGTAAAAACATCCGTCATTTTGCCTGTTTGCTTTTACAGGTGATTGAAACTGCTGAGGGACTCAATCAGTTGCCCTAAATATCCCACCTGTATCACCGATAAGCTTTCGGTATCAGAATTTTGCAGCAGGTATTCTGATTTACTGATACATCACCTCTTATTTTTATATTACCACACTTATATTCTTTTTAACCATTATTCTTCCGTAATTTTACTTTTATTGTCGGATTAGTAAATCCGACCTGCGAACTTTCGGGTTCGGTATAACAATTTATGTCATTCCGAACTTGTTTCGGAATCTACAAAAAACAGATGCTGAAACGAGTTCAGCATGACAATAAAAAAACAATACTGTCATTCTGAGGCTTTGCCGAAGAATCCGACCTGCGAAATTACTGTTCTGCAGAGTTATTTCCTTTTTTCCATA
>JAILHI010000010.1 GCA_024695865.1 Candidatus Gastranaerophilales bacterium
CTATTTAAGACCTGACGGAAAATCACAAGTTTCTGTTGAATATGTTGACGGAAAGCCCTCAAAAATCAATACCATATTGATTTCTACACAACATGATCCGGAAATTGACGGAAATTCCGACAACAAATTTATACAGGAAAAAATTAAAAACGACATAATCAAATACGTTATAGCGCCTGTTTTTGCCAATGACGAAATCAAGCCCGATTCAGATACAAAATACTTAATCAACCCTTCAGGAAGATTCGTAATCGGCGGGCCTCAGGGTGATGCAGGGCTTACGGGCAGAAAAATTATTGTAGACACCTACGGCGGATATTCACGCCACGGCGGCGGTGCTTTTTCAGGCAAAGACCCTACGAAAGTTGACCGTTCTGCCGCTTATGCGACAAGATATGTTGCCAAAAACATTGTGGCAGCAGGCCTTGCTGACAAATGCGAAATCGAAGTCGCTTATGCAATCGGTGTGGCTGAGCCTGTTTCTATCATGGTTGATACTTTTGGTACGGGCAAAATTTCTGATGATGAAATCGAAAAACTTGTTGCCAAAAACTTTGACCTCAGACCGGCTGCAATCATCAACCAATTTGATTTGCGCGGACTTCCTGCAAAAAATGGCGGAAAATTCTATCAAAAACTCGCCGCATACGGTCATATGGGCAGACGCGACATAGATGTTCCGTGGGAACATACAGACAAAGCCGCAACACTTAAAGAACAAGCTCAAAGTTTGTTATGTTCGTTATAAGCGGGCTAAACATGGCAGATACAAGAAAGGCTTTATTTATCAATTTTGGCGGAATTGGGGACGAAGTCCTCTTTTTGCCGACTTTGCAAAGTTTCAAAAAAAAGTTCCCCGAAGCGGAAATTACTCTTGCGCTTGAACCCAGCAGCAAATCAATTAAAGACCTTTCACCTTTAATTGATAGTCTTTTGCCTCTAAATATCAAAAGTAAAAATAAATATTTTGAACTTTTAAAACTTGTTTCTGAAGCAAGAAAAGGGCATTTTGATTTGGTTATTTCTTCAGGCGGAAACAAATTCATCTCAATTTTATTGTTTTTAACCGGAATAAAAACCCGAATAGGCTTTGATACAGGGGCTTTGAGCCAAAAGCTTTTAACGCATGCCGTTCCTTTGATAAAAAATCGCTACGCTGCTGAGATGTACCACGAACTGGTAAAACCGCTGACACAAGACGAAGCTGGTTTGCCGATTATAGAAACCGAAAAACAGGAAATCGAAGCAAACACCGTTGTCATTCACCCCGGTGTAAGCAAAATGAGCGTTTCCAAAAATATGGTAAAAACGTATTCGCCTGAAAAATGGACTGAACTGATAAACAAACTTATTGAAAAAGGCAAAAAAATTTACCTCGCAGGCGGGCCTGACGACAAAGAATATATAGACGCTATTAGCGAAAATTTCACTGAAAATTCAAACTTTATAAACTATTACGGCAAAACAAAAAATATTATGGATTTGGCAAAATTAATCGCATCAAAAGAAGTTTTAATATGTTGTGATTCAGCGCCCATGCATATTGGAATTGCCGTCGGGGCTAAGGTTTTGGCTATTTTTGGCCCGACAGATGAAAAAAAACTTATTCCAAATTCGGAAAAAATTATTGCCATAAAAAACAATTCTTGCACATGTCGTCCATGCCTTTGGGATAAACGAAGCACGACCTGCGACACTCTCGAGTGTCTAAATATAGACACAGACGAATTTTTGAAGTATTTATAGAATTGTTACAAAAGCTTAATATTATATCATAATTATATCAATTTTATATACTAAAATGTTTTTATATTCATGTAACCACACTAGAGAAAAGAGAATATATTAACATGGGTATTTTTGTAGAAGCCCTCAAAAATGGTCTTGTGGACTATGACTATGGAAACAAAGACATAGTAACGTCATACAACCTTGGTGACGGAAACCACAACGTAAAACTTGAGGGAAACAACACCTCCGTAAGAGTCGGAAACGGAAACAGTCAAATATCAGTAGACGGCGACGAGTGCGCAGTATTGGCGGGCGACGGCGACCACACCATAAGCTCTGTCGGAGATTATAACAACATTCGTACAGGAAACGGCAACCAAACCGTTATCTCAAACGGCAACAGTTCTAACATTGCCATTGGTAACGGCGACAACAATATTGAGCATTACGGAACAGGCGGAATTATCCGTACAGGAAACGGTAATCAATCAATGGTTTCTATTGGCGACAGCAAAGTCATTCAAACAGGCTCCGGCGATGACGACGTATTCATGCTCGGTAAATACAACATAGCTGATTTCGGTGACGGTGATAACAACCTCGTTTTCTACGGCAACGGTTCTATTATTACAATGGGCGACGGTAATGATTCC
>JAILHI010000020.1 GCA_024695865.1 Candidatus Gastranaerophilales bacterium
TTTTTATTAACCCTGCCGTATGCGTAACTGCCAAAACTAAAGAGTTTTTGATTAATAACAAGTGGCTTAACCGCACAGGAGAAGGCTTGCGAGAGTTTTATGTCAGCGGTGATACCGAAGAATTTAAGAAAAACGCAAAACTCTTTTTTGGCGAAGTCGACAAAGTGAAAAGAATTTTGACATAAGGAAATCTTATTATGTTTAAAAAAATCAGTTTTATCCTCATTGCATTAATACTATTCACAATTACGCTTTTTATAGGTGCAGATGTAGGTTTTACACAAGAAATAAAGATAGTTCAGTTTTCTGACGTTCACCTTGACACAAAAAATAATGACAAACCTGTAAGAAAGTTTGCACAATCTTTGCCTATGTTTCAAAGAGCAATAAAAAAGGTAAATGTTCTCAATCCTGATATTGTGGTATTTTCCGGAGATATGGTGAATAAGCCCGATGAAAACGAATTTGATATTTTCTTAAAAAATGCAAAAGATTTAAATATGGAATTTTATCCCGTTGTAGGAAACCACGATGTCGGGGTTAACGGCGGGTTAACAAAACAAAAAATTATCGAAAAAATCAATAAAAACTGCGCATGGCTAAATCTTACATCAACAAGTTATTTTATAATTAAAGGGGAATACCTCATTATATTTATGGATGGGACAAACGATAAACAAATCACTTCCAAAGGTACATTCTCAAAAGATACTTTGCAATTTTTAGACAGAACCTTGACACTTTACCCATACAAAAAAGTGATAATAGTTCAACATTTCCCGCTATTGCCGCCATTTAAAAGTCCTTCGCATGAAATAACAAACCGAAATGAATATTTTGATGTCTTAGACAGGCACAATAACGTCATAATTGTATTGAGCGGACATTATCACGCATCACATGCGGCGCAAAGAAACAATGTTTTGTATATTACAACTCCGTCTATGATTGAATATCCTCACGCATTCAGGTATTTGACGGTTGATAGCGACAAAAAGAGTGTGATTATAAAGTCACAATTAGTGGTGGATATTGACCAAAATGATAAAGAAGATACAACAAATGCAATAGCAAGGCTGAAATTGGGTCTGCCCAGCGATAACGATTTTACGGTTAAATTAAAAAACACAGTTCCGCAAGAGCCGCTTTTTGACTTTGCAAAAGGGATATTTGTGAAAAAATAAAGGCAAAACCTGTCGGTAGATTTTTATCTAAAACACCCTAAGGTCTTTAGTCCGCAAGCCCACGCTAGAGCAGACATTTCTTTTTTACCTTCGGGTTTTAGAGTTTTTATGAAAAGAATTCCCTCGCCTGTTTTTACATACAAGCCGTTTTTATCTTTTGCTATTATCGCTCCGTTTTCAACTGTTGAAAGCAAATTTGTGCAATCACATCCTGTAGGAAGTGCATATGTGTCGACTGCTTTTGTTTCAAGAATTTTTACAAGTGTATCGCCATAATAACAATTTGCTTTAGGGTACAATGCTCTGACCATGTTTTGAATTTCGAAAGCAGATTTTGAAAAATCTATAAACATTTCTTCCTTAGTAAATTTCGGTGCAAAAGTTGCTTTGTCGTGTTCCTGCGGAACAGGGGTTATATTTCCCTCTAAAAGTCCTTTCATTGATTCAATCAAAATATCTGATGCAATGTCGGAGATTTTTATTGCTAAATCTGTCGTCGTCATTTCATCGGTTATATCAATTTTTTCAACCTTTACAATATCTCCTTCATCAACACCGATAGATGTCAGCATTGTTGTTACACCCGTAACTTTTTTGCCATCAAAAATTGCTCGTGCTATTGGATTTGCACCTCTGTATTCGGGTAAAAGTGAGGCATGAAGGTTGATTGTTCCCATTTTGGGAATATACAAAACTTCCTGTGATAAAATTTGTCCAAATGCAATAGTTATAAAAAAGTCCGCATTATAACTTCTTAGCTTTTCAAGTAACTGCACATCTTTTCTTATTGAAACAGGCTGAAAAACTTCTATACCCAACTCTTTAGCGAGAGTTTTTACGGGAGGTTCAGCCATTTTGTGCCCTCTGCCTGCGGGTTTGTCGGGTTGAGTTACAACAGCACAAACCTCAATATCTTCTGTTTTGCAAAAATCCTCAAGCGCTTTGCAGGCGATTTTCGGCGTCCCTAAAAAAACCAGTTTAATTTTCTTGCTCATCTTGTTTTGGCGATTCCTTAGCTATCTCTTCTTCTAGTTCCGGCTCTTCCAAAAAATATTCCATTTCTATTGGATTAAGATTATTGGAAATAAGTTTTTCATCTGTTTCAAAGCGATTTCTTGCATGGTCAACAAAGAGTTTGCCGTTCAGATGGTCAAACTCATGCTGAATTGCTATCGCCAGAAGTTCACCATCTTTTGCTTCTACAACAAACGGTTTACCTGAAAGGTTAAGCGCCTTTACTGTTACATTTTTGTAGCGTCTGACATCGGTATAAACTTCAGGAAAACTCAAACATCCTTCATAACTGTTAACAGCACCTGATTTTTTGATAATTTTGGGATTAATAAAAAATATAGGGTGCTTAGGTTGATTTGCTTCAGACACATCGATAACAAACATTCTGATGCTTTCGCCAACCTGCGGAGCAGCAAGTCCCACACCGTTATAAGAATACAAGGTCATAAGCATGTTTTCGGCAAGAGTATGGATTTTTTTTGATATCTTTGATACTTCTTTTGCTTTTTGCCTGAGAACTTCGTCTCCGTATACACGAACTTTTAAAACACCCATCTATTGTTCTCCTTGTTTATACAAGCCCCTGCCGCCTTAACTCTACACGAACTTTTTCTAAACCGTTTTGAATAATTCTTGTGATTCTGGAAGGCGAAAGGTCATAATCGGCAGACAAATCTTTTAATTTTTTGTCATGATAAAAACGTGCCTCAATAATTTCCCTGTATCTGATGGGAAGTTTTTTAATTGCTTCCCTTATTGCAACATTAAGTTCCTGCAATTCTGCAAAATCCTCCTGATTCATTGAAGAATCTTTTATTTGCTGCGGATTTTCGCCTTCTGCCATTTCATCAATCGAAAGTATTGTTTCATAAACCGCTTCTCTGACCTGACCTTTTTCCATGTCATCATCAGCTTTGGCGGTATACCAGTTGTAGCGGCGTCTAAGTTCGTTTCTTATAGCCCACTTAATTGCAACAGAAAGGTACGTAATATTAAATTCTTTTTTGGGATTTTCTTCTAAAATTGTGTGAACAGTAATGATTGCAATATTTTGCAACTAATCAAAATCAACCCTGTAATTATTTGTCAGCCTTTTATATTCGACTTTGCAGACTA
>JAILHI010000031.1 GCA_024695865.1 Candidatus Gastranaerophilales bacterium
AATAAAATAAATCATATATTAGCAAAATCTCGCCCTAATAAAAAACAAGCATATAAATATGGTTTTTATAAACATATTAACGATTTAATACAAACAAGAAATAGAATTGTACATGGTGATAGTAACTATAAATTGACAAAACAAGCTGTAGTTGAGTTAAAACATGAAATTTTTAAATTATTATGCGGATTAAAACAAAAACTTGAAAAAAATTTAATCAAAATGAAAAAAAGTAATTGAAAACATATTTATACATTTCTCAATTTTTCCTGTCACTTTTTCTCAAACTTGCTGTAATTTACACTTCTCGCCTCACTCTCATAAATAAGACTCCGTCAACAAAAAGTTGTCGGAGTCTTATTTGGACGAGAAGAGACTCGAACTCTTACACCAAAGGCGCCAGTTCCTAAGACTGGTGCGTCTACCATTCCGCCACTCGTCCGCTCGATTTCAGATTATAACAAAAAAAATTTGCGGTCAAATCTCGTTCAATCGCAAATTTTTTAATCTGTTTTAAAATCTGTTTTTACTCTGTCACCTGAATTAACTGACCCGAGCTTGCAAAAAATCCCGATGCCGCTGATTCATAAGACTCATTTATTGCACTTAAAGCCGAACGTACTTCGTTTACTTCCTGTGTAATATCGTTCAAATCTGCATTACCGTAAGCATTTGCCATTCTGTTAGAGAGAGTTCTCTGCATATACTTCTTGTAATAATATCTGGATAAAATACTCATAATCTCTCCTTGTTGATTTCTTATACTTCTATTATCGTCCATTTTTTTGAAAACTTTAATTTCTGTAACAGAAATTTACATTAACTTTTTGAAATTTTAAAATTAACCCTATTTAAAGTATAATCAAAAACGGAAGTGATAACTTGAAAAAATCTAAATTAACCACAATGATATTTATAGCGCTTATTGCCGGCATTCTGGTCGGCTGGTTGTTTCCGTCCTTTGGGGCGAAGATGCAGCCTTTGGCAAAAGTGTTTTTAAATATGATTAAAATGATTATTGCGCCGTTGCTGTTCTCTGTTCTCGTTACGGGAATTGCAGGTCACGGAAACATTCGTGCGCTCGGCAGGCTTGGTTTAAAAACAATTATCTATTTTGAAGTCGTAACGACAATTGCTCTCTTTATAGGATTGTTTTCGGGGCATATCTTCAAACCGGGCGTGGGTTTTGACAACACCGCTCTCGTCAGCGGAACCATAGACACTGTTTCAAATATGGCGCAGACGGATTTGGGCGGCAGTACGTGGGATATCCTCTCCCACATTATTGTTCACGCTTTCCCGACAAGTATTATCGACGCAATGGCATCAGGCGACCTGCTTCAAATCGCCGTATTTGCAATCTTTTTCGCAATAGCGGTTTGCGCAATAGGACAAAAGGCAAAGCCCGTTCTTGACGTTTTGCAGTCAATGACAGACATTATGTTTAAATTCACCGAATTGGTAATGTTTTTTGCACCGATTGGCGTTTTTGGCGCCATTTCTCACACTATTGCAACCAACGGTCTCGGCATAATGGTTATTTACGCAAAGATAATTATTGCCCTGTATCTGTCTTTAATCATTTTCCTGTTATCCGTTTTGACGGTCGTTTGCAGAATTTGCAACGTTTCCTTCTCGGGTCTGATAAGAGCCTTAAAGGAACCCGCCCTGCTTGCTTTTACAACGGCAACATCAGAAGCCGCACTGCCTAAAGCAATGAAAATCATGGAAGACTTCGGTGTTCCGAAAAATATTGTCGGGTTTGTAATGCCGACAGGATACACGTTCAATATGGACGGCAGCACTTTATACTTATCTCTTGCAGTTCTTTTTGCCACACAAATCTGCAATATTGAACTGTCGCTCGCACAACAGTTGACCATTATGCTCGTTTTGATGCTCACAAGTAAAGGTATGGCAGGTATCCCGAGAGTTACGCTTGTCGTTCTTGCGGGTGTTTTAACAAGTTTCCATTACCCTTTGATTGGGGTTGCGATTCTTCTCGGTATTGACCAGATTCTCGATATGGGCAGAACAACCGTAAACTTAATCGGCAACTGCGTTGCAACAGTCGTAATTGCCTGCTGGGAAAAAGAATTTGACTATGAAAAAAATAAAAAATACTTAGGAACGGGAAACTATAAATTCAGACCGCTCGGGCTTATAAGATACCGACAACTGTTAAAAAAACGTGCCGAAAGAAACAAACAATCCGCATCTTAATTTGTTTGCATAATTTTCAAAAATAAATTATTATTTATATATACCCTTTAAGAAAGGCAAAAAATGCAAAATCCTGTTTTGGCTTTGGTAATTCCCTGTTACAACGAAGAAGAAGTTCTGCAAAAAACTATCGACAGACTTTGTTCGGTATTATCCGAACTTGAACAAAAACAGGAAATTTCGGAAAAAAGTTTTTTATTTCTTGTTAATGACGGAAGTAAAGACAAAACATTTTCAATTATCGAAGAAAATCACAAAAACAATCCGCAAAAAATTAAAGCAATTTCTTTTGTCAGAAACTTCGGTAATCAAAAAGCCATTCTTGCAGGTATGCTGGAATTAAAAAACTTTGAGTTTGATTGCTGTATTACGATTGATGCAGATTTACAGCAAGATGAAAACAAAATATCCGAATTTGTCCAAAAATTCAAAGAGGGTAACGACCTTGTCTATGGTGTTAAAAACGACAGAAACGACGATTCCGTAATCAAGAAAATCTGTGCACTTTCATTTTATAAGGTAATGAATTTGCTGGGTGCAAAAACTTGTCCGAACCATTCCGAATACAGACTTGTGGGCAGAAAAACCGTTGAGGCGCTGTCCGAATATTCCGAACACAACATCTTTTTAAGAGGCGTTTTTCAGGAACTCGGCAACAATCCCGCAATAGTTTACTACGATGTAAAAAAACGAGAAGCGGGAAAATCAAAATTCTCAATGTTCGACCTGTTTTCGCTTGCAATTCAGGGTATAACATCTTTCAGCACCGTACCCTTGAGATTGGTTACTTTTACGGGTATTTTGATTTCGTTTTGTTCGTTTTTATTAGGTTTGAGCGCTATTTTGGAAAAATTATTCAATTTAAGTGTTCTGACAGTTCCGGGCTGGGCGACAATCGTTGCGGCAATCTCGTTTATCGGCGGTATTCAGATTTTATGCATAGGCATTATCGGAGAATATCTCGGACAAATTTTTACCGAAGTAAAGGCAAGACCGAGATATATTGTGGATAAAGTATTGGATTAATCTGTCAAAAATCAGAAAAATCTGCCTGTTTACGCTACTGATATATCTTATGCAAATCGTTCAGATAATCCCGCAAATCAACGCCGATTGTTTGTATTTTTTCCAAAGCCTTAACATCAGGGGTTTTAAAAGTATTTTCATCTAAATTTTTATCCGAAGCAATAAAAATTGCGTTTGTAATATCGACCGCCCTTGTATCGATATCAAAAAAGATTTTGTAATACAATCTGTCCGAAGTTTTGCCGTTAAAAACCGCAAAGTTTTTAAAATATTTTTTATACTGATTTACCGTAAAGCCGAAGAAAGTGTTTTCGCTGTCGTCAAAATCAATATTTGCACAGGAATTAAAGGCAAAAATACCGTCCTTTGCAAGTGATTTTTTTATATTTTTGAAGAATTCATCGTCAAAAAATCTTTCATCAACACCCTCATTTCCAGCAACATCGGCAATAATAAGGTCATATTTTTGCTTGTTATCCCTAAGATAAACAAGTGCATCCTGTAAATGAAAGTGAAATTTATCGCTTTCGGTAAAATCAAAAAACCTTGATGCGATTGAAAGAATGTTTTCCTCAATATCAACGGCATCAATTCTTTTCAGTTTAGAAAAAAGTTTTTCAAACTGTTTTACCAAAATCCCCGTACCAAAACCGATTACAAGAAGATTTTTGACATTGGGGTTCAAAAGATAAGCCGATAAAAAATAGTTAAGATACGGGATATTCCCTTTATACAGAGGGGAATTTATTCTTCCCGCCTGAAAACTGATTCCGTATTTCATAAATCTTCCGACGGGATTTTCGCAAATTGAAATAGAATGAAAGGCGGACTCTTTTTCCCACAATATTTCGTCCTCGGTCATTTTTGCAAGAGCAATCGCCACAGCCTCAATGTCCGTTTCTCTTTTCATTATATTTTCGGGAATTATAACCCCGTTTTCACTGAAAGGGATATCCATTATTTAAAATATTATACTTTTTGTTCGATTTTGACTTTTGCTTCCCGTTCTTCGAGGTATTTTACACAACTGCATGCTGCAACGGCACCGTCTGCGGCTGCCGTAATTACCTGTCTTAACGGAGTATTTCTGACATCACCCGCCGCATATACGCCCTCGATTGATGCTGCCATATTGACATCTGTTTCGATAAAGCCCTGCGGGGTCTGTTTAACCTGACCGTTGAACAAGTCAACGTTCGGAGTAAAACCGATATAGGGGAAAACACCGTCTGTCTTAATTTCTGACATTTCGTTTGTTTTGACGTTTTGAACAAGAATACCTTCTACGGTTTTTGTTCCTTTGATTTCTTTTGCAACACAGTTCCAGACAAATTCGATTTTAGAGTTTGCAAAAGCACGCTCCTGAACGATTTTATCGGCTCTTAACTTATCTCTGCGGTGGATAATATAAACCTTATCCGCAAATTTCGTAAGATAGCATGCTTCTTCAACGGCAGCATTTCCGCCGCCTACAACGCAGACAACTTTGTTTTTGTAAAAAGCGCCGTCGCATACCGCACAATAACTTACACCCCGACCCGTAAATTCTTTTTCACCCGCTATACCGAGTTTCGTTGCCTGTGCGCCCGTTGCTATAATTATGCTTTTTGCCTTAAAAGTATGTTCAAGTGTTTCAACCGTTTTAATTTCAGATTTTAAATCAACGGACTCAATTTCTTCCATCGGGTATTTATCCACACCGAATTTGTCGGCATGTTCCTCAAATTTTTCCATTAATTCATACCCGCCCGAAATAGAAAATCCCGGGTAATTTTCTATTTCAAGATAGTTGCTCGGCTGGCCGCCGAACATTGTTATATCCACAACTGCGGTTTTAACATTTCCTCTTGCCGCATAAATCGCTGCCGAAAGACCCGCAGGCCCGCCGCCCAAAATGACGACATCATACGTTAATTCTTGCTTTTCACTCATCACATATTCCTTTTGGTTTTATTTTACACCAAAAATATCGTTTAAACTATTTCCCGAAATTTTATATGCTTTCAATTGGTATTCGACATTTTCGGTTTTAACAAGATTACCGTTCTTATAGTAACGGACAGCCATTGTATCGGTGCCGACAAAGTTATCGCCCCGCAAGACTAATGTCGCCATTTCAGTTACGGTTTCTTTTGCATCGCCCGTTACTCTCTGAAAAGTAAAGGTATCAGTTGTTGCATCTTTTACTGTTATGGAAGCACTCGCTCCCGAAACAGGGTTTGTTAATGTTATGACGTCATTTTGTTTTGTTAAGTTCCATATTTCTACGGAATATGGCGCAAACATCTCAAAATTGCTCGCATTTGCACGTACCGCCATAACTTTCCAGTTGCCGAAAAAACCGTCGGGAACACGGTCTGTCATCGATACCCCGCCCGTAATCGTCATACCGTTCATTGAAATAGGGGTTAAAAATAAAAATAAAAATAAAAAAATTCTTACTATTAACTTCATATTTAAAGTAATAATGATATTTACAATAAAATCAAGTGACAGATGAACAGATTTATCTGCCAACAAAAAACTAAAACAGTTAAAATCGTGAATTAATCATCGTAAAAATTAAAATCAGCAGGTAATTCTTTCTCAATCAAACAAGCAAATTCCGCAAAAGTCATATTAAAAGCATTTGCCAACTTCCAAAGCGTAGTAATTTTAGTATCACTTGTTCCGTTTTCCAAACGGGATAACAAACCGTTACCAATATCGTATTCAAACGAAAACTTATTAATACCTTTTTTAAGCAACTTCCTTTGTTGATAAACAACTTTACCTATTGCTTTTAACAAAATTGTCTTTTTATGTTCAATATCAGCATTATTTTCAAACATAATTAAATATTATCAGCATATTGAACGCAAGGTATTGACCGCAGTCTATGAATATAGTATCTTATTATAGTCATTAAAGATTTTAAGAAACAGTTATGAAAGATTTAATTAAAAAAGATAAAATATTCTTTCCTAAAAAATTAATACTGATATTAATTGCTGTTGTAATTTTTGTATTATCTGCCTTTTTCGGCATTTATTTTCTGTTAAAACATGAACAGGCACAAAGCAAAAATCTAACAAAATTAAATGCACAAATAAATTATTTAGAAGAAAAATTAAATCAATCTGCCGAATATTACAATTATAAAATGGACTATTCGGACACTTCGTATAATTATTTAGCCATAGGAAACAGCATAACATACCTTAACTACTGGGGGCATGGCGGCTGTTCCACACAAGT